>CALKVW010000224.1 GCA_938004785.1 uncultured Polyangiaceae bacterium
GCGTGGAGCTCACCCCGACGCCGCCGCCCGACAAGCCCGAGCCCGTGCGACGCCCGGCCAAGGTCGCCCGGCAGCTCGCCCTCGCGCACCACCTCGAGGCCGCAATCGAGCGCGGGCTCGTGGCCGACCAGGCCGCCCTGGCGCGCAAGCTGGGGCTCACGCGCGCCCGCGTCACGCAGCTCTTCGACCTGCTCATGCTGGCCGCCGACCTTCAGGAGCAGGTGCTGGCCCTCGAAGCCGTCGATGGGGCCGAGCCGATGGCCGAGCGGACGCTGCGGGAGGTGGCCCACGCGGGCACTTGGGCCGAGCAGCGGGCGGCGTGGACGACGATTGACTCGAGCGCCAGGATCGTCGTCCACCGGCCTTGAGTTCCCTCGAATAGCAGGGTCGGCTGATGTGGACGAAACGCGCGATGATGCTTGACATCGTAGTCCACTAGTGACACAAACGATGGAGTTACAAGGCACTGGAAGTGGACGACGATGAGCGACTTCGACAAGGATACCGTCCACCTCGTTCGCCTCGCCCTCGAAGGTAAGGTGGACGACGTGGCCGCCCTCTCGCGGCGGATGCTGCGCGCAGTGGCCGCGCGCAGGCCGGATCTCGCGCCCGTTGCGAAAGCCGTGATGGAGGCCGCTGGTGTTGGCCCCACCCGAGGCGTTCAGCAGGCGCTACCTGTTGACCTCGACAGCCGCCTCGAGCTGCTTCGACGCGAGCAGGTGGCCCAGCTCACCACTGAGCCGACCTGGCCCGAGCCGGTACTCGAGCAGTTGTCGGCCGTTGTTCACGAGCGTGAGCAGGAGGAGAAGCTCGTCGACGCAGGCATCGCGCCGACGCGCTCACTCCTCTTCGTGGGTCCGCCCGGCGTGGGAAAGACGCTGGCCGCCCGATGGCTCGCGGCGCACACGAAGCGCCCACTGCTGACGCTCGATCTCGCGGCCGTGATGAGTAGCTTCCTCGGTCGCACGGGCAACAACATCCGCGTGGTGCTCGACTTCGCGCGGCGCGCGCCATCGGTGCTCCTGCTCGACGAGTTCGACGCGATTGCGAAGCGACGAGACGACGCCACCGAAGTGGGCGAGCTGAAGAGGCTCGTGACGGTGCTCCTTCAGGCAGTCGACGACTGGCCGACGGACGGCATCCTCGTCGCCGCGACGAACCACCCGGAGCTCCTTGACCCAGCCGTGTGGCGCCGCTTCGACCGGGTCGTCGAGTTCCCACACCCGAAGGCAAACGAGATCTCCGCCGTCATCCGCGAACTTGTTGGGCCCGACGACTCGCTCAAAGACAGCATCGGGCTCCTCTCGGCGCTGCTCGAAGGGCGCTCGTTCGCCGATGTCGTTCGCATCGTCACTGCCGCACGCAGGTCGGCCGTGGTGAGTGGAACGTCGACGACAGCCGCTATCGAGCGCGTTGTCGCGAATCTCTCGGAGAAGGCCGACCTCGAGACCAAGCTGCGCGTGGCCGCGTGGCTCAGCTCCACGGGCAAGTCCCAGCGCGAGGTCGCGAACCTCACCGGGCTCTCGCGGGACACACTGCGCAAGCACCTCGGAGGCGCGTCGGCTTCTACCTCGAAGTCCACGAAGCGCCCGAAGGCTGGAACTCGTGGAGAGGAGCGGACCTGATGGCACGCGAACACAACTTCCTGCTGGGCCAAGGCGAGCGACTCGTCTCGAAAGTTCAGGTGCCCAAGGCGAGCGGACCGAAGAACCTTCCCTACGACCTCGCCACGGCCAAGACGAGGATTGCCCAGCGTCTTGCGAACGTGACCGCGCAGATCACCCAGCTACCGGACGACGCGTGTCCGCGCGGCGAAGCCGTCGCCGTCGTTACCCTCCACCCGCGTTTCCTCTCGAAGAGCGACTACCCGAGCGATCTGTTTACGGCGGTGGGTCTCCGCGCGGTTGGCAGCCGCTCGCGGACCATCACGCCCGAGAAGTGGGGCGTCGATCGGCACGGCGAGGATGCCGTTACCGAGGAGATCTTCGTCGCGGGCGCGAAGACGGCATTCGACCGTTGGGCCACGTCGGTGAAGCGCTGGACCGACAGCACCAAGGGCGCGGAATCGCTGAGCCACATCGAGGACCTCAACGCCTTCGACGCGAAGTCGAAATTGCGTGGCATCCCCGAGGGGAAAGGCGTTCTCCTCGAGGTCGTCCTGCACAACTCGGGCGTCGACTCCATCGTCCTCGACTTCATCAAGTACGCGAAGGCCCACAACGCGGAGCCGCTCATTGCGCGCCGTCGAGATGTGCAGGGGCTCACGTTCCTCCCGGTGCGTGTCGACCCGAAGAACGCGGAAGACATCGCACGCTTCTCGTTCGTGCGTGTCGCGCGCGGGATGCCGTCGCTGCGTCCGTTTCGACCGTCGATCCTTCGCGGTGCTCAGGGTTTTGACGTGCGGCTGCCGAAGGACGCTCCGGTCGATGGCGCCGCGCGAGCTGTCATCTTCGATGGCGGTATCCCGACGGCGGCCCAGAAGGCGCTCTTGCCGTGGGCAACGCTGGTGGAGCCCGCGGGGCTCGGTGCGTCGGTGGGGGCGTTCGAGGAGCACGGTCTGGGCGTCACGACCGCGTTTCTCTTCGGGCCGCTCGCCTCCGGGCAGGCTCCCGCCCCACCGCTTTGCGCGGTCGACCACGTTCGCGTGCTCGACAACAAGACCGGCACAGCCACCGACCCGGACTACTTCGACGTCCTCGACCGCATCGTCGGGCACCTCGACAAGAACCCAGGGCTCTACTCCTACGTGAACATCAGCCTCGGCCCGTCGCTCGCCGTGGATGACGACGAGGTCACTCTGTGGACCGCCGCGCTCGACAAGCGCTTCGCCCACGGGAAATGCGTCGCGACCGTCGCAGCCGGCAACGATGGTGCGCTGGATGAAGCCACCGGCCTCAACCGCATCCAGCCGCCTGCTGACGGTGTGAACGTGTTGTCCGTCGGTGCAGCGGACCGGCGCGGGAACGACTGGGCGCGCGCGGGATACTCCTGCGTCGGTCCGGGGCGCAGCCCGGGCATCGTGAAGCCCGACGGCTTGGCCTTCGGCGGGTCCGACGACGAACCGTTCGGCATCCTCACGCCGCAGCTTCGCGGCGGACACACGCACGGCACCAGCTTCGCCGCGCCGTTCGCGCTCCGATCTGCGGCGTCGATCGGTGCGCAGTTGGGAACCCGGCTCGGGCCCCTGGCGATCCGCGCGCTCCTCATCCACCGCGCGCACACCGAGGAGCACCACGAGCTGAAGCATGTTGGGTGGGGCCGGTTCGAGGCGGATCCGCTCCAGCTCGTGACCTGTGATGACGACGAGACGTTGGTCGTCTTCCAGGGCGAGCTACCCGTCGGCGAGCACCTCCGCGCGCCGGTCCCGATCAGCAACGTCACGCTGGAGGGCGACGTCCACCTTGCTGCGAGCCTCGTGATCGCTCCCGAGGTCGATCCCGAGCATCCGGGCACGTACACACGCTCCGGGCTCGAGGTCGCATTCCGCCCCCACAGCGCCAAGTTCACGAAGCCGAAGGAAGGCGCCAAGCCGGCGAAGCACGCCAAGACTCGGTCGTTCTTCTCGCCTGCGAACCTCTACGGACAGTCCGAGACCGTGCTGCGCGACGACGGCCATAAGTGGGAGCCGTGCCTGCACCACGAGGAGCGGCTCCGGGCTTCGTCGCTCGCCGACCCGTGCTTCGACATCTACTACCATCACCGCGAGAGCGGCATGAAGGTCGCGGACCCGCAGCCGATCCCGTACGCGTTCGTCGTGAGCCTCAAAGCGCCGAAGGTGAAGGATCTCTACAATCGCGTGGTCCGCGCCTACGCGCAGCAGCTCGTCCCGCTCCGGCCGCAGACCCGCATCCAGGTCCGCACGTAGCGAGCGCTGCGCCCCCTTCCAACGGGTGCGCGGGTCAGCTTCCGCAGAGCTTCTGCGGGCTTGGAAGCCCCTAGCGTTGCGGCCTGCCCGACCTCTGGTGTACGCTGGCGCCGGTTGGCAACCTCTGCCAACCGCTAACCCAGGTGGAGCCTGGTCCAACATGACGGACGAGATTCTCACGCTGCCCGAGGTCGCCCAGTTGCTCAAAGTCGCGGAGAAAACCGTCTACACGATGGCCCAGAAGGGCGAGCTCCCGGCGTTCAAGGTGCGCGGCCAGTGGCGCTTCAAGCGCGTCGATCTCGACCAGTGGATCGAGCAGCAGAAGGCTGCCTCCACGCGCGACGAGGGAGGCGAGCCATGAAGCTCGACGATCTCAAGCCGGGCATCATCGTGCGCGGGCCGATGCTCCCGGAGCCCGTCGAGGTGCTGGTGGTCACGCCGCTCGGCGACGCCGTGAAGGTCGTAGGCTCGGGCCAGAAGACCGGCCAGACCCACAACCGGGTACTCCACGCCCAGCAGCTTGCGCTGCTCGAAGCCTCGCCCCAGAGCGAACCATTCGACGGCGAGCCGCTCCACTTCAAGCTTGGCGTCGAGGCCGCGCGCCTCGGACTCGCGTACGAGTACGACCCGTACTTCTCCCTCTCGATCGCACGCGTCGACCCGCTGCCCCACCAGCTCGAGGCCGTCTACGACTACTTCCTGAAGCTGCCCCGCATCCGCTTCCTGCTCGCCGACGACCCCGGCGCGGGCAAGACCATCATGGCGGGCCTGCTCCTCAAGGAGCTGAAGATCCGTGGCCTCGCGAAGCGCACGCTCATCGTCGCTCCCGCGAACCTCACCTTTCAGTGGCAGCGCGAGCTGAAGGACAAGTTCCGCGAGCAGTTCGACGTAATGCGCGGCGAGGTGTTGCGCACGCAGTATGGCCAGAACCCCTGGCAGGAGCACAACCAGGTCGTCACCTCGGTCTCCTGGATCTCGCGCGTCGAGGACGCGAAAGAGAGCCTGCTGCGGTCGCAGTGGGACCTCGTCATCGTCGACGAGGCTCACAAGATGAGCGCGTACAGCGCCGACAAGAAGACGCTCGCCTTTCAGATCGGCGAGGCGCTCTCGCAACGCACCGACCACTTCCTCCTGATGACGGCGACGCCCCACAAAGGCGACCCGGAGAACTTCCGCCTCTTCCTCAGCCTGCTCGACCCCGACGTCTACGGCGACGTGAAGAGCCTCGAGGAGGCGATGCGCCGGCACGAGGCGCCGTTCTACCTACGGCGCCTGAAGGAGGCGCTCGTCGCGTTCCCCGATCCCGAGACCGGAGAGGTGAAGAAGCTCTTCACCAACCGCGACGTGCGCACGACCAAGTTCGAGCTCGACGGCGAGGAGTTCGACTTCTACGACGCCCTCACACGCTACGTCGAAGACCAGTCGATCAAGGCCGCAGCCGCCGAGAACGTGCAGGCCAACATCCTCGGCTTCCAGATGGCGATGCTGCAGCGTCGCTTCGCGTCGAGCATGTACGCCGTGCGCCGCAGCCTCGAGCGCATGCGCGACAAGCGCCGCAAGATCCTCGACGACCCGGAGAGCTACCGGCAGCAGCAGATCGACCGCAAGCTGCCCGAGGACTTCGAGGACCTGCCCGAAGACGAGCAGGCGAAGATCATGCAGACCGCGGAGGAGACGGTCCTGATCGTCGATCCCATCGCGCTCCGCGAGGAGATTCAACGCCTCGACAAGCTCGTCGACCTGGCGCGCGCGCTCGAGAAGCGCGAGGTCGAGTCGAAGCTGGTGAAGCTCAAGCAGGTACTGAGCGAGCAGCAGATCTTCAGCGATCCGAGGATGAAGCTCCTCGTGTTCACCGAGCACAAGGACACGCTCGACTACCTCGCCGGCGACGGTAAGGACGGGCGCCCGCTCGGCAAGCTGCGCGAGTGGGGCCTTACCTGCACGCAGATCCACGGCGGCATGCCCATCGGCGACCGCGACACGCCGAACACGCGCATCTACGCTGAGCGCGAGTTTCGCGAGGACGCCCAGGTGCTCGTCGCCACCGAGGCGGCGGGCGAAGGCATCAACCTTCAGTTCTGCTGGTTGATGATCAACTACGACATCCCGTGGAACCCCGTGCGCCTCGAACAGCGGATGGGCCGCATCCACCGCTACGGCCAGCAGAAGGACTGCCTCATCTTCAACTTCGCGGCGGTCAACACGCGCGAAGGGCGCGTCCTCGAGAAGCTCCTGATGCGGCTCGCCGAGATCAAAGACGAGCTCGGCACCGACAAGGTGTTCGACGTCGTTGGCGAGATGCTGCCGTCGAATGCGCTCGAAAAGATGTTCCGCGAGATGTACGCGAAGCGCCTCGACGTCACCGACATCTCCGATCGCATCGTGAAGGACATCGACCCGGAGCGCTTCAAGCGCATCACGGGCTCGACGCTCGAGGGCCTCGCGAAGAAGGAGCTGAACCTCTCGGCACTCGTGGGCAAGTCGGTGGAAGCCAAGGAACGCCGTCTCGTGCCTGAGGTGATCGAGGACTTCTTCAAGACGGCGGGCCCCATCGCGGGCGTCCACCCTTCGCCCGTGCGCGGTAAGGACCACGTCTACAAGGTCGGCAAAGTGCCGAAGACGCTCACGACGATCGGTGAGCGGCTCGAGCCCCGCTTCGGCAAGCTCGGACGGGAGTACCAGCGCGTCGTGTTCGACAAGCGCTTGCTCGGCGACGACGCGACGCTCGAGTGGGTCACGCCTGGCCACCCGCTCTTCGAGGTGGTGCGCAGCGACGTGACCGATCGCGTGGACGATGACCTGCGCCGTGGCGCGATGCTCTGGGACCTGCACGCCAGGACGCCGTACCGGCTCGACGTCTTCGCCGCGTCGATCAAGGACGGTCGCGGGAACACGCTGCACAAGAAGCTCTTCGTCGTGCGCGCAGAGGTCGATGGCACGCTGACGCTGCGCCAGCCCACGCTCTTCCTCGACCTCATCCCGTCGGCGAGGGGCACGAAGGCGCCCGACGTTCCTGGGCTGCCCGAGCGCGATCTCGTCGAGATCCACCTCGTCCAGAACGCGCTCGCCCCGTTCCTTGCCGAGGTGCAAGGCCCGCGCACGAAAGAGAACTCCGTGGTGCGCGAGCACATCGAGATCTCGCTCAACACGCTCATCGACAAGCAGCAGATCAAGCTCGGCGAGCAGCTCGAACGGCGTGTCGAGGGTCAGGTTATTCCGGCCATCGAAGGCAACATCAAGCAGGCCGAGGACCACCTCGACGAGCTGAACGCGCGCCTCGAGCGTCGTCGCCACGAGCTCGAGATGGAGCGCCACTGCATGATCGGAGATGTGCAACACCTCGGTCGCGCGTGGGTGCTCCCACATCCCGATCGCGAGGCGCCGAACATCGCGCCCATGGTGAGCGATCCGGAGATTGAGAAGATCGCCGTGCAGGTCGCCATCGAGCACGAGCGCTCGCTCGGCTGGGTGGTCGAGAGCGTCGAGAACGAGAACCGGGGCTACGACTTGCTCTCCAAGCGGCCGCACCCGACCGAGCCGGGCGTCTTCGTGCAGGCACGTTTCATCGAGGTGAAGGGTCGCTCCGGCACGGGCGAGGTGGCGCTCACCGCGAACGAGTACCGGACCGCGCAGCGGCTCGGCGACGACTACCACCTCTACGTGGTCTTCGACTGCGCGACGACGCCTAAGCTCAACACGATTCAGAACCCGGCGAAGCTCGGATGGGAGCCCGTCGTGAAGGTCGAGCATTACCACGTGCCGGCGAAGGCGATCCTGGAGGCCGCACGTGAGTGAAGTGCAGAAGTACCCGAAGCGGCTGATCGAGGTCGACCTGCCGATCCGCAAGATCTCGGAGCACGCGCGCCGAGAGAAGTCGATCCGCCACGGGCACATCTCGACGCTTCACATCTGGTGGGCGCGACGACCGCTTGCGGCTTGCCGCGCGGTGATTCTTGCGGCGCTGTGGCCCGACCCGGCTGATCCCAATTGTCCGCAGGCGTTTCGCGACGAGGCCGCTGCCCGATTGACGGCTCTTCGCGACTCCCGAGGAGGTCCGGCTCGCGATTGGAACAAGCCGACGGAGTTGCGTGCGGCACTCCTGAACTTCATCGCGGACTTCGCGAACTGGGATCTCTCGGTAGAGCCCCAGTACCTCGCCATCAGCGAGGCGCTCACGATTGCAGCGCACCACGCGCTCGGAGGCGCGGCGGGCACGCGGCCATTGGTCGTTGACCCGTTCGCCGGTGGAGGAGCCATCCCGCTTGAGGCTCTCCGCGTGGGGGCCGACGCATTCGCCTCCGACTTGAACCCGGTGCCGGTGCTCCTCAATCGCGTGCTGCTTGAGCTGATCCCGAAGTTCGGTCAACGGCTAGCAGATGAGGTTCGAAGCTGGGGCGAGTGGGTCAAGGAGCAAGCCGAACAAGAACTTGCCCGCTTCTACCCTCGCGACTCCGAGGGCACGACGCCCATTGCGTACCTGTGGGCGCGAACGATTCGATGTGAAGGTCCGGGCTGCGGCGCCGAGGTGCCGCTTATCCGTTCGCTCCTTCTCGCGAAGCGAGGGGCACGCTCGACGTCGTTGAAGATGTCGGTCGACCAGAAGTCGAAGAAGACCTCCTTTGAGGTTGTCTCGGCTCCCGCTGGCGCAGGCACCATCCGCAAGGGGTCGGCAACATGCCCAGTGTGCGAGTACACCACGCCCAACGCGCGGGTTCGTGCCCAACTCGCAGAGCGACGCAGCGGTGCGGCAGACGCGCGACTTCTGGCGGTCGTCACTTCAAAGACGTCAGAGCAGGGTCGTTCGTACCGTGTCGCCACCGAAGCCGACCTCGTGGCGGTAGCAGCGGCGGTGAAGGAGCTTCAGAAACGCTCAGCGTCAAAGACCGGGCTCAGCCTCGTGCCGGACGAACTGATTCCGCCGGAACGGCCGTCGCCGAATGCCCGTGGGCTGTCGGCCGTGACTCGAATGGGAGCGCTGACCTTTGGCGACCTGTACACGCCTCGGCAGGCCCTGACGATCTCCACGTTCGCTAGGCTGGTTGGCGACGTGCGAACGTCCATTGTCGCGAAGACGGGCGACGACGCTCTTGCGGAGGCGGTGCAGATAGTTCTCGCGTTCGGTCTGGACCGCCTCGTCGACAGAAACTCGACGCTCTGTCGCTGGGACCCGACGCCGACCGCCAGCGGCATCATCAACACATTCAGCAGGCAGGCGTTGCCCATCATGTGGGACTTCGCTGAAGGTCTCCCGTTTGAGGGGAAGTCGGGCGGGTGGTTGCCGGCGCTTGAGTGGACCGCCTTGGTTGTCGAGCGCGAAGCCAAGCGTCGCGCGGGCGGCGCCCACGTCGAGCAGGCATCCGCGACTGCCCATCCACTTCCCGATGATTCGGCCCAAGCTGTCGTAACTGACCCGCCATACTACGACGCGATTCCCTACGGCGACCTCTCGGACTTCTTTTACGTGTGGCTGCGCAGGTCGCTCCCACACCTTCAGTCCTCGCTGCTCAAGGAGCGCACGACCCCGAAGGACGAGGAAGCCATCTGGAATCCCGGGCGCAAGCATTCGGTGACCGGGAAGGTGAAGGACACGGCATTCTACGAAGAGCAGATGGGGAAAGCACTTGCGGAGGCGAGACGATTCACCGCGCCGAGCGGAATCGGTGTCGTGGTCTTCGCCCACAAGAGCACTGCGGGCTGGGAGGCGATCCTCTCCGCTTTGCTGAACGCCGGATGGGTCGCTACCGCGTCGTGGCCGGTTGACACCGAGATGGGGAACCGGATGAACGCGATGGGAACCGCCTCGCTTGCGTCGTCCGTCCATATCGTTTGTCGCCCGCGCGAGGATGCGTCGGGAGCTGTGCGCGTCGACCATGTTGGTGACTGGCGCAAGATCCTTCACGAACTGCCTATCCGCATGCGCGAGTGGCTGCCGCGCCTTGCGGATGAAGGCGTCGTTGGAGCCGATGCCATCTTTGCGTGCCTCGGCCCCGCGCTTGAGATCTTCTCGCAGTACAGCAAGGTCGAGAAGGTATCCGGTGAGGCGGTGACGCTCCGTGAGTACCTCGAACAGGTCTGGGCCGCGGTCTCGAAGGAGGCCCTCTCGATGATCTTCGAGGACGCCGACACCTCTGGCCTCGAAGAGGACGCGCGCCTTTCGGCCATGTGGCTCTGGACGTTGGCGGGGCCTGGCGGCGACGCCAGGGCGACCGCCACCGCCGAGGGAGAAGCGGAGCCTGCGGACGACGATGAGGAAGGTGGCAGTGCCGGCGGGAAAGCTGGCGGCTTCCTCCTCGAGTTCGACGCGGCTCGCAAGATCGCCCAGGGTCTCGGCGCGCGCCTCGACGAGCTCGACCACCTCGTGGAGGTCAAGGGCGACAAGGCACGCTTGCTCGCAGTCACCGAGCGCACCAAGCACCTATTCGGAAAGGTCGAGGCTCCGACGACGGCGAAGAAGGCCGCGAAGAAAAAGCAGATGACGCTCTTCGGTGATCTCGAAGAGGCGGCCGAGAAGCAGGGCTGGGGCGAGGTTGGCGCGCCCAAGGCGGCCACCACCACGCTCGACCGCGTCCACCAGGCAATGCTGCTGTTCGGCTCGGGACGCGGCGAGGCCCTCAAGCGCTTCCTGGTCGAGGAGGGCGTCGGCAAGCAGGCGCAGTTCTGGAAGCTCGCGCAGTCGCTCTCGGCGCTCTACCCCGGTGGCACGGACGAGAAGCGTTGGGTGGACGGCGTCCTCGCGCGCAAGAAGGGGCTCGGCTTCTGACGATGGCGACCAAGCGCTTCGATCCCAGAAAGCTCATGGAGCTGGCCGTCGACGTGATGGTCAAGTCCACGCAGGAGCCGCGTGGCGACGGCAAGGCGAGCCCGCTCGTCGGCGCCGTGCTCTGGAACGACGGCGTGACCGACACCGCGAGCCGCAGCGAGCTTCGCGACGGCGACCACGCGGAGTTCACGCTTCTCGAGCGGAAGCACCGGAGCGACAAGCTCGATAACGCCGTCCTCTTCAGCACCCTCGAGCCTTGCGCGCCCGGCGCGCGCAAGCACCCGAAGCTCTCGTGCGCCGAGCGCATCGTGCTCGCTCGCATCAAGGAGATCTGGGTCGGCGTCGAAGATCCCGATCCGACCGTCGATCGCAAGGGCATCAAGTACCTCCAGGACAGCGGCGTGAAGGTGAACATGTTCGATCGCGATCTGCAGGAGCGCATCCGCGAGACGAACCGCGAGTTCATCGCGCAGGCCGAGGTGCGCGCGGCAGCAGCACGCGAAGGCGGCGGCAAGCAGCCCGCATCGCTGTCCGAGTTCGAGGGCCCCCAGCGCGGCGCGACCCTCGACGATCTCGATCCCACGGCGCTGAAGGAGTATCGCGCGACGTTCGACAAGGGCACGCGCACGGTCGCCGAGTTCCACAGGCGCCTTGCTCAGCAGGGCCTCCTCGTCGAGCAAAAGGGCAAGTTCGTCCCGACCGGTTTCGGCACGCTGCTCTTCGGCAAGCAGCCACGCGAGCTGCTCCTGCAGGCGGGGTTGCTCGGCACCATTACCTACGAAGACGGCCGCGAGGAGCCGCGCGACTTCGTCGGCCCCGCCATCGAGGCTCCCGACCAGGCCATCGCGTGGTTGAAGGACAAGCTGCCGAACCCAATCTCGCGCACGTCGGCCAAGCGCAAGGAGGTCCGCGAGACCTTCTACGAGCTGCTGCGCGAGGGCATCGTCAACGCGCTCGTGCATCGCGACTACGCGATCAAGGGCGCTAAGTGCCAGCTCATCGCGAGCCCGCACAAGGTCGTCGTAATGAGCCCGGGCGCGCCCGTCGAGCCGATCACGATGAAGCAGCTCGAGACCTTCGACGCGCCGATGCTGAGCCGCAACCCGGTGATGCACTTCGTCTTCGGCAAGATGAAGCTCGCCGAGGAACGTGGGCTCGGCTTGCGGTCGATGCGCGAGCGTGCATCCGCTGCGGGGCTGCCCTTGCCCTCGTACACGTACAAGGCGCCGTACGTCGTGCTCACGATGTACCCGGACGCCGCTTCGGTCACGGCGGACGTCAGCGACAACAAAGCACTCGCCGAGCTGAGCGACGCGGAGCGCGTGGGCTGGGCGTGGCTCGTCACCCGCGAGCGCGCCACGTCGCCCGAGTACCAAGAGGCGCTGGAGCTCCCCAACCGCACGGCGCTCAACCACCTCAAGCGGATGACCGAGCTTGGGCTGCTTCGTCGGGTCGGCGCGGGCCGGGCGACCTACTACGAGGTGGTGCGCCCATGAAATCCCGCCATGAATCTCGCCACGCTGGCGGGATACCTCAGAAGCAGGCGCGGCCGCGGGCGTATCCCGCCATGAATCCCGCCACGATGGCGGGATTCCGGCTCGCGGTGCTCCCGCGCATGGAGACGCCCCGGTGATGCTCGCGACCGAGACCTATCCGCGCCGGCTCATCGAGGTCGATCTCCCGATCGCCCAGGTGTCCGAACACGCGCGCAACGGGCGCTCGGTCCATCACGGCCACATCACCGCGATCCACATCTGGTGGGCGCGCAAGCCCCTGCCGTCGTGCCGCGCTGCAGCCCTGGCTGCCTCGCTCATCGATCCGCTCGATCCCGCGTGTCCCGACGCGTTCAAGGCGCAGGCGCGCGACGTCCTCGGGCAGCTCTACGGCACGCCGTTCAACGGCGACTGCGAGGCGCTCAGGCGCGGGCTGCTCCGGCTCGTCTCTGACTTCGCGTCGTGGCAGCGCGCTACCGACCCGGCCTTCCGCGACGCCGCTCGCACGCTTGCATCGTCCGCGCACGCCTCGCTGTTCGACAGCGGTCCCTCGTTCCTCGCCGATCCGTTCTGCGGTGGTGGCTCGATCCCGCTCGAGGGGCTGCGCCTCGGCGCGACATCCTACGCGTCCGACCTGAACCCAGTCGCAACGCTCATCAGCAAGGTCACCCTCGAGTACGTCCAGCAGTTCGGAGAGCAGCTCTTCACCGAGATAACGCGCTGGGGAGCACAGATCACGAAGCAGTCGCGTGAGGAGCTGCAGCAGTTCTATCCCGTAGCGACCGGCGCAGGCGCGCAGATGCCCGTGGCGTACATCTCGTTCCGGCGCATTCAGTGCGAGGGCCCGAGGTGTGGCGCCGACGTGGTGCTCACCAGCAAGTTCCACCTGTCGCGCCGTGGCGAACGGACTATCGGCCTCAAGCTCGCGGGCTGGGACGGGCCGACGCCTAGGTTCGAGATCGCCGAAGGCAGCCTGCGGTCCTTTCCCGAACCGACGGTTCGGCGTGGCGCCGCGACCTGCCTGAAGTGCGGCTACACGATCCCCGTCGAGCATGTACGCGAGCAGCTCACCGCGCGCTCGGGTGGTGCGCCCTCCGCGCTGCTTGTTGCCGTAGCCCTCGGCGGCGCCTCCGGGGAGCGCTCGTTCCGCGCGCCGACGGACGAGGACCACGTCGCGCTCGCAGCAGCCTCGAAGGCCGTGGCCGAGCTCGAGCGGACGCATGGCGATGTCCTTCCCGGCGAGCCGCTCCCGCCCATCGGCACGCTCGGCTTCCGAGTGCAGCGCTACGGCATGGTCCGCTGGCGTGATCTCTTCACGCCGCGCCAGCTCCTGACGCTAACGACGCTCGCGCGTCTCGTGCGCGAGGCGATGCCGGATGACCGCACGCCGAACGGCCTCGGCGTCGCCGTACGCTCGTGCCTCGCGCTCGCGGTCGATCGCCTCTGCGACTACCAGAACACCGGCTGCTCCTGGAACCCAAGCGGATCGGCGCTGCCGCATCTGTTCACGCGGCAGGCACTGCCGATCATCTGGGACTACGGCGAGGCGAACCCGCTCGCGTCCTCGTCGGGCTCGTGGTCGGGCGCGGTCGAGCACGTCGTTCGTGGCCTGCGTAATGCGCATGTCACGGCGGGCGGCCACGGCGCCGACGTCGGGATGGCCTCGGCGAGCCACCACCCGCTGCCGACGGACTGCGCGCACATCCTCATCACCGATCCGCCCTACTACGACGCCATCCCATACGCAGATCTCTCGGACTTCTTCTACGTCTGGCTGCGACGCATGCTCGGCAGCGACCACCCGGAGCTGTTCAAGACGGCGCTCGTGCCGCGCGAGAACGAGGCAATCGTCAACCCGGTCGCCGGGAAGGACCGCGACTACTACCGCCGCATCATGACCGCTGCGCTGGCCGAGGCGCGGCGTGTGACGCGCCCCGATGGCATCGGCGTCATCATCTTTGCGCACAAATCGACGAGTGGTTGGGAGGACCTCCTCGCCGCGATGATCGACGCGGGTTGGATTATCACCGCCTCATGGCCCATCGACACCGAGAACGCCTCGCGCCTGCGCGCGAGGAACTCGGCGGTTCTCGGATCGTCGATCCACCTCGTGTGCCGCCCACGCGAGCACCGTGACGGACGCCTCATCGTGGACACGGTGGGTGACTGGCGCGACATCCTCTCAGCCCTACCGAAGCGCATCGCCGAGTGGATGCCCCGGCTCGCCCGCGAGGGCATCGTCGGCGCCGACGCGATCTTCGCGTGCCTTGGCCCCGCGCTGGAGCTGTTCTCGCGCTACGCCCGCGTCGAAAAGGTCTCCGGCGCGGTCGTTCTACTGGAGGAGTATCTGGAGCAGGTCTGGGCGACGGTCTCGCGTGAAGCCCTCGCGATGATCTTCGACGAGGCCGAGACCACAGGTCTCGAGGAGGACGCGCGCATCACTGCGATGTGGCTCTGGACGCTCGCAGGTCCGGGCTCCTCAAGGGGCTCGGAAGCCGAAGACGACGAGCCGGCTGGCGATGACGAGAGCGCCGATGGCGAAGGAACGCTGGCCGGTTTCAGCCTCGAGTACGACGCCGCCCGCAAGATTGCCCAAGGGCTTGGCGCGCGTCTCGAAGCCCTTGACCACGTCGTCGAGGTGAAGGGCGAGACCGCGCGCCTTCTCGCGGTTGCCGAGCGCACGAAGTACCTCTTCGGCGGTGCCGAAGCGGTTCCCGCGCCGAAGCGGTCGTCGAAGAAGAAGCAGATGTCGCTCTTCGCGGAGCTGGAACATGCTGCCGAGGAGCAGGGCTGGGGTGACGTCGGCTCGCCCAAGGCAGGCGCCACCTCGCTCGACCGCGTTCATCAGGCGATGTTGCTCTTCGCCTCCGGGCGCGGTGAGGCGCTGAAGCGCTTCCTGGTGCAGGAGGGCGTCGGCCAAGGCCCGCTGTTCTGGAAGCTCGCCCAATCGTTCTCGGCTCTCTACCCAAGCGGCTCCGATGAGAAGCGCTGGGTCGATGGCGTGCTCGCGCGCAAGAAGGGGCTGGGCTTCGGATGAGTGCGCTGGCCACCAAATGGACGTCGCACTTCTTCGAGACACTCGGAGACGACCGACTCGCCGCCGCCGAGCTCCGGGACGCCTCCGTGCGCTCCGACCTCGCGCGGTGGACGTCGGCGCTCACGAGCCTCGTCGTGCGTACGTTCGAGACGCTGGGCTGGGCGGCCGCTGGCAAGGGACACCGCTGCGCGGTCCTGCCCGTGAAGCGCAACGAGTACCTCTCGCAAGACGTGATGGCATTCTCGACGCCGGGCGATGGCTGGCGCTTCCCGCTCGCGGTGTGCGAGCTCGAGAACTCGGCGGACGCGGACCTCGTCGCCTACTCGCTGTGGAAGGTGCTCTGCGTTCGGTGCGGTCTGCGCGTTGTCTTTTGCTACCGGCCCGACGCCGCAGAGGGCCCTGCGTTCGTCGCGTCGCTCGCGGGCGCAGTGGTCGAGGCGATGCCCATCGTCGAGCGTGCGTCGCTCGACGGCGAGACGCTGGTGATCGTCGGCTCGCGCAACGACGCGGGGACCTTCCCCTACGGATTCTTTCAGGCGTGGAAGCTCAACTCCAACACGGGGCGTTTCGAGCGCTTCGCGCGGCAGTGAAAGTGAGAAGAACATGGCAATGAAGCCCTGGTACAAAATCGTGACTCCGCGCGAGGATCTGCGCGAAGGCAAGCCGCTCGACGCGTCTGAATTCGCGGTCCACCTCGACCACGTTCGCGATGGGCGCGCCCCGGCTGTGTACCAGAACCCGGCCGAGTTCTTCGAGCGCACCTTCCTCACGAAGAATCTGAGCGAGCTCACCGCGCAGGTCGTGCGGCGCCTATCGGGCGTGAAGGTCGAGACCTCGGCCATCTTCAACCTTTCGACGCAGTTCGGTGGCGGTAAGACCCACTCGCTGACGTTGCTCTTCCACCTCGCCCAGAACGGCGACGCATCGAAGTCGTGGAAGGGCGTGAGCGGCATCCTGCAGAACGCAGGCGTGACCACCGTGCCGAAGGCCGCGACGGCCATCTTCGTCGGAACCGAGTTCGACTCCATCACCGGTCGCGGTGGCCACGACGGCACGCCGCTGCGCAAGACGCCGTGGGGCGAGATCGCCTTCCAGCTTGGTGGCGAAGAGGGCTTCAAGCTCGTCGAGCAGCACGAGAAGGAGCTGACCGCGCCCGGAGGCGACGTCATCGAGCGCATGCTCCCGAAGGGCAAGCCGACGCTCATCCTGTTCGACGAGCTGATGAACTACGTGAGCCGGAGCCGCAAGAGCGGGCTCGCCAGTCAGCTCTACACGTTCCTGCACAACCTCTCCGAGGTCGCGCGCGGCCGCGACAACGTCGTGTTGGCCGTGTCGATCCCGGCGTCCGAGCTCGAAATGACCGCCGAGGACCAGTCCGACTTCGAGCGCTTCAAGAAGCTGCTCGACCGTCTCGGCAAGGCTGTGATCATGTCGGCCGAGGCCGAGACCTCGGAGATCATTCGCCGGCGCCTCTTCGAGTGGCAGGGGCTGCCGAAGGACGCCATCGCAACCATCGAGGAGTACGAGGCGTGGCTGCAGGCCAACAAGCAGCAGCTCCCGAGCTGGTTCCCGGTCGAGAACGCACGCGAGGCGATGAAGGCCTCGTACCCGTTTCATCCGTCGCTGCTCTCCGTGTTCGAGCGCAAGTGGCAGGGCCTTCCTCGCTTCCAGCAGACGCGCGGCGTGCTGCGGCTCCTCGCGCTGTGGGTCTCGAAGGCCTACGCCGAGGGCTACAAGGGGGCGCACAAGGACCCGCTCATCTCGCTCGGGACGGCGCCCCTCGAAGACCCGCTGTTCCGCGCGGCGCTGTTCGAGCAGCTCGGCGAGGCACGCCTCGAGCCCGCCGTGACCACGGACATCGCCGGCAAGGACCACGCGCACGCGCTGCGGCTCGACACGGAGGCGACGCCCGAGCTGAAGAAGGCGCGCCTTCATCGCAAGGTCGCGACGACGATCTTGTTCGAGTCGAACGGAGGTCAGCAGCGTGGGGAGGCGACATTGCCCGAGGTGCGCCTCGCAGTGGCCGAGCCCGCGCTCGACATCGGCAACGTCGAGCAGTGCCTCGAAGCACTGACCGACAGTTGTTACTTCCTCGCGGCCGAGAAGAACCGCTACCGCTTCAGCTTCCAGCCGAACCTCAACAAGCTCCTCGCGGATCGCCGCGCGAGCGTCAGCACGGCGTCGATCGACGAAGTGGTGCGTAAGGAAGTCCAGAAGGTCTTCGGAGCAGGCACGGGCCTCGAACGCGTCTACTTCCCGAAGAAGAGCAACGACGTGCCCGACCGCGCTTTGCTCACGCTCGTCGTGCTGGCTCCCGAAAACACGGCACCGGAGCCTGCGACGAAGAACCTGATCTCCACAATGACGACCGAGAGCGGCGCATCCTCGCGCACCTTCAAGAGCGCGCTCATCTGGATCGTACCGGAGGACGCAACCACGCTCCTTGAGGAGGCCCGCAAGCTCCTGGCGTGGAAGGACATCGACGCGGATTCCGGCGAGCTGAAGCTCGATGAGACGCAGCAGCGGCAACTCACAGAGAACACCAAGCGCGCCGAGCGCGATCTTCGCGAGGCCGTGTGGCGCGCGTACAAGAACGTCTTCCTGCTCGCCGACGACAACTCGCTGCGGAAGATCGACCTCGGGCTCGTTCACTCGAGCGCGGCGGGCTCTCTGGTGGAGTTGATTCTCGCGCGACTCCGCCAAGAGGACATCGTCGTCGAGGGTGTCAGCCCGAACTTCCTCACGCGCTACTGGCCGCCCGCGCTGCCCGAGTGGAGCACCAAGTCGGTGCGCGATGCTTTCTACGCCTCACCGAAGTTCCCGAGGCTGCTGAAGCCTGATGCAGTGAAGGACACCATCTCGCGCGGCCTTGACGCTGGCACCGTGGCGTACGTCGGCAAGGCAGCCGACGGCGGCTATGAGCCGTTCGTCTACAAGCGCTCCCTCGGTTCCAACGACATCGAGATCGCCGAGGACGTGTATCTGATCGTCCGCGAGCGCGCGGAAGAGTACGTAGCGAAGAAGGACGCGCCCCCAGCGCCCACGGGCGGCGTTCAGCCCCCTACGGGAGGCGGTGCGCCGACTACGCCGGGAACGCCGACCGGTGCGCCCACGGGCGCCAACACCAGCATCCTGCGCGGCGGCTCTCCGATGCCGACGACGTCGGGCTCGTCAGAACCGCCTCCCGGTACCGAGATCGCGGGCTTCCAGTGGACCGGCGAGATCTCGCCGCAGAAGTGGATGAACTTCTACGCGAAGGTCCTCTCGCGCTTCGCGACCAGCGGCGGATTGAAGCTCACCGTCTCTGTCGATGTGGAACCGCCTGGCGGCACCACGGTGTCGAAGGTCGAGGAGACGAAGGTGGCGCTCCGCGAGCTAGGGCTTTCGGAGGACGTCGACCTCAAACACCGCTGAGGTCCGACCCAATGAGCGTCATCAACCGCATCAGGCGCGCCACCGCCCTCACGCTCCGCGCCGTGGAGTTCGGCTACTACCACGTGCTGCTTTCGACGGTGGACCGCGTCTCGCGCCTGCCGCGCAACACGACGGTGCCCGAGGCGATGCGCCTCTACCGCGAGAACATCGCGCTCAAGGCCCAGCTCGACGCCCTCGAAGCCGAGCTGGCCCAGCGCACCAAGCCCGCGCCCGTGCCGATGGCGACACGCGCGTCGCAGGTCTTCGCGTACTTCCTCACGCGCGGCGACGAGCCGTTCCAGCGCTACTTCCTCTCGGCGTCGCTGAGCACCGTGAAGAGGTGGGCGACGCGGTTCCGCTCGCTGTTCCGACATCGGAACGTCGGCGGGCGCCCGCCGCTCGAGGCCAAGGTCGTCGAGCTGATCGTCACGTTGAAGCGCGAGAACCCGGCGTGGGGCTGCCGGCGCATCCGTGAGGAGCTGCGGCGCATGGGCATCCGCGTGAGCGAGCCCACCGTCTCACGCATCCTCAAGGAGAACGGGTTCTCCCCTCGGCCGGGGAGGAAGCTCGACTTCGAGCGGGTGACCTCGTCGGCGAAGGACGCGCTCTGGGCGCTCGACTACTTCGCCGTGCAGACGGCCAAGGGCGTCTGGCTGCAGGCGCTCCTCATCATCGACGTTCACACCCGCGAGCTGATCGACCTTCGCGTCCACGACGGCTGGGACGTCGATTCGGTGTGGACCATTCGCATGTTCAACGAGGCCTGCGCTCGCGAGAAGCGCACGCCGAAGGCAGTGGTCCATGACCACGGTGCGCACTTCATGGGGCAGTTCGAGCGCCAGATGCGCGTGCTGGAGATCGCTAACGAGCTCACGCCGGTCGGGTTGCCCTCGATGAACTGCTACGCAGAGCGCGCCATCGGCTCCATCCGCCGCGAGCTGCTTCGGCACATCCGCGTGGCCGACGCGAAGGAGCTGCAGTTCTTCCTGGACGAGTACCGGCGCTACGCGAACACCGAGCGCCCGCACCAAGGCATCGACGGGCGCACGCCCGAGGAGCGCTCGAAGGACGCGCCGCTCGCCGAGGTCATCGACCTCGACACGGTCCGACGGCGGAAGCTCCAGCGCCGCGAGTACGCCCACGGCCTGCTCCGGGGTTACGCGCTCGCCGAAGACGCGCCGTCGGCCAAGGCAGCCTGACCATGAACGCCGTCCACTTCGCCCTCGCGCCCCGGCTTCGCGGACGGCGCGAACGGGCGCCCTTTGTCCCGAGCCCGCCGCCAAGGCCCGAGGCGGCCCGAACGGCGTGACCGATCGGCGAAGCCGGTCTTGCGGGACGGGTCGTCCTGTGGCGGCGCTC
>CALKVW010000225.1 GCA_938004785.1 uncultured Polyangiaceae bacterium
GGGCCTGCGTCTTCGACGAGCGTCGATTCGTCGCTGAAGCCAGCGACCTCGCCCTCCGCACCGGCCTGGCTACGCGTGCTCATGACACCCTCGAGGATAGCTCGCGATCGCAGGCGCCGCGATCATCGACTCAGCATGGTGCGCAAGAGCGCGAGGGTGACCTGCTGTCGCGCGACCCAGTCGTCGACGTCGAAGCGCGGCGCCGCAGGCAACACGATCGCGAGCTCGCGCGCGAGCATGCGCCGGTGACGCTGACGCGTGATGGGCTTCTCGAGCTCGTCGAGCACGAGCGCGGCCTCGAAGGGGCGTCCGTGGCGCGCGCGCTTCGCGTCGCGGTACGCAGGCGACTCCTCCGAGAGCCTGGCGACCGCCGCGCCGAGCTCGGCGAGGGGCAGCGCGGCCTGCACGCCGGTGATGCGCGTGATCGCCTCCTCGGCGGCCTCGGCGGCGGCGTAGCCCTCGGGCCCTCGCGCACGCGCAGCCTCGAGCTCGGAGAGCAGGAGCCCCACGTGCGCCGGACGCCCGTACCAGCCGAGGAAGCGCAGCGCCTTCGGATCGCGTTTCGCCGCGCGCAAGAGCAGCTCCTCGTCGCTCGGCTCCGCCGTCAGCGAGAGCGCGCGCAGCGCGACGAGCGCCGGGCCGTCGAGCCCAGCGTCGTCGCCCGAGGGCGGAGTGCGCAGCGCGCGGTCGAGCGACATGCGCAGGTAGCCGAGCCCCTCGCTGCGGCCGCGCACGGCGAGCTCGTCGGCGGCGTCGGCCGCGACCTGAGGCGAGGCGTCGCGCAAGAGCTCGAGCAAGGCCTCGATCGCGAGCTCCTTCGGCGCGTGGCGCAGGCAGCGCGCGGCCCTCGAGCGCACGCTCTCGTCTGGGTGGGCGAGCAGCGGCACCACGGCGCCGGCTTCGAAGGCGCCCTTGCGCTCCGCGACCTCGAGCCAGGCCGCGGTGTTGAGCGGCGTCACGTCGGCTCCGAGCTCCGCGAGCGCGGCCCTGCCGATGCCCGGGCCCGACGCGAGCGCGAGCCCCGAGACGAAGGCGTCGACGACGCCGGGCTCGGCGCGGCGCAGCGCGAGCACGACCCAGCGCAGCGCAGCGTCGGAGTCGGTGCAGCCGAGCGTGAAGGCGAGCGCGAAGGCGCGCCCCCAGTCGGGGAAGGACCACTCGGTGAGGTAGGCGAAGAGCGCCCTCGGCACGCCGAGGCGCGGAGAATCGGCGCGCACGGGGCGATCGAGCGACCAGAGGGCGTCGAGGTTCGCGAGCAGGCGCCGCTCGAAGCCGCTCGCATCGGCCCAGAGCTGCTCGTCCTTCGAACGCCGCAGCCCACCGAGGATCGCGATGTCTTCCATCGCCTCGCGCCCGAGCCTGGCGAGCTCGAGCTCGGCGAGGCTCCTCTCGCGCACGCCGGAGGCGGGCGCGTCGTCGTCCGGGGGCAGCGCGAGGAAGTCGCGCCGCTTCTCGAGGATCTCGGGCGCGGGCACCTCGAAGGGTCGGTGCAGGGCTGGCGTGCCGACGCTCGCGCGGAACGGGTCGACCTGCTCGAGCTTGCGCGCACGTTCCGCGAGCGCCGTCGGTGGCGGGAGCTTGTCGAGCGCGCGGCGCTTGAGATCGTCGACCCACGCGACGGCCTCGTCGAGCAAGGGGCCATCGAGCTCGGCGCGCTCGGGCGCGAGCGCCTCCTTGGCGCCCAGCGTGGCCAGGCGCAGCTCGCCCAGCGCGCCGATGCCCTCGTCGGTCAGCCCCAGCTCGCAGAAGCGCACGAGCGCCTCGGTGGCGCGCCTGAGCGCCGCGTGCACGGCGCCCCTCGCCTCGGGCAGCTCCAAGAGCAGGCCGTCGAGCTCCTCGCGCAGGGCGTCGGCGCGCTCTCGCAGCTCCTTGCCGAGCTCCACGCCGCTCACGATGCCGCCTCCAGCGCGAGCACCGCGCGTTCGTCGCCGTCGGAGGCGAGCACGATCAGCGCCGAGCTCGCCGGCGCGAAGCCCGTGACGAAGGCCTCGATGACGAAGGCCGAGTACACCGCGCCCGTCGCCGCGCCGAGCTCTCCCGCCTCCTGACAGAGGCGCTCCTCACGCGTGCGATCGATGTCGATGAGCTTCTTGTTGCGCAGGCACGCGAAGCTCCACTCCTTCACGCGGTGCCGCTCGCCGTTCACGTCCGGCAAGACCCAGGGCAGCGGAGAGGACCCGAGCGAGCTGCCCACGCGACGGATGAGCTCCGTCGCGAGCTCGGCGATGCGCGGCTCTTCGACGGTCTTCTCGGGCTCGAGGCCGCTGGCCACGCCGACGATGCGCGCGATGGCGCTCCGGTCGGTCGACGGTGGGCCGAGCACCACGAAGGCCGCCCCCTCCGAGGGGATGTAGCCGTCGTGGATCGACTCGCAGAGCAGACGCCTCTGCTCCGCGAGCGAGGCGAGGCAGGCCGGGTCGTGGAAGCTGTCGGCGCCGCCGACGAGCACCGGCCCGTGGGAGAGCTGCGCGAGCGCGCGCTCGAGCAAGATGGCGAAGCCTGCGTGCCCGAGCCGCACCGCCTCGGAGCGCACGCGATCGATCGGACGACCGAGCCTGCGCTCGAGCTCGTCGAGGAACTCGCGTGAGCGCAGCTTGTCGGCTTGCTCGTCGGTGTAGGCGCGCGTGGCCTCGGGCAGCGCGACGAACACGGCGAGCGGCGGGCCGAGCGCGACCTCGGCCTGCGTCAGCGCCTCCTCCGCCGCTTCACTCGCGAAGGCGAGCATGCGATCGACGGCGAGCAGCTCGTCGGCGAGGCGCACCGCGCGCGCGGTGCCAGCCTCGACGTCGGCGCGCTCCACGAGCGGGTCGCGACGCGGCACGAGCTTCGCCGCGCGCACGAACATCGCCGTCTGCCTGGCGTCGAGCCCGAAGGGCGTCGAGGCGCCGACGCCGAGCACCTTGGCGAGCACGCTCAAGCGACGATCCTTCCGTCTTCATCGACCTCAGGGGCCTGCCGCTCGCCGCGCCGCTCGCGTTCGGCGGCGAGCAGCGCGGCGACCTTCGCCTCGAGCTCGGCGTCGGTCGCGAGGCGCGCCTGCCACTTGCGATCGATGCGCATCCAGGCGCCGAGCGTGAGCCCCTCCTCGCGGAAGACCTTCTTCGGGTCGTCCACCTCGAGCGCCACCGTGATGCGCGCGTAGTCCTCGGAGCGGAAGCGGTCGTCCTCCGGCCGCGCGAGCGCCTCCTGCGCGGCGAGGAAGTGCCGCGCGTACTCCTCCTGCGCCGACTCACCCGGACCCATCGGCACCGACGCGAGCCGCTCCGCGAGCGCGCGCTCCTCGAGGTTCCAGCCGAACTCGTCGAAGCCGTGGCGCGTGAGCACCTTCTCGCGCGGGTCGCGCTCCTCGACGAGCTCCGCCGCGATCTGCGCGTGTCGCTCGAGCGACACCGTCGCGCTGGGCGCCCGGATCTGGTCGAGCGTCTCGTAGCGCGCCATCTCGTGGTCCTCGGGCGCGAGCGACGGAGGCTCGGTGCCACCACGCACGTCTTCGATCTCCCAGGCGTACTCGAAGCGCCCGCGAGGCAGCTCGGCGAGGATCTCGGAGAAGCTCCCCCGCTCGCCGTCGCCGCGGAAGCCCTCGTCACTCGTCCACCCGACGATCACCCGATCGACGTCTTGACGGGGCTTGGTGGTGGTGAAGGCGACGCCTC
This sequence comes from uncultured Polyangiaceae bacterium, assembly GCA_938004785.1. Lineage (GTDB taxonomy): Bacteria > Myxococcota_A > Polyangia > Polyangiales > Polyangiaceae > CALKVW01. The sequence goes on from CALKVW010000225.1 coordinate 3,654, forward strand.
GCCACACCAGATCGACGAGCTGGTGGTCCGTGTCGATGACGATCGTGTCGAGCTCGACCTGCGCATCGGAGGGCACGTCCTCGCGTGCCCAATCGCACAGCGCGCGCGCGCCGACCTCCGGCAGCTGGATCTCGAGTCGCTCTCCCTCCTCCGTGAGCCCCTCGCAGACCAGCGTGCTCCCGGTGGGGACCCGCTCGATGCGAAGCGCCGGATGCGCCGATTGGTAGATGCTCCAATCGAAGCCTTCTTCGTGCTCGAGCACGTCGAGGTGCTCGGGCGTGGGGCGGGCACCGACGCGCGCGTCCCCACCGGCGGTGGAGACGATGTACGGGGGAGCGAGGGGCACGCGCCCAGGCGCAGAGCTCGAGAGCGTGAAGGAGTGCGCCGCCTCGGCGAGTCGAATCGAGACGTGACGCGGCAGGAGCTCGCCCGACGGGCGGGGCAAGAGCTCGACCGAGCCCGCGAGCAAGACGTCGCAATCGGGCTTCAACGGGACGAAGTCGTCCGGCAGAGGGCGCGACTCGCCGTCGACCGCGGCGCGCGCCGTGAACGGGCGGGGCTCGACGAAGGTGCACGTGCGACGAGGCCCGTCTCCTGCGTAGCTCGCCGTCGCCTTCACGACGACGGTGAGCATCGGCTTCGCCGCCTGCCAGAACGAGATACCGACGCGACACGGGACGTGGACGAGGGCACCACCCGGCGTGCGCCAGGGTGCGCACGCCACCAGGATTCGACGGTTCATCGGTCAGGCTTCAGCGGCTGAAGAGCGAGAAGACACGCAGGGGCACCTCGCCCCACGCCACCTTCGCGGACGCCGGCTCGTACTCGATCGACGTGCTCGACGACCAGAAGTAGGCGTCGATACGCGCGACGCCCTTGAAGCCGACCTTCGCCTCTCCGGGCAGGAGGGCGATGAAGCCGGCGAAGAGGTCGATCGAGGGCGCGCGGATCTCGAACACCGGCCTGCCCTTGAGCGAGACCTTTCCGCTGATCTGAACCCACCGACCCGCGTTCAGCTGGATGTCGGCGAAGAGCTCGAACTTCACCGGGAAGCCGCCGCCCACCGTGGGGCTCGCGCCGGGGCGACGGTCCGCCCAGGCCGCGGCCTGCAGCTCCATGTCGATGCCGATGCCGATGGTGAAGTCGGCGCCGAGCGCCTCCACCAGCTTGTTCGCGGCGGTGCCAGCTCCCGGGAAGAAGAGGTTCGCGAACCACAGGACGGGGATCGCGAAGCGCTCCTTGTTCTTCGCGATCGTCCCGGTGACCTCGAACCTCCAGCCTCGGTCGCAGTGGAACTTCTTCTTGTTGAGGCGATCGACGTCCTGGGTCATCTCCTCCCAGCCGACCTTGGCCACGAAGGTGAACGGATCGCAGAGCTTCGCCTCGCCTGCCGAGGCGCGCCCAGCCGCCGACGCCACCGTCCGCACGAAGGCGAAGATCCGCTGCAACGCCTGGAAGGCGGTCCTGACCTTCTCGATGTAGTCCGTCGCGTCGAACTTCATCTCCTTCCCGGGGAAGGAGCGGAAGGTGTACTTGTGGCTGCCGCTGCACGCGAAGGCCTCGACGGTGACCTCGTAGCGCTCTTCGGCCGCGTTCCACACCTTGAGGAAGTCGGCGAAGTCCTTCGTCGCGTCGATGATCTCCCGGCCCGCCACGACCGCGTTCGCGACGTTGCCGGCGCCGTTCATGATCGCGCGATCGGCCTGCTGTCCGGCGCGGTAGCCGCGCAGCATGTCGGTGCGCGCCTCGCCCCGCCCCATGTCGTTGCGCGCGCCGTAGGCACGCACCTCGGCCTGGCCCTGCGGCGTGGACTGCAGGCGGTTCGCCTCGGCGCTCAGGTTGCCCGGCAGACGGTTGGTGTTCTCCACCCCGCCCTGCTCGATCTTCACCGACGCGGCGGGCGGGGCCTTGTCGAGATCCCCCCAGGTGAACCAGCTGTTGTCGAGCGTGATCTCGTCGCCGGTCTTCACCTCTTCGGGCTTGGTGACCCGACCCCGCTTCGTCTGGCGGATGACCCACCTGGTGTGGGTGGGCTGGGTGCAGGCTGGGCCACCGCCCGTCTTCGCGTTCTTCCGTGTCGCCTTGAGGGTGATCGTCTCTCGCGCCGTGATCTCGAGGAGCTTGTTGGGCCCCGGCTTGCGCCCGTGGCTGCAGGTTACGTCGGTCGTGTCGAGCGAGCAGGCAAGCAGCTTGTCTTCCTCGCTCACCGCCACGGTGTTCGTGGGGTTCGCGCCCTGTACCTGCCCCACGGTGTTGCCGTGGTTGTTGGTCGTGGTGTCGGTGCTGCGGCCGAGCGGCGTGCCCTCGGTGCGCACGTTGGGCGAGCCGCTGACCACGCGCGCCTCCTGCAAGTGCGTCGCGCTCGCGACACCGCCTCCTGCGCCGTTGTCCGGGTGAGGTGGCCCCGACGACGGGCCGATCGCGTCTCCGGCGCGGACGACGTTGCCTCCACCGACCAGGGTCCGGTCCGTCGTGTGCTCGGTGGCCGCGGTCGTCGGCACCTCGTTGGCGTGCGGGACCGGCACCTTCACCGGCGGGTTCCAGTTCACGTCCGTGGCGCCTTGCGTGCGCACGACGTGATCGCTCGTGGTGGTCGTGACGCCGAGATCTTGGTTCGAGGTCGTGGTCGCCATCGTCTTACCTGTCGCTTGGCCCGAGCGGGGGTCACCCACTCGAGCGGACTACCAGATCACACGCCATCGCCCGTCGACGCGAGCGAAGAGAGGGTTCGCCTGCCAGGTCTCGCCTGGGTCGTGCTCGTGCTGCGCGAAGAGGGCCGGCCCCCCTTCGAGGTTGCGCGCGTAGGCGGCGCGCCCGTTCGCGCATCGCTCGAAGACGACCTTCTTCGGATCGTAGGGCTCGAGCTTCCACGGCTGAGCGAGCTTCTCGCCGTAGTACTCCTTGGCCGCAGCCGGGGCGAGGTCGGGGATCGGCCCGTAGAACTTCGTCATCTCCGCCGTCTTGTGCTCCATGACCTTCAAGAAGGCGTCGACGTCGCCGCTCGCGTACGCGGCGTGGAGCTCGCGCAGCGCGTCGTGGAGCGACTCGGTGCCCTCGGGCGGCACGTTCTCCACGGGGGCCTCGACCCAGAGCGCTTTGGGCGTGGGCTCGGCGAAGACGAAGCGCGCCTCGTGCTTGATCGGAAGGTCACGCTCCCCCTCTGGGTGCTCCTCTGCGAACTCGGGCCACGTGAGCCTGAAGATCGGCTCTTCGGAGCCGTCGCGTAGGATCAGGAACTCGAAGGAGCGCACCAGCCACGGCACCTTCTCGATCTCGCCCATCCAGAGCGAGAGCACGTTCTCACCTTCGACGAGCAGGTGACTCGCGGTGCCCGCCGGGGACTCGCTGTACTCCGAGACGCGTCGGTAGAAGGGCACGTCGTTCAGGCGGAGGTCGACCGCGAGGCCGACGCCGTGCTTCATCCGGTAGAGGTACCGATCGTTGGGGATCGCCATGAAGTGCAGCGCTCTCGGCTCGGCTCAGATCTGGGTGGCCTGGCCGGCCGCCTGCTTGTTCTCGGAGCTCGTCTCGATCACGATCGACTCCCCCGCGTTGAGCTCGATGCGCCCGTCGCGCAGATCGATCTGCGTCCCGCCGACCTTCAGCGTCAGCGAGGTCGTGCCATCGAGCGTCACCGAGCCGGCCTTGTTCGTCAGCTTCTCGATGCCCGCGAGCAAGAGCTCCTTCATCGCGTCGACCTTGTAGAAGCCACCGACGAGCGTGTTGCGCAGCTTCTCGGTGCGCGTGGCCATGAGCTTGCCGGCCTTCTTGAAGACCACGCCGCCGATCGCCTCGATCTTGCCGAGGCCGGCCTGGTCGGTCTTGTTGGTGCGCGACACCTCGAGCACGGCCCCACCGACGAGCAAGGTGCTCGTCTTCTCGGCGGCGACCATGTTGTTCTTGATCGAAGCCTCGAGGTCGACCGCGCCCACGGTCTCGCGCATGTTGCCCTTCACCAGCGTGCTGTCGGCCGTACCGAACTGACGCTTGTGCATGCCTCCGATGGCGAGCGTGTGGTTGCCCTGAACGGCCTCCTGCGCGGCGACCCCGACGCCGATCGTGTGCGCGCCGGCCACGTGCCGGGTCTGGTTCCCATTCACGTCGACCGTCATGCCCTGCTTGGTGAGGATCGACTGGTTGGCATCGACCCGCACCTTCTCGTTGCCCATGATCTGCCAGCTCGCCGAGGCGTCGATCTGCTCGCGCTTCTCGTTGAGTACGACGACGTTCTGGTCCTTCTGGGCATGGACCGTGACGAGCTCGTGGCCGAGCTGATCGTCGAACTGGATGTAGTTGGTGAGGCCGCTCGCGCGTGGCGAGCTGAAGGACCGGAGCGCCGTGACCATCTTGCGGTCCGGTAGCGGCGTGAAGAACGGGTCTTCCGCGTTGTAGACGCGCCCCATGACGACGGGCCTGTCGGGGTCGCCCTCCAGGAAGTGGCAGAGCACCTCCCACCCGGTGCGGCTCATCGCCGACGAGTGCCCCGTGTTGTCCTGGAGCACCGGGATCCAGTGCGAGCAGTCGTCGTCCTTCGGCTGCAGGCGATCCCAGGGGAAGTGCACCTTCACGCGGCCCCAGTGGTCGGTGTGGATGTCTTCGCCCGCCGGACCGGTGACGAAGCCGGTGAGCGGGTTGCGCTCGACGGGCACGTGCGTCACGAGCGCGGGGCGGTAGGTGACGTCACCCGGCAGGGCCTCGAAGGCGAGCTCGAAGCCCTCTTGGTCGAGCTTCCAGCGGTGCTCCACGCGCGTGACGACGTTCTCACCGTCGGCGAAGAGCTCCGGTGTACCAGCGACGGCGAAGAGCGCGCCCGGTCGGAGCGCGGCGGCGAGCGAACGCCCGGCGATCCGGTGATGGAGGCAGCGCAGGGCCTCGGCGCGCAGGGTGGCCTTGGCTTGACCCTCGACGGGCTCCTCGTACTCGCCGGGGTAGTCGTACCACTCGGCGCCGCCGATCTGTGGTCCCGGCGCCTGCACGTCCATGTCGAGGCTCGGGTGCTCGTGGTTGAAGTCGCGCAGATAGATCTTGCCGGCCGTCATCTCGCCGGCCTGGCCGATCTCGCTGATGCTGTCCTGCTGCGTATCGAGGCCCGCGCCCGGCAGGAAGGGGTAGAGCCCGACGACGTCGTCGTAGGCCTGGGGCGAATCGCCCAGCACCACGACGCCCATCTCGTCGATGAAGTAGTAGATGCCCTCGTCCTCGAGCAGGCGGTGGCAGAAGTTCAGATCCGTCTCGCGGAACTGCACGCAGTACTCACGACGACGGTACTTGCCACGCAGACGACTCTGCACCTCCACACCGAGGCCGGTCATCACCTCGCGCACGATCTCGGGCGCCGTCTTCTCACGGAAGATGCGGATGTCGGCCCGGTGCTTGAGCAGCGCGAGCTTGGGCTCGAAGCGGATCTGGACCTCCGCGCCGCCCGCGAAGCCCCTGCGCGTCGCCTTGCGCGAGGCCTCGGTGACGAGCCCGGTCAGGCGACGCTCCTCGCCACGGCGCACGAGCAGGAGCGTGGCTTCCGCGCGCATCACCGCGGAGGGATCGATGGGATCGTCGGGCTCGACGACGAAGCGCAGATCGAAGTCGAAGGGCCGGTTCAAGGCCTCGACACCCTCGACGACTCGCACTGCGTAGCGCGTGCCTTCGAGCTCCAACCAGTACTGAAGTGCTTGCTCGCTCATGGTCTACCTCGCGCCCTTCAGTTGTGCTCGATGGTGCCGGTGTCGGCGTCGATGTTCGCGCCGCTCATGTCGAGGTTCGAGGACTCGATGCGGATCTCCTTGTCGTTGATCTTCATCACGCTCGCACCGCACTTGATGATGATCGACTCCTCGGCTTCGACCCAGACCTCGGGCGCGTCGGCCTTCATCGCGCCCCGGGTGAGCCAGGTGCTCGTGGTGTCGGCGTTGTCGAGGTAGCGCGCGTTGCTCTTCAAGACGATGCCCGCGCCGACGTTCTCGCTGAGCAGCTTCGACACGTCGAGCGGCTGGTTCTCCTTGGCGATGTCCACGCGCGCGCCTCCGATCGCCTGGATCGCGAGCTTGCTGACGTCCTCGGTGATGTTGCCCGCCGAGGCCCGCACCACCGCGCCGCCGACGAGCTCGAGCTTGTGGCTCGAGGTGTTCGAGATGTTGCCAGTCGACACGTCGATCATCGCGGCGCCGACGGCGAGCTTGCGGTTTCCATCGACCGCCGTGGCGTGGGTGTCACCCCCCTTGATGGAACGACCGCCACCGATCGCGCGGAGCTCGTCGCCGTCGACCGACTTGGCGTAGCGCGCCTGCACGACGAGCTCTTCGTTGCCGCCCACGGTGGTGATCTGATCCTCGACGACGCGCTCCTTCATCGCGTCGTCGACGTGGAGCACGTAGTTCTGGCCGACCTTGCGGGTCGAGTCGTTGCGGATCGTCTCCACTTTGCGGTTCTTCGCGCGGACGTGCATGTCCTTGGAGGCGTGGATGAACATCTCCTCGGCGCCGAGGCGGTCCTCGAAGTAGATCTCGTTGAACGTGGGGGCCGCGGGCGTCGTGGCGGTCTTGTAGACGACGCGCGTCTTGTTGGCGGGCAGCGAGTACTCGGGCGGGTGCTCGGCGTCGTGGATGCGACAGATGGTGCTCGGCGCGTCGACGCCGCCCTCTTCGTTGAAGGTGGCGACGTTCCAGCCCATGCGCGGGAGCAGCATCGATCCGGGCGCGCCGCGCTGCGCGATGCGGCACCAGGTGCCCGAGCGCTCGTTGCGCTGACCCAGCCTGTCCCAGTGCATCTGCACGCGCACGCGACCGTACTCGTCGGGATAGACCTCTTGCCCTGGCGGACCGATCACGACGCCCATCTGGAGGCCCGCTTGCTTGGCCTCGGGCGAGCGACGCAGCGCGCGGAAGGGGACGTCCTTGTGGATCGCGTCGAAGCGCGTCGTGATGCCGACCTTGGCGTCACCCTCGATCGAGACGCGCGTCACGAAGAACGCGCCGTCGAGCTTGGAGACGGGGTGGCCCATCAAGCTGACGCTGCGCCCGGGGAAGACGCGCACGCAGGAGGCCACGCCGCTGATGTTGCCGCGGTGTGCCTTCGCGCCCTCGAGCCCGACCCGCACGCGCTCGCGCAGGATCTCCGGGTTCGGCGTGCCGCCGCCCGGTGCGTCGTAGACCTCGTGCCTGCCCGAGCCCACCTTGGCCGCCACCTGGAAGCCCGGGCGCGTCATGTCGAAGGAGCGCGCCGAGTACACGTGGCTCGTGGCCGCGGCCGAGAAGCTGAGCTCGAACACCGCCGCCTGATCGATGCGCATCTGGGCGGCGGGCACGTAGGGCAGCACGGGGATGCCGTCGATCTCGGGCGCCGCGACGGAGGTGTCGGAGAAGACGACCTCGGACTCGCCGTCGCCGTGATCGAACCAGTAGTAGATGCCCTCCTCCTCGCAGAGCCTCGCGATGTAGGTCCAGTCGTCCTCGCGATACTGCACGCGGTAGGGGTACTGGGGGTAGTTGCCCTGCAGGTCGTAGCGGATCGTGTGCGGGTAGTCCTCGAGCACCTCGCGGATGACGTCGATCGCGGTGACGTCTTGCTTGGACCAGCAATCACGCCCGAGGCGCTGCCTGTAGACCGTCGGCTTGATGACGAAGCGACCGCGGACGATCTGCGAGGTGTCGCGCGCCACGATGCGCGCCTCGGCCACGCAACCGGTGACGTGACGTTCGCCCCCCGCGGCGTCGCGCAGCCAGAGCGAGACGTGCGTGCCCACCACCGTCGCGAGGTCTGGCACCGGGAGCAAGAGCTCCACCTCGACCTCGTAGCGGAAGAGCTCGCTCACGGCCTCCTCGCCGCGCACCGAGAGCACGTCCTTGCAGCGCAGGCCTTCGATCTCGATCTCGACGTAGTTTCGATCGTTCATGGTGCCCTCAGGCCGTCAGCTTGTCGGGGTTGCCGCTGATCTTGATCTTGTCGCCGCTCTTCGCGCGCAGGTTGCCGGTGATCGTCGCCTTGTCCGGCCCGAGCGAGATGGTGAGGCCACCCGACTTGAGCGTGACGCCGGACTGGCCCTCGATCTCGATCACCTTGCCTCGGAGCTCGACCTTCTCGTCGGAGTGCATGGTCGTCGTCGCACCCACCGTCACGACGGAGCGCTTCGAGGAGATGCTCATGTCCTCCTTGGACTTGCGCATCACGAGCCCGCCCACGTTGTGGATCAGGAACTTGCTCGCGGACTGCATGATCGAGCCCTGCGCGGCGAGCGTCGCCTTCACGCCGCCGACGAGCTCGGTGAAGAGCCAGTTCGACGTGTTCGTGATGCTGCCGCCGGCCACGGACACCTGCGCTCCGCCGATCATGCGCGTGTACACCTCGCGGGTGTCGCGCAAGATCATGCCCTTGAAGAGGGCATCCATGACCATCTCCTTGCCCTTCGCGAGCAGGTTCTCCGGCGAGACCATCTCCTTGAGCTTCGCGCCGACGTCAGGCATCGCGGTCGGGATGCCGATCGCGTCCTTCATCGCGCCCGCCATGTCGCCGGACATCGCGCCCTCGAGCGCGGCATCGGCGAGTCCCTCGCCCGCGGTCTTGGCCACGTCGGCGATCGAACCGCCCTGGAGCAAGCCGGCGACGGCGCCGCCCGCGAGCCCCGGCGAGATGTCCTGTGCGAGCGCACCGAGCGTGTGCGGGACGACGTTGGAGGCGATGTCCTTCGGGCTGGGGATCGACGGCATGCCGATGCCCGCGATGGTCAGGCGGACGGAGCCCACCGTCTCGGTGTCGTTGCCGATGACGTTGAGCGCCGTGCTCGTCTTGACCTTGACCGACTCGGAGCCACCGATCGTCTCGACGCGGTTCCGCTTGATGGTCTCGCCGTAGCTCGCCTGGACGTCCTTGGTCTCGTTTCCACCGATCTCGACGAGCTGGTTCTTCTCGACGATGCGATCGACGCCCGCCTTCACGAGCTCGGTGTGGTGGCTCAGGACCGTCTCCGTCTTGTCGTTCTCGACGACGTTCGCGAGGTCCTTCTGCGCGTGGAAGTCCATGCGCATCGCGGCGAGGGAGTCGTCCATGCGGAGCTCGTTGAAGCCCATCTTGCCGGGGTAGGTCTCCGTCTTGATGGTCATCATGTTCTTGTGCGCCGGCTGCGCGTAGGTCGGCATCATGTGACCGTTGATGTCGCGCGCGATCGCGATCGGTCGGTCCGGGTCGCCGTCGATGTAGCTCGCGACCATCTCCCAGCCGACGCGCGCGAGCACCATCGAGGAGCTCGTCTCCTGCATCACCCGGATCCAGCGCGAGTCTTCGTCGGTGCCCTTCGCCTCGCGGTCCCAGTGGAACTGCACCTTGGCGCGACCGAAGCTGTCGGTGTGGATCTCCTCACCCTCGGGGCCGCGCACCATCACGGTGTGGTTGCCGTCGATCGTGGGGCGAGGCGAGCTGAGCTGGGGCCTGAAGGGCACGCCGCCGGGGATCGCCGTGAAGTGGTTCTCGTAGCTGCCCTGGCCGTCGCCTGCGTGGCTCGACACGAAGCGGTGCTCGAGGCGCACGAGCAGGTACTCGCCCGAGTAGTCGACCGCCTCCCAGTGGACGAAGCTGAAGCGACGCGCCGGCATGAACCACGGCACCGTGCTCGTGCCCTCGACGACGCGTTTCTCCGCGGTGAGCGCCTCGAGGCGGAGCTGCGCGAGCAGCGCGCCGGTGCCCGGGTCGCGGAAGCCCGTGGGGTAGTCGTAGATCTCGAGATCGGTGTCGATCGGCGAGGCCTTGGAGCTGAGCAGCGAGGTCGAAGGCGTCTTGAAGTTGTAGTCGTTGACCGTGCTCGCGCCGGAGCTCACGCGCGCGATCTTGGTGAAGCTCGTGATCCCGAGCTTGCCGTGGTCCATCGCGCCCTCGGCCTCGCGCAGCTCGAAGACCGGGTTGCCGTCGACCTCGGGCTCGGCCTGCGAGGTGTCGGCGAGCACCATCGTGCCGTCGGGCTCGAAACGGTAGTAGATGCCTTCGAACTCGAGCAGTCGCGAGACGAAGTCGAAGTTCGTCTCGCGGTACTGCACGCAGTAGGGGCGGGAGGCGCAGGCGCGCTGGTTGCGCCACTCGTGGCGCACGCCCGAGGCGTTCAAGACGGTCGAGACGATCTCCTCGGTGGTCTTGTCGCGGAACTTGCGCGTGTTCTTGTCGAGCCGGGCGAACCAGAAGGTGGGGTAGAGCTCGAGCGCGTACTGGAGCGAGTCGTCTTGGAGGCCGGTGAAGCTCGCGCGACCGAGGCGCCGGGTGAAGCGCCTGACCTCGAACCCCGCGATCGTGACGATGACCACGGCGTCTTCCTCGAGCAGCGGCTCGAAGTCGACGTCCTCGAAGGTCTGCACCAAGGCGCGCACGACGCCGCAAGCGCTGAGCGACTCCTCGACGTCGCAGCGCAGCAGCCGGAACGACTGACCTCCGATCTCGAGCTGTAGATCGATGGTGCCACCCTCGGTCAACAGCTCGAGCCCGTCCGGAATCGAAGCGGGGATCTTGTCCAGTGCCATCGTCGTTTCACCTCGTCGTCGACCGTCTCACCAAGCACCCATCGTCGCCGCCGGGAGGCGCGGCTCGCTCTCGCTCAAGGCGGCGCGGGCGAGCCGCGCGCCTCCGAGCGGGCGTCGCTCCCACGCGCGTCCACCTCGAGCACCTCGTCGGGCATCGTGCCGACGCCTCGACCGATCACGCGCTCGAGCAGCTCCCACTTGCGCGGCAGGACGAAGCTCGCGCGGTACACGAGCTCGACCACGCGCTCGTCGGCGTCGACGAGCACGGTGTCGAGGTGGGTCGAGAGCTCGCGCGGTGCTTCGTCGGTCGCGAGCTTCACGAAGAAGCTGAAGGCGTACCTGGGGAGCTGGAACTTCCACAGCCCCTCGGCCAGCACACCGCCGACCTCGAAGGGCTCGTCGCCAGTGAGCGGCTCGTCGCTGTGGAGCTCTGGCACCGCGAAGAGGTGGTGCTTCGTGGAGAAGTCGCGTGGACGCACGGGGGCGCGCTTCTCCACCCACTCGAGGTCGTGTGTGCCGACGAGGCTGCGCCTCGGCTCCCAGTCGGGAGGGATCGGCGCGAAGCAGCCGTGGGAGGGGTGAGGCACGCGACCGGTGCGTGGATCGGCGACCGGCTCGAGGCGCGGCGCCTCGGTGCCGATGAGCGACTTCGGGTCGAGCGCGAAGCCGCGCCCGAGCGGGTTGTGGGGCTCGTCGGCCCAACCACCGCCGCTACGGTCGATGCCGCCGAAGGCGAGATCGTAGCGGAGCGGCGTCTCGCCGAGCGTGGCGGGCGGGCCGGGCACGACGCCGGAGAAGTCGGCGGTGTAGAGCCTGCGCCCGAAGACCTGCACGACCTTGCGCAGCGGGCCGACGCTGAGCCACGCGAGCTGTCGATCGATCGACTTTCCACGCGGCGGTCGCGACGTGCCGACGAGCACCACGTCGGTGCCCGGTTTGTCGTCGGCGAGATCGCTGGGGTAGCGCAGCCCGCCGCGCTCGTCCTGGATGTCACCGGTGCGCACGGGGCGGTACACGAGCGAGACGCGACCGGCGGGCGAGACGCTGTAGGCGACCTTCGATACGACGACTGCGACGTCGTTGCCGTGCCGATCGAGCATGGGCTCGCAGCGCGTGGTGCCCCAGCTCTCGTTCGTGCAGCGCGTGTTCAGATCCATCGACGCTGTGGCCTCGCAGCTCGAGAGGAGCCGCAGAGAAGATGCTCGCACGCGCGCCCACGCTGAGAAGATCGGATCGAGGACCTCGGCGATGTTCGGAGGGAGGAGCACCTACCTCGTCACCGGCCCGCTGAGCCACGGGCGACCGGTGGGGTGCGGCGCTCAGATCCAGCAGCGCAAATAATCGAAATTGCGAGACTTATCGCGCGCACCCCGGACCCCGGAGCCCGCCGGAGCGGCGCTCGGGGGCCTATCGACGACTCGGCCCTTGCAGCTCCGATCGCAGCGCGTCGATGACACGAGCGCGGTTCGCGTCGCCCAAAGCCGGATGGATCGGCAAGGCGAGGGCCTCACGTGTCGCTCGCTCGGCGTGTGGGAAGTCGCCCTCGCGATGCCCGAGGGCCGCGAGCGCAGGCAAGAGATGGAGCGGCTTCGGGTAGTATACCTCGGTGGCGACGCGCTTCGCCGTGAGCGCCGAGCGCAGACGATCGCGATCGGGGTGACGCAGCACGTACTGATGGTAGACGTGCCCTTCGACGAGTCCGGGCGTGACGAGGCCGGCGCTCGCGAACGGCGCGAAGCTCGCTTCGTAGGAGCGCGCGTGCGCGCGGCGCAGCGCGGTCTGCGCGTCGAGGCGCGGGAGCTTCACCGAGAGCATCGCGGCCTGAAGCGCGTCGAGGCGGAAGTTCCCGCCGAGGATGAGGTGCTCGTACTTCGCGCGTGCGCCCTGAGCTCGCAAGAGGCGCGCGCGCTCGGCGAGCGCGGGATCGTTCGTGGTGACGAGACCGCCGTCGCCGAGCGCGCCGAGGTTCTTCGTGGGGAAGAACGAGAAGCAAGCCAGCGCGCCGAGCGCGCCCGCCGCGCCTCGCTCGCTCGTCGCGCCCAACGCCTGCGCGGCGTCTTCGATGACGGGGATGCCGAGCGAGCTCCCGAGCTCGAACACGGCGCTCGACACGACACGCCCGAAGAGGTGCACCGGCAAGATGGCGCGCGTGCGTGGGCTGACGACCGCGCGCGCGGCCTCGGCGTCGAGGCAGAGCGACTGGGGATCGACGTCGGCGAAGACGGGGCGCGCGCCGACGCGCAGGATCGCACCGGCCGTCGCGAAGAAGCTCAGCGGGGTGGTCACGACCTCGTCGCCTGGACCGATGCCGAGCGCCGAGAGCGCGACGATGAGCGCGTCGGTTCCACTCGAGACGCCGATGGCGTGTTCGACGCCGATGCGTTCGGCGAGCGAGCGCTCGAGGCGCTCGACCTCGGCGCCCAGCACGAAGCGGCCGCTCCTGAGCACGCGGTCGAAGGCCTCGCGCAGCTCCGCGGCGATGGGCGCGTGCTCGAGCGCGAGATCCTGGAAGGGGATCGGCGCGTCGTCGGGCGGCGCCGCCTGAGCGGCTGCGAGCGGCTCCAGGCCGCGCGGCGTCTCGACGTAGCGCTCTCCCGACTCGGGGCAGACCAGATCGGCGCCGAGGCGCCTGCCGAGCCGCGAGACCCAGCCGATGCGCCGCGCGGGGTTGCCGACGACCAGCGCGTGAGCGGGCACGTCGCTCGTGACGACGGCGCCGGCGCCCACGAAGGCGTAGGGCCCGATCGTATGTCCACATACGATCACCGCGCTCGCGCCGATCGTGGCGCCGCGACCGACCCGCGTCGGGGCGATCTCGTGCCTGCGCGAGACGAAGGCGCGCGGAGCCTCGACGTTGGTGAACACGGCATGGGGGCCGACGAAGACCTCGTCGCCGAGCTCGACGCCCTCGAAGACGCTCACGCCGTTCTGGAGCTTCACCCCGTCGCCGATGCGCGCGCCCGAGGCGACGAAGCAGTCCTTGCCCAGCGAGCAGCGCGCGCCGACGAGCGCGCCCGACTGCAGGTGACAGTGGTGCCAGACGCGGGTGCCCTCCCCCACGAGCGCGCCCGCCTCGACGACGGCGGTGGGGTGGATCGCCCCTCGAGGCGTGGACTGGGCGTGGTCGTTCACGAGCTCCGCGCTCCGATCTTCCAGAGGACCCAACCCTCGGTCTCGACGACGAGCTCGAGCCCCTCGGCGAGGGCGCGCGCGCGGTCTTCCGGGCGACGAGGGGCTCGGCCGACGACGTAGCTCGCCCCGCGCAGGCGCGCGCGGATCGCGAGCGCGTGCGGCAGCATCGGTGCGCCGCCGTGCACCGGATCGACACGCCCCTCGGGCTTCACGCTCTCGGGGCGGCCGCTCGCCGCCTGGAGGGCGAAGTAGCCGAAGTCGATGGTCTCGACGAGCACGAGCTCGCCGCGCGGGACGCGCTCGGCGAGCTCACGCCCCATCGCGATCTCCCGGCTGCGCTCCGCGAAGCTCTCCCTGTAGAGCCACCAGCCGCGCACGAAGGGCATCGTGAGCGCGAGCGCGAGCGCGGTGCCGACGACGAGCCTGCGCCCGAGCCTGCCCTCGGCGAGCGCCTCGAGGCCGAGCCTCGCGGTGAGGAGCGCGAGAAAGAGGTGTACGACGTGCAGGGCACGCTCGGGGTGGTGCGTGGGCGCGCCACCTCGAACGCTCAGGCCGACGAGCAGGAGGACGAAGACGACGAGCACCGCTCCTGGCTGGAGGTAGCCGCGCAGCGCTCGCCGCTCGTGGCGATCGGGCCACCAGCGCACGAGGACCACCGCGAAGAGCACGAGCAGCTCGGGCTCGGCGCGCAGGAGCGCGAGCGGGTACTCGAAGATCCTGAGCGCGATCTGGCCGCCGTCGACCTGGCTCTTGTAGGCCGCGACCCGGTGCAGGTAGTGCACGGCCGACCCGTGGACCTCTGCGTTCCAGAGGCTCCAGAGCACGGGGCCCGCGAGCGCGATGAGCGCCGAGGCGAGCAGCGTGAGCGTGTCCCGGAGGGGACGCTCCTCGAGCCGCGCGCGGCGCGAGTCACGCAGGGAGCCGAGCGCGAAGAGCCCCGCGATGATCCAGGGCTCGTAGCGCGACAGCGCGGCGGCGAAGAGGCTCGCGGCGCCGAGCAGGCGCTGCTTGGGCGAGGCGCCGGGCGTGAGCGTCGCGACGCCGTAGAGACAGAGCGCGGCGACGAGCTGCTCGGGCACCGTGGCGATCGCGAGCCTCGCGCTCCAGGGCAGAGCGATCGCGAGCGCGGTCCCGACGAAGGCCGCGTCACGACGGGCACCGAGCAAGAGCGCCGCGCGGTGGATGAGCAGGGTGCAGCCGAGCGCAGAGGCGATCGCGACCGCGCGCGCGACCTCGAGGCTGGGGCCGAAGATCGCCATCGCCGCGCCCTGGATCCAGAAGGGCAGCGGCAGCCAGCTCGTCCCGCTCGGATCGAGCTTCGGTGTGTGCACGAGCTCCTGCGCGATGACGACGCGGGCGTAGTCGTCGTCGCTCACGGCGCGGAAGCCGCTCGCGTACACGACGAGCACGACGAGCAGCTGCAAGGCGACGAGCGCCGCGCGGTCGTGCGCCACGAGCCAGTCGAAACGCGCACGTGCGCGAGGCGCGCGGCGGCCGAGCTCGCTCTCGGATCCTTCGCCGCCGCCCTGAGCGGCAGGGCTCACGGCGCGGGCGGCTGGGTCTCGCCTTCGGAGCCCGGGTCGTCGAACTCGCGCAGCGCGCGGTCACCGCCGGACGACAGGTAGGCGAGCGACATGCTCGTGAGCATGAAGATCGTGGCGCAGATCGCGGTGAGGCGCGTCATGAAGTTGCCCGCGCCACGCCCGCCGAACACCTGCGTGGCCCCTGCCCCACCCAAGCCGCCGAGCCCGCCCCCTTTGCCCTGCTGGAGCAGCACGACGAGGATGAGGAACAGCGCCACGATGACGTGGAGAACGTTGAGGAAGGAGTGGAGCATGGATCGGGCCGCGGAACCGTCGGGGGGAGGCTTCTACCCCTGATCGACGGCGTGCGCCAGTCTGGGGCAGGGTCGGAGAGTCCGGAGCCGGCTCAGGCCGGCGGGGGCTCTTCCTCGTCGTCGTCGTCTTCGTCTTCGTCGTCGTCGTCTTCGTCGTCGTCGTCGTCGTCGTCTTCGTCGTCTTCGTCGTCTTCGTCGTCGTCGTCGTCGTCGTCTTCGTCGTCTTCGTCGTCTTCGTCGTCTTCGTCGTCGTCTTCGTCGTCTTCGTCGTCGTCTTCGTCCTGCTCGGCAGCTGCCTCGTCGGCGGGCTCGCTCTCGGCAGGCTCGTCCTCGGCGAGCTCCTCGTCGGAGCCGTCGTCGATCATGTCGGGGATCTCGACGAACTCCTCGTCGGGCTGCGGAACGGGCGCCTCGTGGCCGTCGCGCTCCTCGGCCTCGTCGTCCGAGGCAGGCTCGTCCGCCGCGTCGTCGTCGCCGGCCTCTTCGCCCTCTTCGCCTCGGGCGCCTTCGCCGACCGGAGACGCGACGGGCGCGCCCTCCTCTGCGGCAGCGTCGACGTCGTCAGCCTCGTCGCCCTCGCCGCTCTCCGCGGCCGCGAGCTCGGCCGCGAGCTGTTCGGCGAGCGCCTGAGCCGCGTCGATGATCTTGCCGAAGCCCTCCGCGTCGAGCGACGCACCACCCACGAGCGCGCCGTCGATGTCGTCCATGCCGAGCAGGCCCGCGGCGTTGTCGCCCTTCACGCTCCCGCCGTAGAGGATGCGCGTGGTCTCGGCGACCTCCTCGCTCACCTCGTCGAGCAGCTCGCGGATGTGCGCGTGCACCGCCTGGGCGTCGTCGGGACTCGCGACCTTGCCGGTGCCGATCGCCCAGACGGGCTCGTAGGCGATGACGCCGCGGCCTGGCACGTCGGCGAAATGCGCCATGAATGCACGCACCTGTCGCTCGACCACCGCGAGCGTCTGGCCGGCCTCGCGTTCGGCGAGCGTCTCGCCCACGCAGGCGATCGGAAGGAGCTCGTACTCGAGCGCGGCGCGCACCTTGGCGGCGACGAGCTCGTCGGTCTCGCCGAAGAGCTGGCGTCGCTCGCTGTGCCCGAGGATCACCCAGGTCGCGCCGGCGTCGCGCAGCATCGGGCAGCTGAGCTCACCGGTGTAGGCCCCGGAGGCGGCCGCGTGCACGTTCTGGGCGGCCACGCCGACGCCGCGACCGTCGTCGCCCTCGACCTCGATGCTGCCGCGCGCCTCGAAGATCTCGTGCGCCACCGCGGCGATCGCCGTGGCGGGAGGCGCCACGACGACGTCGACCTGATCGGCCGCGCGGCTCCGCTCGGCGACCGCACGAGCGAGCGTGCAGGCGTCGCGCCCGCCTGCGTTCATCTTCCAGTTGCCGGCGATGAGAGGCCTACGAAAGGGGTTCACACGATCTCCTGGAGGCACGCGGCCTCGCTGCCTCAGCCGGCAAGCACGGCCACGCCGGGCAGCTTCTTGCCCTCGATGAGCTCGAGCGACGCACCACCACCGGTGGAGATGTGATCGATGCTCGAGAGCACGTCTTCGCCGGCGAGCTTCACCGCGGCGGCGCTGTCGCCGCCGCCCACGACGGTGAAGCCGCGCAGCTTCGCGAGGATGCGCGCGACCTCGAGGGTGCCGTTCGCGAAGGCGGGCGTCTCGAAGAGGCCCATCGGGCCGTTCCAGAAGACCGTCTTGGCGCGGTCGAGGTGCTTCGCGAAGGCGGCGAGCGTCTGCGGGCCGATGTCGAGCGCCATCGAGCCTGCGGGCAGCTTGCCGACCGGCACCGTCTCTCCGGCGTCGGCGTCGACCGAAGCGGCGACCACGACGTCGCTCGGCAGCGCGATCGTGACGCCTCGCTCGCGGGCCTTCTCGAGCAGGGTGCGCGCGAGCGGCAGCTTGTCGGCCTCGATGAGGCTCTTCTGCATGTCGTGGCCCTGGGCTGCGAGGAAGGTGTTGGCCATCGCGCCACCGATGCAGAGCACGTCGACGCGCGCGAGCAGGGCCTCGACGACCTCGATCTTGTCACTGACCTTGGCGCCACCGAGCACGGCGACGAAGGGCTTCTCGGGAGCGTGCACGACCTTGCCGAGGGCCTCGAGCTCCTTCACGAGCAAGAAGCCCGCTGCGCGGTCGCGCATGAGCGAGGGCAGCGCGTGCACCGATGCGTGCGCGCGGTGCACGCATCCGAAGGCGTCGTCGACGTAGGCGTCGCAGAGCTCGGCGAGCTCCTTCGCGAAGCCCTCGTCGTTGGCCTCCTCGCCCGGGTGGAAGCGGAGGTTCTCGAGCAGGCAGACCTGGCCCGCGCGCAGATCGTGGATGACCTTCTTGGCGGCGTCGCCGACGCAGTCCTCCGGGACGTGGACCTCCCAGCCGGTGAGCTCCGCGAGGCGCTCGCCGCAGACGACGAGGCTCTGCCCCACGTTGCGCACGGGCTCGCCCTCGGCGGGCGGCGTCTTCGGAGGCTTGGGACGACCGAGGTGGCTCGCGAGGATGACCTTCGCGCCCTTCTCGACGGCGAAGCGGATCGTGGGCAGGGCCTCACGGATGCGCGCATCGTCGGTGATGGCGCCCGTCTTCTTGTCGAGCGGGACGTTGAAGTCGACGCGGATGAAGAGGCGCTTGCCCTCGAGCCCGCCTCCCTCACCCGAGGGTCCAGCCGCGAGATCCTCGATCGTCTTCACGGTGCTCTCCTCAGACGCCCTTCTTCGCGACGAGCTGGGCCAGATCGATCATGCGGTGCGAGAAGCCCCACTCGTTGTCGTACCAGCTGAAGATCTTGGCGAAACGATCGCCGAGGACCTGCGTCATCGTCGCGTCGAAGGTGCTCGAGGCGGGGTTGCCGATGTAGTCGCTCGAGACGAGCTGCTCCTCGGTGTAGTCGAGCACGTTCTTCATCGCGCCCTCGGTCGCCGCCTTCTTCATGGCGGCGTGGATCGCGTCCTTCGTGACCGGCTTGGTCGTGGTGAGCGTGAGGTCGACGAGCGAGACGTCCATCGTCGGCACACGCACGGCCTGGCCGTCGAACTTGCCCTTGAGCGCGGGCACGACCTCGGCGAGGGCCTTGGCGGCGCCGGTGCTGCTCGGGATCATGCTCACCGCGGCGGCGCGCGCGCGGCGCAGGTCGCCCTTGCGGTGCGGCACGTCGAGGATGTGCTGGTCGTTCGTGTACGCGTGCACCGTGGTCATCAGGCCGTGCTCCACGCCGAACTCGTCGAGCATGACCTTCGCGATCGGCGCGAGGCAGTTGGTCGTGCAGGAGCCGCAGGAGATGACGTGGTGGGACTTCGCGTCGTAGTCCTCCTCGTTCACGCCCATGACGATCGTGCGATCGTGGCCCTTGGCGGGCGCGCTGATGATGACCTTCTTCGCGCCGGCGGCGATGTGGGCGGCGGCCTTCTCCTTGTCGGTGAAGAGCCCCGTGCACTCGAGCACGACGTCGACCCCGAGCTCCTTCCAGGGGAGCTTGGCCGGGTCCTTCTCCGCGATGACCTTGATCTTCCGGTCGCCGATGCTGAAGCCACCCTCGGTGGCCTCGACGGGCGCGGCCCGGAAGGTGCGGTGCACCGAGTCGTACTTGAAGAGGTGCGCCAGCGTCTTCGGATCGGTCAGATCGTTGATGGCGACGAGCTCGAGGTCGGTGACGTTGCGCTCCACGAGGGCCCGCACGATGCAGCGGCCGATGCGGCCGAACCCGTTGATCCCGATCTTGATCGCCATGACGTCCTCCTGGAGGTGCTCGACGGACCGCGACACTCGCGACCGCTCGATGGAGGCGCTTCGTAGTCAGGGCCCCGGAGGCGGTCAAGGAGCGCAGGGGAGCGCGGGAGCACGCGCGGACGACGCGTCGCGTCCACGGCGGCAGACGCTCAGGTCCCGCGCAGGCCTTCGATGACCGTGCCGTCGTCGGCGACCGCGAGCGTGGTCGGCCCGGTGGTGCTCACCGCGACCAGGTGCCCCTTCACGCCCTCGACCGGGATGCGCACCCACTGCACGCCGCGCCGCTCGAGCACGCGCGCGTCGCTGCCGACGGCCCAGGCGTTGCCGACCGGGTCCACCGCGACGGACCAGAGATCGCGCGTCGTCTGTACGGCCTCGAGCGTGGCGGAGAGCGTGCCTGCGGCGTCGACGCCCATCGAGGTGTGCATGACGACGTGCAGGGCGTGACCGCCGCTGCCGACGACGTGCGCGCCGCCGTGCGTGGCGCGCACGATGCCGTAGAGGTGCCCGGTGCGTCCCCAGGCCACGTCGCGGTGGGTACCCCGGAAGAACTGCACGAGATCGCCGTGGCTGCCGCAGGCGAGCAGCGCGCCCGACGAGAGGCGCGTCGCCCCGAAGAGGCGGGTCGTACCCGTCAGCGTGTGGGCTTGCCCGGTGCTCGTGCCGACCTCGGCGAGCGCGCCGATGGGCGCGCTGCGCCGCTCACCCGCGAGCACGACGTCGCCGTCTTCGGTGTAGGAGCCGAGCCAGTTGTAGTCGCCGTCGACGCCGGGCAAGACCCTGACCGCGCCCGCGGGCGACAGCACGAGCGCGAGCCCCGCGTCGCCGTGGAGCAGCAGATCGCCCTGCCGCAGGCGGGCGATGCCACGCACGCGCCGCACGTCGAGCCCCGCGGGCAGGGCGAGCGGCGCCCAGTGCCCGCGGAAGAAGCGGTAGGCGCCTTGCAGACCCACGGCGTAGATCGCGCCGGTGTCGGGGACGAAGGCTGCTGCGCGCACGCGGTCGCGCAGCAGCGGGTCGCCCACGACGCTGAAGCTCCACGAGGGCTCGGGCGGCTCGACGCCGCCGTGGCTCTGGTCGCTCACGCTCGGCTCGTCGGAGATCTCGAGCACGACGCGCCTCGAGGCGACCTCACGCAACAAGGGCTCGACGGCGCCCCAGAAGCTCAGGATCGACCCGTGGCGCGCGCTCGGATCGGCCGCGAGCGCGCGACCGAGCTCCACGTCGAGCGCGTCGACGACGTCGCGTCGCTCGGCGAGCGAGCGTGGCAAGGTCTCCGGCGAGCTCGCGAGTCGGGGGCGGTCGCCGCTCATCATGCGCGCCACGGTGCGAAGCGCGGACTCACCCGGTTGGGGAGGGAACGCGAGCCTGCCGGAGAGCAGCTCGAAGAGGATCGCGCCGAAGGAGAAGATGTCGGTCTGCGCCGAGACGCGCGCGTTGCCCATCTCGTACTGCTCGGGCGGGGCGTAGCCGAGGCTCGCGCCGGCGATCGTCGCGGTGGATTTCGCGCTGATCTCGGGCGCCTTCACGAGGCCGAAGTCGGTGATCTTGGCGACCTCGTGGCCCTCCTGATGCGCGAGCAGGATGTTCGATGGCTTGAGATCGCGGTGCACGATGCGCCGCTCGTGCACCGTGTGCAGGGCGCGCGCGACCTGGCGCATGACGCGCAGGCTGCGATCGACCGGCAGGCCCGCGCCGCGTTGCTGCTCGAGCACGCTCTGCAGGTTGGGGCCGTCGACCAGCTCGATGGCGAGGAAGGGCAGCGAGGTCTCGGTGGGGCCGCTGCCGATGCGGTGCACACCGTGGTCGTAGAAGCGCACGATGTTCGGGTTGGGCGTGGGCACCGCGCCGAGCATCTGCAGCACGCGCGTCTCGCGCTCGAAGCGGTGCAGCGCGTCGGGGTTGATGCCGGCCGGGCGGAGGATCTTCACCACGACCCAGAAGCCGTCCGGGGCGTCGTAGTTCGCCTTGTAGACCCAGCCCTGGCCACCCTCGCCGAGCAGAGAGCGCAGGTGGAACGAGGTGCCGCCGGAGCCGACGAGCCGCGCACCGATCAGGGAGTCGCGGATGCGTTGAGCTACGGACACGGCGCGGGCTCGCGGCGGTACGGTGGTCGGGCGCGCGGCCGAGCCGAGCCTGAGCTCGGCAGGGGGCGACGCATGGGCGGGCCGTGCCACGGCGGCCGGCCCGACGATCGGTCGGGCGAGCCTCGAGACACGGCCCCGCGCGTCGTCACAGCGCGAGGAGCTGGACGAGCTTGTCGCGGTTGGTGAGGCCCGTGTGCTGACCGACCTTCTCGCCGTTCTTGAAGATCATCACCGTGGGCACGCTGCGCACGCCGTACTTCGCCGCCACGCCGGGGGCCTCGTCGATGTCGCACTTGCCGACACGGACCTTGCCGGCGAACTCGTCGGCGAGCGCCTCGACGATCGGCGAGAGCTTCTTGCAGGGGCCACACCAGGTGGCGGTGAAGTCGACGAGCACGGGCTCGGAGGACTTGAGGACGTCGCTGTCGAAGTTCGCGTCGGTGAAGGCGTGGACGTTTTTCGCCATGTTCGGTTCCTGTGCTCCTGTTGCACGCGCGCCGGGCGCCGCGCCTCGGGTTCTCGAAGGGGGTGTTGCGCGCGAAGCGCTGCCCGGAATGCGAATTCGGGCGGCACCCTGGGAGCAGCTAGGGTAAGCCCCGAGACCGCATGCGGCAAGGGGACCACGGCGCCCTCGGCAAGGTCCTCGTCGTGACGCCGACCTACGACGAGCGCGACAACCTCGAGGACTTCGCGTCGGCGCTCTTCGCCGCGGTGCCTGGGCTGAGCCTGCTCGTCGTCGACGACGCCTCGCCAGACGGCACCGGCGAGCTCGCGGACGCGCTGGCCGCGCGCGATCCGCGGGTGCGGGTGCTGCACCGGCCGGGCAAGCTCGGGCTGGGCACGGCCTACGTGGAGGGCTTCGTCTGGGGCCTCCGAGAGGGCTTCGACGTGATCGTGGAGATGGACGCCGACCTCTCCCACGACCCGCGGGAGCTACCTCGGCTGCTCGAGGCGCTCGAGCGAGGCGCGGACCTGGCGGTGGGCTCGCGCAACGTGGCCGGGGGCGGCGTCGTGGGCTGGGGCCCGGGCAGGCACCTGCTCTCCAAGGGAGGCTCGCTCTACGCGCGCACGGTGCTCGGCGCCCCGGTGCGGGATCTGACCACGGGCTTCAAGGCCTACAAACGCGCCGCGCTCGAGGCGATCGAGCCGACGCGGCTGCGCTCGAACGGCTACGCCTTCCAGATCGAGACCACCTGGCGCGCGCTGCAGAGAGGCATGCGCGTCGTCGAGGTTCCGATCTGCTTCGTCGATCGGCGCGTCGGCCGCTCGAAGATGGACGCGCGGATCTTCGCCGAGGCGATCGGCGCCGTGCTGAGGATGCGCTTCGCCAGGAGCGGTGGCCGGTTGCTCTGACAAGGCGGCTGGGATAATGCTTCGCCCCCAACCCGCGAGGTTCCGACGCATGTCACGTGGCTCCACGATGCACCGCAGCTCTTCGAGCGACGAAGCTCACCTCCTCGGTCGCACCGTGAAGGTGCGCGGCCGTGTCACCGGCGACGGCGATCTGCGCGTCGAGGGCACGATCGAGGGCGACGTGCGGGTCTCTGGCGAGCTCACCATCGGCACCAGCGGCGTGGTCACCGGGCAGACCAACGCGCAGGCGGTCGTCGTCGAGGGCAACCTCCAGGGCGACGTGCAGGCCGTGGGCGAGATCGCCATCCGCGCCGGCGCCCGGGTCGAAGGCAACCTGAGCGGCGCCACGGTCGCGCTCGACGAGGGCGCGTCCTTCGACGGACGCATCGACACCGACTTCGAGCTGCCCGACGATCTGATGTCGCCCGCGGGCGAAGGCGGCGCGCGCCCCTCCCGGGATGCACGTCGAGGTGGTCGGCGCTGAGCCGACCCGGCTGGTAATCTCCATCGGAGAGCGTCTCCATCGGAGCCACCCAGAGGGT
Organism: uncultured Polyangiaceae bacterium; assembly: GCA_938004785.1. Classification (GTDB taxonomy): domain Bacteria; phylum Myxococcota_A; class Polyangia; order Polyangiales; family Polyangiaceae; genus CALKVW01. The sequence continues at coordinate 26,826 of CALKVW010000225.1, forward strand.
GCGCTCCAGTTTGCAAGTCCAACGGATTTCGGAGGATCGACACGTGGCTGGAACGATCATCGGACAGGGCATCGTGATCGAGGGTGAGGTCACCTCCGACGAGGCGGTGATCGTGGCTGGCACGGTGCGCGGCAAGCTCACCGTCGACGGCCCGGTGACCATCGAGGCGAGCGGCGTGGTCGAGGCCGACATCGGCGCGACGAGCCTCTCGAACGGCGGGAGCATCACCGGCAACGTCGTGGTGGGCGATCGCGTCGATCTGCTCAGCGGCAGCCGGCTCGTCGGCGACGTGAAGTCTGCCCGCGTGACCATCGCCGATGGGGCGATGTTCAAGGGCAACGTCGACATGGATTCCTGAGGCCTTGGATCGCGTGCCGGAGAGAAAAGAGCGTTGAGCATGAGCGGATCCCGCATCGGTCGAGGCACGGTCATCCGCGGCGCCGTCCGCGGAGAAGGCGATCTCGAGATCGAAGGTCGCGTCGAGGGCATCGTCGAGGTCGAAGGCGAGCTGGGCGTCTCCGCCTCGGGTCGCGTCGTCTCGAGCGACGGAGGCGCGGGCACCTTGTCGGCGCGGCGCATCAGCGTGAGCGGCGCCGTCGCAGGCGATCTGAGCGCGCAAGAGGCGATCGTGCTCGAGGAGGGTGCGCGCGTGCTCGGCAACCTGCGCGCACCGTCGATCGGCATCCGCCCGGGCGGCCTGGTGAAGGGTCACGTGAGCACCGAGGGTGCGGCCGCGCACGGGGGGCGCACGCAGGCGAGGTCCGCTGCGGTGTCCCCGAAGGCGGCCTCGGCGCCGGCGCGGGCGGCCGCCCCGGAGCGCGCGGCACCGCCGGTGCGCGCGGCTGCGCCGGCTCGGCCTGCGCCTCCCCCTTCGCGCCAAGCACCTCGCCCGCCGACGCGCGCCGCCGCGCGTGTGGAGCCGGCCGTCGAGCAGGCCGCACCCGTCGCGCGCAAAGGCGCGCCCGCCCCCGTGATGCCCGCGCTGAAGAAGGGCGCGAAGGGGGCGATGAAGAAGCAGAAGGGCGCCCGATGACGCCGCGCTGGAACGAACGCGAGCGGGCGTGGCTCATCGAGCTGCTCCGCGAGCGTAGCTTCCAGCGCAAGCGTGTGGTGCTCGCCTCCGGCAAGGAGAGCGACTTCTTCATCGACTGCAAGCAGGCGGTGCTCACCGCCGAGGGCCACGCGCTCGTCGGCTCGCTGATGTTCGACGCGGTCGAGCAGTTCCCGAGCTGCGAGGCCGTGGCGGGCGTGGAGCTCGGAGGCTGCCCGCTCGCGAGCGCCGTATCGCTCACGAGCTTCCAGCGAGGGCGGCCGCTGCCTGCGCTCTACGTGCGCAAGGGCGCGAAGGACCACGGCACCAAGAAGCTCGTCGAGGGCGACGCGAGCCTGCGTCCCGGCCTGCCGGTCGTCGTGCTCGAAGACGTCATCACGACGGGTGGATCGACGCTCGACGCCGTCGCGAAGCTACGCGCCGCGGGCGTCGAGGTGCTCGGCGTGGTGGCCGTGGTCGACAGGCTCGAGGGAGGCACCGCCGCGCTGCGCGAGGCGGGGCTGCCCTTCGTCGCGATCTCGAACCGCCGCGATTTCATGGGCGAGGAGCCTGCGCAGGGCACGACGCTCGCCTGAGCGAGCCCACCAGCGGAGCGAGCCCGCGAGCCTGCGAGCCTGCGAGCCTGCGAGCCTGCGAGCCGGAGCGCAGAGCGCGGAGCGCGGAGCTCAGCTGCGATCGCCGTGTGCGCGTTCGTTGCCGCAGTGCCGGCAGCGGAAGGCGTAGACCGAGAAGCGACCGGCCATGATCTCCTCGGCGGCCTCCTCGGCTTCGTCGACGCCGAGGCCGAGCAGCTTCGAGAGGAAGGGCACCGCGGGCGAGTCGGCCGGGCGGTCGACGAGGTCGGTCGAGTCGAGCTGGCCGCGGTAGACCATGGGCAGCTTGCAGCAGTAGAGCCACGACTCGCCCTGCGCGGTCGAGTAGGCCGGCGTGCGCGTGAGCTCGACCAGCGCGGCCGGGTCGACCTGGAACTCGACCCAGGCCTCCTGCCCGCCGTCGGCGCGCAGGCGCTGCACGAAGCTCGCGGGCGCGCGCACGCCCTTCGGCAGCCCGCCGGTCCAGCCCGAGGCGGCGGTGTGCGATTGCACCATGCCGAGCTCGGTGTCGATCGCGTGCTTCACCTTGCCTGCGCGGAAACACGCGTAGCAGGCCTTGCGGAAGCGCAGCTCGGCCTCGGCGCCGCAGACGACGCAGGGGCCGGCTTCGTCGAGCACGGCCTCGCTGCGCGGCGCTTCGAAGAGCGGAAAGGGCATGCCGAGAGCGGCGAGCGTCGGTGGAGGCGTCGGCACACTCACGACGCGCGGCGCGGACGCACGACGCAGCTTCTCGAAGAGCAGGTCCTTCTCCGAGGCCACGAAGTCGAGCAGCGCGGCTTGCAGGATCCGGTGCAAGGCGGCGTCGTCGACGTAGAGCTCGTCGACGTGCTCCGAGTCGTCGAGCAGGCCAGCGAGCTCTTCGATGAGCGGCTCGACCGCTTCGTCGTCGACCTCGACGCCCGCGGCCTCGGCCGCTGCGAGCAGCGCCTCCCATCGACCGGGCGCGTCGGGTGGCACGGCCTCGGCGAGCGCCACGAGCTCGGCCGTGTGCGCGCTCAGCGAGGCGGCGAGCTCGGCGATCAAGGGCTCGTCGTCGGAGGCCTCGAGGCCTCCCCGCGCGCGAAGGGCCGCGACGATGGCGCGCGCAGCGGTGTTCGAAGCGGGGCCCATGTCAGCCCAGAGGCTCGACGCGGCGCAGGCTCGCGCCGAGCTGCTCGAGCAGCGCGCGGTACCAGGCGAAGGCCTGCTCGCTCCGGCCCGGCAGCGTATTCGCTCCCCAGATCACCGTGAGCGTCTTCGTGGTGCCCGCGTGCGTCTTCGTGCGCTGGCAGTCCTTCACGGCGTTGGCGATCGGTCCCTCGGCGTCGAAGAGACACAAGAGCCCGGCGAGCTCGATGCTCTGCCCCGAGGCGTTGAAGACGTAGCTCGAGCCCTCGGCGGCGACGCCGATGCGCAGCGGCTCGCGCGCGAGCTCGCGGTCGACGACGCTGATGGGCAGGCCGCTGTGCAGCGAGACGACGTTGCAGGCGTCGACCGCGGCGTTGATCGAAGAGAGCGAGCCTTCACCGGCCGCTCGCAGGAGGTATTCGCTCGCGGGTTTGCCGCGCCCGGTGGGTTTGTATCCGCCGTGGCGGAGGAGATCGCGCACCTTGGCGCGCACCTCGTCGCTGCTCTGGAGCGGCGCGGGAGCCTCGAGGTGCAGGAGCTCGACCAAGCTGGGCACGGCGCCGAGCTCGGCGAGCGGCGAAGTGAAGTCGCACTCGAAGACGACGGCCTCGAGCAGCGGGTGGGGTTCGACCACGAGCGTCATGGCCGACCGGGGATCAGGTCGCGACGCGCGCTGCCGAGGCCTCGCCCGGTGCGGCGGCGTGCGGCAGGTGCGCCGCGAGGCCGCCCTTGGCCTGCGAGACGGCGTGCTTCCACGTCGAGGTGCGATCGAGCAGAGGGAAGCCGAGCGCCTCGCGCTGCGCGAGGTAGGCCTCGGACACGGCGCGCGCGAGCGCGCGCACGCGGCCGATGAAGCGCTGACGCTCGGTGACGCTGATCGCGCCGCGCGCGTCGAGCACGTTGAAGCGGTGCGAGGCCTTCACGACGAAGTCGTAGGCCGGCAGCACGAGCGCGAGCTTGGGATCGGTGGCGCCTCGCGCGAGCAGGCGCTTCGCCTCGGCTTCGCACTGATCGAAGGCCGCGAAGTGCTCCTTCACGTCGGCCTCCTCGAAGTTGTAGGTCGACCACTCCCACTCGGCGCGCTGGAAGATCTCGCCGTACTTCGCGTGCGCGTTGAAGCTGAGGTCGTACACGCTGTCGACGTCTTGTAGGTACATCGCGATGCGCTCGATGCCGTAGGTGAGCTCGCCGCACACCGGCTTGCAGTCGATGCCACCGACCTGGTGGAAGTAAGTGAACGGCGAGATCTCGAGGCCATCGATCCACACCTGCCAGCCGAGGCCCCAGGCGCCGAGCGTGGGCGACTCCCAGTCGTCTTCGACGAAGCGCACGTCGTGGTGCAGAGGCTCGGTGCCGAGGGCGCGCAGCGACTCGAGGTAGAGGTCCTGGATGTCGACCGGGCTCGGCTTGAGGATCACCTGGAACTGGTGGAACTGCTGCAGCCGGTTCGGGTTCTCGCCGTAGCGCCCGTCGGTCGGGCGGCGCGAGGGCTCGACGAAGGCGACGTTCCAGGGCTCGGGGCCGAGCGCGCGCAGGAAGGTCGACGGGTTGAAGGTGCCGGCGCCCACCTCGGAGTTGTAGGGCTGCACGATCAAGCAGCCGCGGTCGGCCCAGAACTTCTGCAGGGTGAGGAGGATGTCTTGGAAGTGCACGGCGGCGCGGACGCTAGCACGAGCGGGGCCTCGGCAAGGCGGCCAAGAGGCTTCCGCGGGGCGGAGTGGCGTGACACCCTCCCGGGAGTGAGCGCACCCGGGCCGAGCGACGCGCAGACGTCGGGCGCAGCGATGAACGGCGCGCCTCCGGGAGGCGCCGCGACCACGCGACCGCTGGCGCACTACGCCTGGTTGAGCGTGGGCGCGGCGGTGTCGACGATCGCGCTCAAGTCCTTCGCGTACCTGCTCACCGGATCGGTGGGCCTGCTCTCGGACGCGCTCGAGTCCGGCGTGAACCTGGTCGCCGCGCTCATGGCGGTGTGGATGCTCAGGCTCGCGGCCGCGCCGCCGGACACGAAGCACGAGTACGGCCACGCCAAAGCCGAGTACTTCTCGAGCGCGCTCGAGGGCCTGCTCATCTTCGTCGCCGCGCTGCTCATCGGCTGGACGGCCATCGAGCGGCTGCTCGCGCCCAGGCCTCTCGAGGGCCTGGGGCTCGGCCTCGGGCTCAGCACCGGCGCCTCGCTCATCAACCTCGGCGTGGGGCAGCTGCTCTTGCGCGTCGGGCGGCGCGAGCACTCGCTGGCGCTCGAGGCCGATGGGCACCACCTGATGACCGACGTCTGGACGAGCGCCGGGGTCATCGCCGGCGTCGCGCTCGTCGGCCTCACCGGCTGGCTCTGGCTCGACCCGCTGCTCGCGCTCGCGGTGGCGCTGCACATCCTCCGGACGGGCGTGAGCCTCATCGGGCGCTCGGGCACGGGCCTGCTCGACAGCGCGATCCCGAGCGAGGAGCGCGCGGCGCTCGTCGCGGTGCTCGATCGCTACGCCGGCGACGGCGCGAGCTGGCACGCGCTGAGGACGCGCCAAGCCGGGCGCAGGCGCTTCGTCGAGGTGCACGTGCTCGTGCCCGGAGACTGGACGGTGCAGCGCGCCCACGACCTCGTCGAGCGCCTCGAGGAGGAGCTGCGCGCTGCCGTACCTCACCTGCGCCTGCACGTGCACGTCGAACCGGTGGAGGACCCACGCGCGCACGACGACCACGAGCTCTGAGCGGCGCGGCGCACGCGGTCGGCCGGCGTCGCGTGCGTCGCGCTTCGTTCAGTCGAAGTGGAGCTGGGGCGGCGGCGCGATGGAGCTGCCCGCGGTCGAGGCCTTCGTCGCCGCGAGCAGCTCGAGCGCGGCCTCGACGCCCGCGCGCGCGCCGACGACGTAGGCGATATCGCCCGGGCGGAGCGGCGCCTGCGGGTCGGGCTGGTCGAGCAGCGCGCCGTCGCGGCGCAGCGCAATGATCAGCGCGCCGGTGCGTTTGCGCAGATCGAGCTCCACCAGCGAGCGCCCGGCCCCGGGCGCGCCCTCGCGGATGAGCACGCTCTCGATCTTCAGGCCCGCGAGCGCCCTGTGCTCTTCGAGCGTCTTGCGTGGGATGGGCAGCGCACGCTCCGCCGGCTGGAGCGACACGCGCACCTCGTGGATCTGCTCGTCGATGAGGTTGCGCGGCACCTCGAGCCTACGCAAGAGCCGCGCGAGCATCTCGATGCCGCCCTCGACCTCCTCGGCCACGACGTCGGTGGCGCCGGCGTCGAGCAGAGCGTCGCGTTCGAGCACGTAGCGCGCGCGCATGAGCACCGGCACCTGGGGCGCGACCCGCTTGGCCACGCCGACCACACGCCGGGCGGCGTCAGGGTCGTTCATGAGCAGGACGAGCGCGCTCGCCTTCGGCAGATCCGCGTGCTCGAGCGCCTCGACGCTCGTGGCGTCGGCGTAGTGGATGGGCTCGCCCTCCGCGCGCAAGGCCCGCACCGTCTCGGCGTTGAGCTCGAGCACCACGTAGCTCTGCCCCGACGCGCGCAGCGCGCGCCCGACCAGGCGGCCCGCGACGCCGTAGCCGATGAGCACGACGTGGCCCGCGCGCGCCTCGTGCGCGGCGGACTCGTCTCTCGCGACCTCGCTCGTCGCCCCGAGCAGCTTCGCGAGCGGCGCGAGGATCTTCTCTCCGGCGGTGACGTGCGGCGCCATGCGCACGAGCAAGGGCGTGAGGAACATGCTGAGGATGCCGGCGGCGAGCACCGGCGCGAGCGCCTCGGTGGTGACGACCCCGGCCTCACGGCCGAGCTGCGCGAGCACGAAGCCGAACTCGCCGAACTGCGCGAGCCCGACGCCGGCGAGCCAGGCGACGCGGGCCGGGAAGCGCATCGCGAGCGCGGCGAGCGTCGCGAGCAGGCCCTTCACGAGCAGGAAGCTCGCGGCGAAGGCGCCGAAGGCGAGCGGGTGCTCGAGGACCACCCTCGGGTCGAAGAGCATGCCGAGCGAGACGAAGAACACGCTGACGAAGGCGTCGCGCAGCGGGAGCATGTCGCCCATCGCGCGGTGCCCGTACTCGGTGTCGGCGACCACCATGCCGCCGAGGAAGGCGCCGAGCGCGAGCGAGAGCCCGGCGAGCGAGGTGAGCCACGCGGTGCCGATGCAGAGGCCGAGCACCGTGAGCAGGAAGACCTCACGGCTCCGGTTGGCGTCGACCAGCTTGAGCAGACGGGGCACGACGAGGCGCGCGACGACGACCACGCCGATGACGACCGCGGCCGCCTTGAGCAGGGCGTTGCCGACCGCCTGGAGGATCCCGCCGAGCCCGTCGCCGCCTGCGCCGGGCGCGAGCAGCGGCACGATGAGCACCATCGGCACGACGCAGAGGTCCTGGAAGATGAGCGTGCCGACGATGAAGCGCCCGTGTGGAGCGTCGAGCTCGCGGCGCTCGCCGAGCGCGCGCAGCACGATCGCCGTGCTCGAGAGCGCGAAGACGAAGCCGTAGAAGACGCCCTCGTTGACCGTGCCGCCGAGCGCGACCACGACGGCGGCGGTGGCGGCCGCGGTGAGCCCGACCTGGATGGCGCCACCGAGCGCGACCTGGCGGAAGATCGTCTTCAGGCGGCTCAGCGAGAACTCGAGGCCGATCGTGAAGAGCAGGAGCACGACGCCGATCTCGGCGAGGATCTCGATGGAGTGGATCGACTTGACCCAGCCGAGCGCGTAGGGGCCCGCGAGCGCGCCCGCGGAGAGCAGCCCGGCGACGGTGGGCAGGCGCAACCGCGCCAGCACGAGCGTGACCAGCACGCCGAGCGCGCAGATGATCGCGAGCTCGTCGAGCATCGGGATGTGACCCACGGCTCGACTGCTACCCGATGAGGCGCAGACGTCAACGACGATGAGGCGCGCGCGGTCGGCGAGACGACGGCCTCAGCGCTGGCCCGGATCGGGCAAGGGGCCGCCCACGCCGACGACGTCGGACTCGACCTGGCGGTAGAGGTCCGTGCCCTCGAGCCTCAGCGCGGCGATGTCGACGCGCCCATCCCCGTCGAAGTCGCCGGTCGCGACGCCGGTGTAGCCACGCCCCGGACCCTCGACCAGCGTGGCTTCGATGCTGGGCTGACCGGAGAGCGAGACGAGGTGCACGCCGTCGCTCGTCGAGACGAGCAGGCGGGCCGCGGCGCCGTCGAAGGTCGCTTCGAGCAGGGCCACCCCGGTGATCGCTCGCGTCAGCGGCGTGGGCACGCCGGATCGACCTGGAGCGAGATAGTCTGCTCGACCAGTCCCCCGGCGC
>CALKVW010000226.1 GCA_938004785.1 uncultured Polyangiaceae bacterium
GGTCCTGCACCCAGAGCCGCGAGTTCGCGAACATCATGTGGTGGCTCGTCCAGTAGGCCGACTCGAGCCCGGCGGCGTGCGCGTAGTCGAAGATCGTGGGCGCAGCGTGCAGCGCCTCGCGGCTCTCCGTCGGTTGCAGGCCCGTCCAGAGCACGGCGAGCTGGATCGCCGTCGTCGAGCTGTTGCTGCGCAGCTGGAGCAGCGGATGCCGCGCGCGCATGGCGCGGTTCGACGTCGGCGCCACGGGGCAGTCGAGCGTGGGCTCGGAGCAGTGGCCGTCGAAGCGTACGCTCTCGGTGAGCACGAGCACGACGTTGCGCGGCGTCGTGGGCTTCGCCGCGAGCCTGGGCAGCACGGGCGGCTTGCGCAGACCCGGGCGCGCGTAGTGCTCGGTGCGCTCACCGGAGAGCTCCTTCACGAGGCCGCCGATGGCGTGGAAGTAGATGACGTCGGGCGTGGAGGCCTGCACACGGCGGTAGGAGCACGGCACGAGGAAGACCGCGACGACGAGCGCAGGCGCGACGAGGCGCGCAGCCATCGCCGAGCGCGGCGTGGGCCGCACGAGGCGCCGCGCGAGCAGCGCGACGAGGATCGAGAACACGAACGGCGGCAACATCGCCTGCGCGAAGTGGCCGCCATCGGCGGAGAGCTGACCGAAGATGCTCTCGGTGACGCTGGTGCCGAAGAGCGTCGCGTCGAGGTTGAGGTAGGTGGCGTACTGGTTGTGGAAGTAGAGCTGCACGCCCACGCTCAGCGTGAAGAGCACGACGAAGAGCGCGGTCGCGATCCAGCGGAAGCCGCCTTTGCGGATCGACGCAGCCCAGAGGAGCGAACCCCAGAGCAGCGCGCTCTCGATCACGGCGGCCGCGTAGCTCGCGACGTACCTCGGCGGCAGCTCCACGAGCCTGCCGCCGCGCGTGGCGAAGTCGGCGACGACGACCACGAGCACCGGCGCGAGCAATACGAGCCACGCCAGGCGGCGCCAGCGCGCCTGCGATTCGCCACTCTCGGCGCCGGCCGCGCCTCGGCCGGCCTCACCGACCGGAGCTTCGCTGGGAGCGCCCGACACCGACATGCGACCCCGATCGATAGACCGCCTTTGCGCGCGAGGCCAGCGAGACGCCGAGTCCGAGCCCGCAAGTCTTGCGTCGCGCGCCGCTCCGTGGCTCAGAGAAGGCAGCCCACACGATGATCGACCCCGAAGCCACCTCCCAGCTGGGCGCCGAGCTCGAGCAGGCGCTCCTGCGCGCGCTCGCCTCCGAGTGGAGGCAGCTCAACTACAGCTTCTTCCGCGATCGCCTGCGGCCGCCTGTGCTCCAGCTCTCCGACGCGACGACGCGCCTCGGGCGCTTCGACCCGAGCTCGCGCACGCTCGAGCTCAACCGTCGCCTCGTGCTCGAACGACCCTGGGGCACGGTCGTCGAGGTGCTCAAGCACGAGCTCGCGCACCAGTTCGTCTTCGAGGCGCTCGGGGTGCACGACGAAGCGACCCACGGGCCGCACTTCCAGAAGATCTGCCAGCAGATCGGCGCCGACCCACGCGCCGCCGGCATGCCCTCGTCGGAGTCCGGCTCGAGCGCCCGCGCCACCGGTGAGGGCGCGCGCGTGCTCGAGCGCATCGCGCGCCTCATGGCGCTCGCCGAGAGCGCGAACCTGCACGAGGCCGAGGCCGCGATGCGCGCCGCGCAGCGCCTCATGCTCAAACACAACCTCGCGCAGGCCGAGCTGCCCACCGGGCGCGACTACGGCTACCGCCACCTCGGCCGCCCCACCGGCCGCGTGACCGAAGCCGAGCGCGTCGTCTCGGCGATCCTGTCGAAGCACTTCTTCGTCGAGTCGATCTGGGTCTCCGTCTACAGGCCGCTCGAGGGCAAACGAGGCAGCGTGCTCGAGATCGCCGGCGCCGAGGACAACCTCGACATGGCGAGCTACGTGCACTCCTTCCTCCACCACGCCGCGGAGCGACTCTGGGAGGAGCACCGCCAGGCGCGTGGCATCCGCGGCAACCGCGACAGGCGCACCTACCTCGCCGGCGTGATGACCGGCTTCCTCGCGAAGCTCGACGAGGAGCGCCGCGCCCAGAAGACCGAGGGGCTCGTGTGGGTCGGTGATCCCCAGCTCGCGAGCTACTACCGGAAGCGCCACCCCAGGGTCGTGTCGGTGCGCTACGCGGGCCAGGCACGCAACGAAGCCCACGCCGAGGGCCGTGAGGCCGGGCGCAGGCTCGTGCTCGCGAAGCCGGTCGGCAGCGGGCCCTCGGGCGGAGGGCCGAAGCTGCTCGGCCGCTAGCGCGATGCCTCGCGGTCGCCGCGAGCCCTCGGCGTCTGCGCGCCCTCCCTCAGAACGGGAAGAGGTTGCGCGGCATGTTCTGCCACTCGGTCGGCCTGCGCGGATCGCCCTCGGGCACGACGAGCGAACCCACGAAGTCGGCCTTCTCGTAGACGCTGCCGATGCTGCGCGCGATGTTGTCGAGGTCGGTCTCGCTCACGACGCCGTTCGAGGTCGCCTTGTAGAACTGCACCGTGATGCGGATCGGGAAGCGCGCGTCGCGCACGAGCGAGAGCTTGCGCCCCTCGTTGAACTTGCCCTCGACCTTGCCGTGACCGAGCACGGCCTGCTCCACGTCGCTCTTCTTCGCGGCCCCACCCGAGGCGCTCGGCTTCGTCATGGGCATCGGAGCCGAAGACGGCGGCGCCATGCCGGCCTCGTCGGCGAAGCCCTCCGCCGCCATCGAGCGACGCGGGTTCGGCTTCTGCATGAGCGGCACCTGCACCACGAACAGCACGTCGGCGCCCTTCGCGAGCGCGCTGCGATCGTCTTCGTTCTTCGGCCCACCTTGCGACTCGATGCGCTGCTTCACGTCGCTGCGGCGCTCGGCGGTGAAGGGCGCGCGCTCACCGGCTTTGTTGAAGTAGAGCTCCTGGCCGTGCGCGCCGACGGGCGAGGCCTCGTCGCCCTTGTTCTCGATGACGGTGATGCTCGTGCCCTGGCGCGTGACGAGCATCGTGAGCACCGCCGGTGACTCGGGGAAGGACTGGTAGTTGAAGAGCACCGGCGTGAACTCTGCGCGCCCCTCCTTGGGGATCGGCAAGAACACGGCCTGTGCGCTCACGAGGTAGTGCGTGTCGCGCGCCGCGTGCAGGTTGCCGCTGCCGAGGATGGAGCTCGGATCGCTCACGAAGCCGCGCAGGTTCTTCAGCACGTCGGTGAGCGGCACCGTCTCGATCTTGCCGTTCTTCTTCTGGTTGCCGGTGCGGATGAAGAAGCGGTCGGCGCGCACGTCGCCGGTGCGGTCGGTGAAGTTCGGGAAGCGGATCACCGGCAGGAGCGCGGCCTTCGGCTGGCCTGCTTCGGTGTAGCGGACCTGCAGCGTGAGATCGCTGATGTTGGGCCCGACCGAGGATCCCTGGAAGCGCCCCGTGTCCTCCCACATGACGTTCATCAGGCCGAGCCCGCGCCGCTGCACCTGCTGCTGCGCCTCGCCTTCGTTCACCATGCCGGTCACGCGGCGCACGACCTCGGCGTAGGTCACCTTCTCTTCGGGCGCCTCGCGGATGCCCCAGCCGGGCTCGCTGTCGTCACCGTCGGGTCGAGCCGCGACGGGGTCGTCGCCCGGGTCGACCGCGACGAGGTTCTGCGTATCGCCCTGAGCGATCGGGCTCTCGGCGTTGCTCGCCGGTGGGAGCGGCTCGCCGCCGCAGGCGAAGACGAAGAGCAGAGCGAGCGAAGCCGAGCAGACAGTCCTCATGGGATCCTCCGACGAGATGAACGCCTCTCGGCGTACGAGCCTTACAGGCGCTTGGGCGACAGCGTCGCCGCGAAGGCCTGCGTGCTCAAGTGACGACGAAGCCGTGATTCGTGACCGGCGCGCCCTCAGGCGGAGCCCTGCGAGCGAGCCCGCGCCACCGACAGCTCGTAGGCGTCGTGCGCCGAGTAGACGCGTAGCTGCGCCGCTTCGTCGCGCGCGAGCAGGCGCAGGCGCTCCTGGTTGCGCCTGCGCACGAGGTCGTCGGAGGCGACGAGCCGCTGGAAGAGCCGGAGCGCGGGCGGGCAGCGTGGGCGTTCGGGGTCGAGCTCGTCGTGGTGGAAGTAGGCGTCGCCGGCGTGCAGGATCCAGCCCGCGCCGGTGTCGACGGCGACCGCGACGTGACCTCGGCTGTGGCCCTCGAGCGGCACCGCGAGGATCTCCGGAGGCAGGCCCTCGAGCGCGCGCACCGCGTCGAAGCCGAACCAGCGCTCTCCGCGCGCCTCGTAGCGCAGGATCATCGGGTCGTGCGCGAACTGGATGGGCCGGTAGCGGTTCTTGTCGCCCCAGCCCTTCGGTGAGCGCATCGCGTCGAGCTCGGGGCCGTGCACGTGCACCGTCGCCCTGGGGAAGTCCGACAGCCCACCGACGTGGTCGAGATCGAGGTGCGTCGGCACGATGTGCCGCACGTCGTCGCGCGTATAGCCGAGCGCCTCGATCTGCCGGAGCGCCGTCTCTCGCTCTTCGAGCACGGGCCCCGCGAAGGCCGCGAAGCTGCGCCCCAGCCTGCGCTTCGGCTCGGCGACGTCGGCCGTGCCGAGCCCCGTGTCGACGAGCACGAGCCCGGCTTCGGTCTCGATCAGCAGCACGTGGCAGACCATGCCGCGCGGCTCGAGCCCGGCGTAGCGCGCGTCGCGACCCCAGGTGCGGGACGCGATCGCGGGGCACAGGGAGCCGCAGTTCAGGTGATGGACGCGCATCGGCGCCCGAGGCTAGCAGAGAGCCCGGGGCGCCGAGGTAGATGGTAGACGCGCGCCGAAGGCGTGCCGGCTCAATGTCTGTCCGGAAAAGCCGAACCCAGAGGTTCGGCTTGTCCGACTTGTTGTTCGTCAGAAATCGAGCAGTGCGGAGAATCCGGCGAAGAATTCTCTGTCGTGGGCTGCCGCGCGCCGCGCTCGGGGCCCTGTACCCAACTGGGCGGACACGAGCGATCGTCTCTGCGGCCACGAGCCGACGGTGAGCGCCATGTGGGGCCCGCACGAGACCGCCTGGTTGGGACAAGCGCCTCCGTCGGCGGCTGCTCTCCAAATGCCTGAAGGGAGTAGCGCCGGCACCGCCTGCAGAGTGTTGCCGAGCGCCAGTACAGGGCCAGTATCGGGGAGCAGCGCGGCCGACGGAGGTCGCGATGAACAGTTTCTACGTTGGGCTCGATTGGGGAAATGAAAAACACGCCGTCTGCGTGATGGCGCCAGACGGCACCATCGTTGGGGAGCGCATGCTTCTCAACGATGGTGCCGTCGTTTCGGTGCTCGCCGCCATGGTGGGAGGCCCACTTGCCGGTCTGAAGGTGGCCGTCGAGGCACGAGACCTCCCGGTCGTCGATGCGCTCGTAGCCGCTGGCTGCGAGCTCTTCACGGTGAACCCCAAGCAGGTGGACCGCTTCCGGGACCGGTACACCTCGGGAGGCGCCAAGGACGACCGCCGCGACGCGAGGGTACTGGCGAGCGCGCTCCGCACGGATCCCGATGCGTTCCGTGCCGTGCTCGTCGAGAGTGAGACCGAGATGCTGATCCGTCTGCGTGGACGCGCGCTGCGTGACTGCACCGAAGCCTTCGGCGTCGTCGCCAACCAGCTTCGTGCCCAGCTTGCGCGCTACTTTCCAGCCGTTCTGACCTTGTGCCCTGGGGCGAACGAACGCTGGCTGTGGCGCCTGCTCCGCAAGGCGTCGATGCCAGAGCGCGCAGCGCGGCTCACGGAGCGCACACTCGCGGCGCTGCTCCAGGCCTGCCGCGTGCGCAAGCTCACGGCCGCGGATCTGCACGCAAGCTTGCGGGCGGAGCGCTTGAGCATCGCTCCTGGCGTGGAGCTCGCGTGCGCCGAGCAGGCGTTGCGTCTCGTGGATCAGCTCGAGCTTCTCGCGGCGCAGCTCTCTTGCGCCAAGAAGCTCCGCAACGAGGCGGTCGAGCAGCTCGCCGAGCAGCAACGGCGCGAACGTGGCGTGAGTGACGTCGACCTCGTCGCCTCCATGCCTGGCGCTGGAGAAACCGTCGTCGCCACACTCTTCGGTGAAGCCGCACATCTGCTCCGCGACCGCGACAGCAGGAACCTCCGCGTGCTCGCTGGGGTGGCCCCCATCACCAAGGCCTCAGGCAAGTCCCACCGCGTCGTCATGCGCCGGAGCCGGAGCCAGATGCTCGCCGATGCGCTCTTCCATGCAGCACGCGTCGCCTCCATGAACGCTCCGCGTTTCAAGGAACTCCTCGCGCGACAGCGCGCGCGAGGAAACAACTACGCACGCGCGCTACGCGGCGTCGCCGACCGATACATCGACGTGCTCTGTGCCGTCCTCCGGTCAGGCGTCCCGTATGACTCCAGCCGCTACCCCAAAACCGCTTGACCGGGGGAAGGGAGTCCCGGCCCCAAGCGCTGTTTGGCATTTCTGGTCACGTCTTCAACGCTGCCGGCGGCGACGCCCCGCGGCGAAGGCCAGCGCGACGAAGCCACCGAGCGCGAGCGCGGCGCTGCCGGAGGCGTCGGGGCCGCCGACCGTGGAGCAGTTGCAGGTCGTCACCGTGGTGACCGGCTTGCGCCCGCCGTCGTCGCTCCCGCCGTCGTCCGATGCGCCCGCGCCCGAGCTGGCCGAGCTGGAGTTGGAGCTCGAGCTGGTGCTCGGGTCGGTGCACTCGGCGGCGCACTCGGTCGAACACTCGCTGCAAGCGCAATCGAAGATCGCGTTGTACTTGTCGATGCCGTTCGGGTGCTGGTTGGCGCAGTTGTTGATGCAGGTCGAGCTGTTCGGCGCGCAGTTGTAGAGGCACTCGGCGAGCGCCGCGCAGGCCGCGTCGTTGAAGCAGGCGTCGACCGCGCCCTCGCAGCCGCCGCCGTTCACCGCAGCTCCGAAGCACTGGTCGCAGTTCGGCGGGGGCGTCTCGCCGTTGATGAAGCCGGTGATCCAGTTCGAGACGAGCGAGACGCGCCCGCTGGCGCCAAACTGCGTGCAGTTTTGGTCGCCGAAGGAGGTCACGCCGACGACCGTGTTGTTGAAGAGGGCCGGCCCGCCCGAGTCACCGCTGCAGGCGCCCTTGCCGTTGGTCTGGCTGTACCGGATGAGCGTGGAGCTCAGCTGGCTGATGTTGACGTCGACCGTGCGGCGCTGCGAGTTGTCGCCGTTGTTCGCCGACGTGATGCCGAAGCCCACGAGGCGGATGCTCGCGCCGTTCGAGAGGCCGTCGCTGCCGCTCGGGATCGGGATGACCGGCAGTGTCGTATTGCCCTTCACGACCCGCAACATGCGAAAGTCGTAGCCGGCGCCGACGTTGCCCCCGTTGTAGTTTGGGTGCGCGGCTTGCTGATCGACCGAGTAGAGGTCGCAGCCGCCCGCCGAGAAGCACTCGTTGAGGTCGTCGACCACCGCGACGCGGTTCATGTTCGTACAGTGCGCGGCGGTGAGCACGTAGGCGTAGCTGCCGCTCTGCGCGATCACCGTGCCCGTGCAAGTCGAGGCGATCTGACCGTTGCTGTAGACCTGCAGCACCTGGACCACGGCGTCGGTCGTCGTATCAACCGTGCCGCCGATGATCTGCTCCTCGGCCTCGAGCTCGATGGGCTCGTCGACCTCCGGCGGGTCGGACTCCGCGGTGCAAGCCACGAGGGCCGAGGAGGCGAGCAAGGCGGACGAGAGGAGGCCGAGCGTGATGCGCATGGTGAATCTCCGGTCGGTGTCTAGGCCGGCGCGGGGGGAGCGCGCCGAAGGGGCCAAAGCGAGACGCGATTGTGGGGCGAGCAGCGCGCCTCCGCCAGATGGCCGTGTCGACGCGCGCGACCTTTCTACGCTCGCCGAGACCTCCAAGCCCCTCAAAGTTCGTGCGATCGAAAGTGGTTTGGCAGTCACACTGTGCGCAGACGTGCGATACGCACTGCGTTCGCTTGCGGCACGGGCGACGCTCGACGGACAGAACCCTGACCGATCAGCGAAGCCGGTCTTGCTGGACGGGTCGTCCTGTGGCGGCGCTCACACGGCGTCGAGCGCGTCGCCTGCCGACAGCCTCAGGCTGCGAGCGTGAGCTTGAACGCCGCCTGTGTGATGTCGGCGATGTCGAGTCCGAAGAGCTGAGCCTCCCCCGGTCTCTTGGACAGGGAGGATGAAGCAACATGGCCCGAGTACAGATGTCCTACAGCAGCAAGCGACGGTCGTTCACGCCCGAGTACAAGGCTGAGGTGGTGAGGCTCTGCCAGCAGCTCGGCAAGAGTCTACGCACGGTGGCGGTGGAGCTCGGGCTGACGCCCAGCTCGGTCGCCGCGTGGGTCCGCCAAGCCGAGGTCGATGCGGCCGGAGGGACGGCGTCCGCGTTGGCGACCAGCAAGCGCGAGGGAGCTGGCGCGGGTTCGTGCGGAGAGTCGGTCCGGCCCACGCTCACGGCAGGCGACTCGCCAGCCCGACTGTCGTCCGGCCATCTGGCCCGGGCTCCCGCGACCGACTTCGCCGATCGGCAACAGCGCACTTGACGCCCATCACCGGACTCCGAAAACGCTTGACAACCGCATCAGACACAAGTCTCCTCGCCGCCGGAGGGTGAAATGGACGAACCGTTCAGCTTAGGGTCGATGACCCGTCTCAGCCCAATTGGCGCGAGGCGACGAGACATTGTGGCATTGGGCACGGTCGCAGTGATCACCGCGTGGGCCGGTGATGGTGGAGCGGCGTACTCCGGGACCATCACCCGGGCTGTGTGCGGCGCGGGCACCGATCTGGTGCCCGGTTGGTTCCAGGTGTCTTCGGCGGACGACTTCTGCACGCTCCGCAAGCAGGGGAGCGTCGTCTCTAACGACCCCGATGCTCTCGCGGCCTACTTCATTCCTGTGGACCGGCGCTCATCGTCCACCTCAATCTCCTGCACCGTTCGCGCACAGGGCGACTCTTCACTCGCGGACCAACCTACCTGCGCGACGCTGATTCTCTACAACCGATTCGGCCAGGCTCAGACATCTCAGCCGAGAGTTTGCACGACAGGTTTCGGAGTCGAGAACCTCGTGCTGAGCCCCGCCTCGCTTCTCCCAAGTCAAGGTCACGTCTCAATCCTCGTCGAGATGCCCTCTGTGGACGCGACGGTCAGGTCGGTCCGATGCTCCTACCAAGCGAACGGAACATGAGAATGTACACGGGCACCAATGCGCGGGGTCGTTGGACTGTTCGGTCGGTCGCACTTTGCCTGGCAGGTACCACACTCACTCTGTCGTCCGAGTCGATCGGGGCGTTTTCTGGGACGGTGCTGCGGACCACCTGTCCGTCGCATAATCTGTACACCGATACGTTCGTGAACACCGACGCATCGAACAGCGACGGAGGCTGCTGGATGACGCTACCCGCCGGAAGTTCCGGAGGCAGTCTGGTCTTCACGAATACGCCGGTTGAACGTAGTGGCACGCAGACATCTGCCAACGCAGAAGTGCGGTTTCGCGGGGTCTCGGCCGCGCAGTCGGGGACTGTCTGCGCCACGTTTTCGACGTTCAACGCTTCAGGGATACGAGTCGGTCAGACCACAAGCTGCAACTCTGGGTATGGGGGATTGTTGGCCACCGTGGGGACCGTGTTGACAACCGACGCGGTCACGCTACCGGCATCTGGCACAGTCAACCTGGTCGTTGGTGTTTCGTGCCCAGGCTTCAACTGCACCAGCGGACTGACCGTACGCGGCGTCGGATGGAGGTTCACAAGCAATGGTACGTAACGCTATTTGCGCGGCTTCGGCGATGGCGATCGCGCTCCTCGGATCGACGGCGCTCGCTCAGTACAGTGGTTTGGTGACACGTTCGGTGTGTGGCGGTGCAGGCCAGCCACTTCAGATCGGATTCTACGTTGAGGACTGTCTCGCCCATTGGGACGTCTCCTTGAACCAACCGTGGAACACGAACAGCCCTGTCTTCCACTACGCCCAGGCAGCGGAGCGCGAAGTGGACGAGCCGACAACGATTACGACAACGCTTCATGTCTACGGCGCGTTGGGAGGAGGGGGCACTGGTCGTGCTGGGCTCTGCGCGACATCTCGAACGTTCGACACGCTGGGTAGAGTGAGTGCTACGTCAGCGCAGGTGTGCACGGTCGGCGCAACTCTCGTCAATCAGGACATTATTACTCCCAGTATCCCGCACAAGCGTCGAGGTCAGGCTGCGACCACGGTTGAGATCCTCCAAGATCAGTGGAGCAGCAATTTTCAAGAGATCGATATCCACAGAGTGGGTTGGACCTTCACGATCCGGTCGGAGTGAGTTGTGCGGCTGCGAAGGGTAGCGGCAGCGGTCCTGGCAGGCGGTTGCATCGCGCTGTTCGTTCGCCAACGGGAACAACTCGAAGGGATCCAAGAGTTACGCAAGGAGAGCCGACTGGGCGAGCGAGCTCTCTTAGGCAGCGAGCGGCCGGCATCGGGGATCGCCCGGTCTACCGAACAGCAGGTCTCCCGGCCATCTCAGCGTCGGGTCCGCCCTGAGGCCGGGTCTCGGGAGGTCTTGGGCACGGGTGGCGAAGACGGGGGCTCAGCGGACGACTGGATGCGCCGCGCGGTAGCGGACCTGGACGAGGACGCTCGCGCAGAGTTCCTGGACCGCGAGTTCTATGCGACCCCAGTCGACCCAAGGTGGGTGGCACATGGCGAGCGAGTACTGCGCCCAGCGGCGGTGGCACGCTTGCCCGAAGGAGGCGAGCTCCACTCCTTCGAGTGCAGGTCCGGCGTGTGTCGAGTGGATGTCGAATGCGCTAGAGACCTGGACCTGAACGCGGTCACTGGAGCGTTCGCCCCCCTAGACACTCATGAGATGCTGGAGATAGCCGTACGGCGCATGACCGTGACGAGACTGATTGAGCTGCCCGGCGGGAGGCATCGAGCGACTCTGCTGCTCACCGATGAAGCCCGGGCCAAGGTGTGGCCGTGACCCACCCCAACAACGCGCGCGTGGCGCGCGGCGAGTACTTGCTGACCGGCGCTCTGGCTGTGGCGTTGCTCGCGCTTGCGCTGAGGCAGTGTGCGATCGATGGAGAGCTCGACGCACTGAAGTCGAGCGCGCAAACCCCAGAAGCGCCTGAAGCGCACCTCACGTCGGTCGGTGGAACTGCAAGTGGACCGGACGAACGGGTGCTCGTTCGCGACACTGAGCAGACTCTGCCCGGTCCGGAGCCGGAGGCCGAGCGCAGCCCGGAGGACGACCGAGAGCTTACCGAGGAGGAACGAACAGGCCTGCGCGCGCAGAAGATCCTCGAGCAGCTCGACGAGGACGGGCTCGCCCGGTGGTGGGAGGCTCGCTTCGAGCGGGATGCGATCGACCCGGAGTGGGTTCGCACGGGCGACGAGCTCATCTTGCCGGCTGTGCGCGCGGCGCTACCAGCTGGCTCGACCCTCGAGCGATTCGCCTGTCGCGGTGGCTACTGCCGGGTCGAAACGAGGCATGCCTCGGTCGACTCACAGAACCAGTTCGCGTTCGCCCTCTTCCCTGTGCGGGCTGGTGACGCCGCGCTGGTGAAGCTCGGCTGCGGCTTCACGATGGGCGAGCAGAGCATCGAGCCGGATGGATCCACCCACGCGGTGATGTTCGTCGCCCGCAAAGGCTCACTGCTCGTACCACACTGAGGCGCGTCGTTCCCGAATGCGGCCGGCGCCACTTGGAACAGCGAAACTCAGCTCGGCATCGTGAACAGCGCCGTGAGGCCCGCCATGAGCTGCAGGCGCACCTGCCCTTCGCCCCAGGGCACGAGCTCGAAGGCCGAGTGCATGCCCGCGATCGGGATCGCCGGGTAGCGCTGCTTGAGGATGCGCAGGTCGACGTCGGCTGCGCCGTAGAGGTTGCGCCCTCGGCCGGCGCAGCTGAGGAACAGCGCGAAGCTCGGCGCTGCGCCACTCGCGGCCTGCTCGACACGCCGCACGCTCTCCTCGAGCTGTGCGCGCGCCGCGAGGCCGTCGCGCACCGCGACGCCGATCACGTCGCCCTCGCGGAGGCGCGCAGCGATCGCGAGCCCTCGCCGATCGGTGTCGATGCCGCGCAGCGGTCGCACGAGGTAGCGATCGTCGTGCCCGTTCTCGAAGAGCGCGACGAGCACGAGGCCCCCGCCGTGCTTGCCGCCTCCGGCTTTCTCGCGCAGCACGTCGAGCGCCGGTCGACCGTCGAGGCGCGTGACGAGCTCCCCGCTCATCTCGGTGATCACCATGGGCTCGCTCACGAGCTTGCAGGCCACGGCGTGCTCGACGATCGGCGCTTGCCCGAGGCGCAGCGCGGCCACGCGACCTCGTGCAGCGACCCCGGCGCGCAGCGCGTAGAGCTCGCGCGCGGGCGCGCCTGCCCCGAGGCAGCTGCGTCGACCCGAGGCGAGCGGCGCGAGCGCGGCGCTGTCGAAGCCCTCGGCCGCGGCGAAGACGACCAGCGCGCCCTTCGGCGAGAGCTGCGCTCCCAGCTCGCTCGGATCGTCGCCGACCCCGACCTCGGCGGAGCACCCTCCCCAGACCATGCCACTCAAGGCCGGCGAGGCCTCGAGCTCGCCTCCATCGCTGAGCACGCCGGAGGCCGGCACGACGATCCCAGGCAGCTCCGTCACGGCGGCGATGGCGTCGGCGATCGCGCTGGACCAGGCGGGCGGACCCGAGTGGAAGTAGAGCCCCACGCTGGGTCGATCGACCGAGGCCGCCGTGCGCCCCACGGCGAGCGCGATGCGCTCGAGCTGTGCTTGCCCGAGCGCCGCCGGCGTTCCGGCAGGCTTCGCGGTCGTCGAGGGCCGCTCTCGCTGCTGCGCGGTCGCGAGCTCGAGCGCGAAGCTCGCAGCGCGCGCTCGCTCGGGCCCGGTGCGAGTCGGCTTCACCGGGCCGATTCTAGCCACACCCGAGCCGGCGTGCGCGGCCCGCAGCCCGCGAACGCGGCGCCATGAGAGGCTCGACAAGGGCCGGCGGCACGGGCTACCGTCTCGATACGAGTGTCCACCACTCGGAGCACCACAAGACCATGACACTCTCCGGTTGGCAGCCGACGGTTCACTCGTTCGGCAAGAGCGATATCGGGCGGCATCGTAAGGCCAACGAAGACGCCTACTTCATCGACGACTCGATCCGCCTCTTCGTGGTCGCCGACGGCATGGGCGGCCACGCCGCAGGCGAGATCGCCAGCGGCGAGGCGGTCGACACGGTCTACGGCATGGTCAAACGCGGGCTCGGCTCGATCGGCGATCTGCACGCCTCGCTCGACGAAGACCGCGCGCGCTCGGCATGCCGTCTGCTCGAGAGCGCCATCCAGGCGGCCACGTACATGGTGTTCGGCCTCGCGCAGTTCGAGCGAGACAAGTCGGGCATGGGCACGACGATCAGCTGCGCGATCGTCATCGGCGACGCCTTCGTCACCGGCCAGGTCGGCGACAGCCGCATCTACCGCGTGCGTGGCAACGAGGCCGTGCAGCTCACCGAAGACCACACACTCATCGCGTGGCAGATGAAGCAGGGCCTCATCTCCGAGCAGGAAGCGAAGACGAGCCCGCATCGCAACGTCATCACGCGCGCCGTCGGCAACCGCGAGTACGTCGAGGTCGACACCAACGTCTACCCACTCGAGCCCGGCGATCGTTACATGCTCTGCAGCGACGGCCTGCACGGTTACCTGCAGCTCGACGAAATCCCCGCGATCGCTTCGATCGGCGGCGAGATGGCGGTCGATCAGTTCATCCAGCTCGCGAACAACCGCGGCGGGAAAGACAACATCACCTGCGTGCTCGTCGAGATCGGCTGACGAGCGCGAGGCAGCTCGAAGTCGGCGGCCGCTCGCGAGCGCGCCGCCGTTTTTTTGACCAGATGCGTCAGGCTTGCTAGCGGACGAGCACCATTCGCTCGCGTGGCGCCCAGACTGTGTCGAAGTCGCCACCCGAGCGTGCCCCGTGGGCCACGCCCGTCGCTCGAGCGTCGCACCTGGTGGTCGATCCCCCGCAGCTTCGTGGCGGGAAGAGCGCGCCGCTGCGCGCTCGCGGATCGCGATAGCGCATCTTGCCGGACGTGATGGAGGAGATTCGAGGATGAACCAGTCGAGGTCGGGGCGGGTTGGCGTCGTGATGGGTGGTTCGTCGGGTGAGCGCGAGGTGTCGCTGCGCTCGGGCGCGGCGGTGGCGCGAGCGCTCGAGAGCCTCGGGCACGAGGTCGTGCGCGTCGTGCTGCCGGAGGATCCGCGCGGCGCGGCCGAAGAGCTCGCGCAGTCCGGCATCGACGTGGCCTTCCTCGCGCTGCACGGCCGCCACGGCGAGGACGGCTGTGCCCAGGGCATGCTCGAGCTGCTCGGCATCCCCTACACGGGCTCGAGCGTGCTCTCGAGCGCGCTCGCGATGGACAAGCTCAAGGCGAAGGAGCTCTTCCGCCTGCACAACGTGCCGACGCCGCCGTACTACACGGTGACGGCCGACGACGATCTCGACGACATCGAGACGATGCACGGCTCCTTCGGCTTCCCGGTCGTGGTGAAGCCGCGCGGCGAGGGCTCGAGCCTCGGCGTGAAGAAGGCCGAGTCGATGGCCGAGCTGGTGCGCGCCATCGAGGCCGCGCTCGAGCTCGACGAGGTCGTGCTGGTGGAGCGCTTCGTGGCGGGCATCGAGGTCAACGTCGGCCTGCTCGACGGGCGCGCGCTCGGCGCGATCGAAATCGCACCCAAGTCGGGCATCTACGACTTCGAGGCGAAGTACACGCCGGGCATGACCGAGTACTTCATGCCGGCCAGGCTCTCGCCCACCCGCTACCGCGGCGTGCTGAACCTCGCCGACCGCGCGGTCCGCGCGCTGGGCGTCACCGGCGCTTGCCGCGTCGACCTGCTCGTGACGCGCGGCGAGAACGAGTACGTGCTCGAGGTGAACACGCTGCCCGGCATGACCGAGACGAGCCTGCTCCC
>CALKVW010000227.1 GCA_938004785.1 uncultured Polyangiaceae bacterium
CCGGTGCCCTTCGCGCCGCCGCCTCCGCCGGTGCCGCTGGCGCCGCTGCCGCCTCCGCCCGTGGCGCTCGAGCCGCCGCCTCCTCCGCTCGTCGCCTTCGGGCCTCCGCCCGGCGAGCTCGGCTTCGGCGCAGCTCCCACCTCGAGCGGCTACGGCGAAGCCGTGCCGCCCCCGCCGATCGCCTTCGCGCCGCCGCCCGACTTCGTGCCGCCCACGCCGCCTCCTCCGCCGCCGGTCGTGCCCATCGCGCCGCCGCTCCCTCCGCCGGCGCCGGTCTACGTGCCGCCTCCTTACGTGCCGCCCGCCGCGCCTCCGCTGCCTCCCGAGTTCGTGCCGACGGCGCACACGATGCCGCCGGCGCCGCTCGGAGCGTCGGCGCCCGACGAGCCCTTGCGCATCCCCCCTCCTTCGGCCGCGCCGAGCTTCGACGCCGTCTCCGCTGCCGAGCGCGCGCCGAGCTCTGCCCCGCCGAGCTCCGTCCAGCGGAGCTCTGCGCCACCGAGCTCTGCGCCGCCGAGCTCTGCGCCGCCGAAGACGCTCGCGCGCTCGGCGCCCTCGCAGGCCCCCATCGAGCTCGACCTCGACGACTCGCTCGACACCCTGCCGCCTCCGGCGCTCGTCGCTGCCGAACCAGTTGCAGCACCAAGCATGCGCCCGCGCGACACGCTCTACGAGGAGGCGCCTGCGTCGGAGCCCGAGCCTTCGTCGCAGCGCCAGCTCGTGCGCGAGCAGCGTCCCGTCGACGACGCGCTCGACGCCGACGAGGCCGCCCTCGAGCCCATGCCGCCCTCCGGCGAGGTCGAGAGCCAGCGCGTGCCTCGCACTGCCGCGAGCCACGAGCAGCGCCGCGCTGACGAGGCGCCCGTTCCCGACCCGGCCCTGCGGCGCGCCCGCCCCACGCCTCCGCCCGACACCATCCTCGGCCTCGCCGAGCAGGCCGAGCGAGAGATCGACGAGGCGCCCACGCCGCCGCCCTTCGTGGCCGAGCCGTCGGCGGAGCCTCGCGTCCCGCTCTCGTTGGAGCCGCAGCGCAGCGCACGCGCCCCGCGTGGCGAGGTCGAGGTCGCCCGCTTCGTCGGCGCACCTCGCCGTGTACCGCGGAGCTTCGGCGAGCTGCTCGACGACGCGCTCCGCCTCGGTCGAGACTGAGCGCGCGCGGCCCGGGGGAGCGGCGACGTAGCGAGACCGCTCGACGGCGCGCGGGCACCTCTCGCCGGGCTGCCTTCTCGTGCGCCCCGCGACGTCGTAGGAGCGACGTCATGAACCACTCCACGAATCGTGCCGTCGTCCTCGCCCTCAGCCTGCTCGGCTGCTCCCTCGTCGGCTGTGGCGACAAGGGCGACGGCAAGGGGGCAGCGACCGGCTCCGCGGCCGCCGCCACTGGCGCCAAGGCCGAGGCCTCCGCGAAGCCCGAGGCGCCCAAGGGTCCAGTGTTCAAGACCCAGACCATGGGTGTGGACATGCAGGAGGCCCTCGTCGACAAGGAGCTCGTCGGCGCGCTCGCCGGTCTCGTGATCACCGCGCCGGAGAAGGCGAAGGTGAGCGAGGAGCGGGGCGGCATCCACGTCGTCTCCGCGGGCGTGAACTACTCGGTGTCGATCAGCGAGCAGAAGTTCGACAAGGCGGAGACGCTGAAGATCTACAAGATGATCGACGAGAAGGGCGCGGTGGTCGACGAGAGCGACACGCACCTGATCTTCAAGCGCGAGAGCGGCAGCCACCTCCTCACGGTGGGCCTCACGGTCGATGGCAAGCCCTACCAGTGCTCGAGCGTCGCGACCGGGTTCGACTTCACGAAGGACCAGATCGACCAGACGCTCACGAGCTGCCGCACGCTGAAGAAGAAGGGCTGAGGGGGAGTCCGGGGCGCGGCGTCTTGCGGCGCCGCACCCCGACCCTGGGCGCGATCCGCTCGGCCCATCCCCTGGTCCTCGGCGCCGGGCGCCCCTAGCTCTGCGCCGTGCCCGAGGGACACACCATCCACCGCCTCGCGCTGGATCTCGAGCGCGAGCTCGTCGGTCGACGCCTGCGCGTATCTTCACCGCAGGGGCGCTTCCTCGGCGCAAGCTCGCTCGACGGTGAACCTCTGCTCGGCGCGCGCGCCGTGGGAAAGCACCTCTTCCTGCGTTTCCCCGGCTGCGAGGTGCACATCCACCTCGGGCTCTTCGGGCGCTTTCGCAGGCATCGCGCTCCGGTGCCTGCACCGCGTGGCCAGGTGCGCATGCGCCTCGAGAGCGAAGAGCTCGCGTGGGACCTCTCGGGACCCACTGCCTGCGAGTGTCTCGACCCCGACGAGGTCGCGGCGCTCGAGGCGCGCCTCGGCGCCGACCCGCTCTCAGCTCGACGCAGGCCCGCCTCGCTGTGGTCGACCGTGAGCCGCTCCTCGCGCAGCATCGGCGCGCTCCTGCTCGATCAGCGCCTCTTCGCAGGGGTCGGCAACGTCTACCGCGCCGAGCTGCTCTTCCTCACGGGCACGCACCCGAGCACCCCTGGCCGCGCGCTCGGCAAAGCGCGCTTCGAGCGCCTGTGGACGCTCGCGCGCGAGCTGCTCGCGCGCGGCGTGGAGCAGAACCGCATCGTCACCGTGCCGGGCGCCACGCGCCGCACCAAGAAGGCCGACGCCCTGTACGTCTACGGCCGACGCCGCTGCCGCGTTTGCGGTGGCGCCGTGGTCGTCAGCACGAGCGCGGCGCGCAAGCTCTACCATTGCCCCAGCTGTCAACCGGCGCCGGGCGACACATGAGCGGCGAAGCCACGCCGCCGGTCAAACGCTGCGTGCACTGCGGGCGCAGCTTCGCGTGGCGCAAGAAGTGGGCGCGCGACTGGGCGCAGGTGCGCCACTGCTCCGCGGCGTGTCGCAGTGGCAGGCTGCCGGTCGACCGCCAGCTCGACGAGCTCGTGCTCTCCCTCCTCTCGGAGCGCGCCCCCGACGCGACGATCTGCCCCTCGGAGGCCGCGAGGCGCGCCGATCGCTCCGACTGGCGTGCGCTCATGCCGCGCGTGCACGAGGCCGTCGCGAGGCTCGAGGCCGAGGGCAGGGTCGCGGTCACCCGAGGAGGCGAGCGCGTCGCCCTCGACGAGGTGCGCGGCGCCTACCGCGTGACGCGAGCGCCGCGCGACCTCCCCGCTCGGCGCGGCGCGTCTCACTCCGCAGCGAGCGGCAGCGCCTCGCAGGCCGCGTCGGCCTCGAGCTCGGCGCGCTCGCGCGGATCGAGCTTGCTCGCGAGCAGCTCGGCGAAGCCGCGCAGGTAGGCGATCACGTGCTCGCGCTTCGCGTGCTCGAGGCCCGTCGTGTTCTTGCCCAGCCAACGCAGGACCTCGCCGTCGCTGAGGCGCTCGAGGTGGCGCACGTCGTCTGGCTCGAGGCCGGCCGCGTACATCGTGTCGAGGATCGCCGCGAGCGGCGAGCCGGTCGCCACGCAGCGGTCGAGGCTCTCGAACTCGTAGGCTCCTTCGTCGATCGCCGGCCGCTCGCCGTAGTCGGGCAGCTCGGGCCGGCCGAGCCGGGCCGCCTGCTCGCCCCAGTCGCCGGGGCGGTGGAAGGCGGCGCGGTAGATCGTGCTCGCTTCGAGCTTCGTGATCGTCTGCGCGACGTGGCCGCAGGTGCAGTGGCCGAAGTGCGACCACTGGTAGACGACCTCGGGATGCTCGAGACGGTCGGCGGTGATGCGCAGGGCGCGGACGAGGCGGGCGCTGGGTCGGGCCATGCGAGGGATCGTAGGGCGCGCCCGCGACACGGAAAAGGCCCCGCCCGAAGCTCGGACGAGGCCCTGTAGAGGCGAGCGGATTGGGACGGGCGGCGTGGAGCGCCGCGCTTCAGCCCATGTACTTCTGGATGAGCGCCTCGGCCTCGGCCGGGTGGGCCTTCGCCTCGAGCAGCGCGTTCAGGATCAGCGGCACCACGATCGTCGCGTCGGACTCGATGACGAACATCGGCGTCTCTTCCGTGAGTTTGTCCCAGGTGATCTTCTCGTTGGGCGTCGCGCCCGAGTAGGAGCCGTAGGAGGTCGTCGAGTCGGAGATCTGGCAGAAGTAGGCCCAAGGCTTCGCTTCGTCTTCGAGGTCGTACTTGAGCGAGGGCACGACGCAGATGGGGAAGTCGCCCGCGATGCCGCCGCCGATCTGGAAGAAGCCGATGCCCTTGCCGGCCG
Source organism: uncultured Polyangiaceae bacterium (assembly GCA_938004785.1). Classification (GTDB taxonomy): domain Bacteria; phylum Myxococcota_A; class Polyangia; order Polyangiales; family Polyangiaceae; genus CALKVW01. The sequence goes on from CALKVW010000227.1 coordinate 4,152, forward strand.
AGAGCTCTCGGTACTGGTCGTAGAGCGCGGCCATGTACTCGATGCCCGACTTCGCGATGCTCGCGCTGCACTCGCCGAGCTTCACGTGCGACGCGAAGATGTTGCCGAAGGTGGAGTCCTCGTAGCCGGGCACCACGATCGGCAGCTTCGCCTTCGCTGCGGCGAGCAGCCAGCACTCCTCGGGCTGGCCCTGGCAGAGCTCGGGGCCGAGCTGTTGGATGAGCTCGTAGAAGTACTCGTGCCAGAAGCGGCGCTCGCCCTTCTCGGTCGCGTTCTTCCACATCGGCACGATGAACTTCTCGACGGCGCGGAAGGCTTCGTCTTCCGGGATGCTCGTGTCGGTCACGCGGCGCATGCGCTGCTCGAGGATCTTCGTATCGTCGTTCTTGGTGAAGTAGCGGTAGTCGGGAAAGTCCTTGTAGTGGTCGTGCGCCACCAGGCGGAAGAGCGACTCCTCGAGGTTCGCGCCCGTCACGCTCATGCCGTGGATGAGCCCCGCGCGGATGGCCGGCGCGAGCGTGATGCCGAGCTGCGCCGAGCTCATCGCGCCCGCGACGGCCCAGAACATCTTGCCGCCGGCCTGGATGTGCCGGTGGTACGCGAGCAAGGCGTCGCGCGTCGCGCGTGCGTTGAAGTTCTTGTAGTTGCGGAGGACGAGCTCGAAGACGGGCAGGTTCGCGGCGCTCATGGGGCCGAGCCTTAGCACGACGGCGGGCCTGCTTGGGAGCGGAGGCGGGTCGAGGCTCGGTGCCGCTCTGCAAGGTCGGTCGAGGCTCCGAGGCTCCGCGGCGCCGGCCTCGCGCGCGCAGAGCGATTGACAACGGCAACCATCCAATCATCGCAAGAACATATGCTTCGACCGATGGCGTTCCTCCGCGCATCCTGGGTTCATCCAACGCCACGGAGGCCCTTCATGAACCGAACGAACGCTTTCTTCCTCGCCGCGCTCATCCTCTCCACCTCGGCCTGCGGAGGCACCGTCGACGTCGACCCGGGCGAGGGCGGGTCCGACGACCCCGGCACCACGACCGGCACGAGCGTCACGAGCACCTCGACCAGCTCGAGCAGCGCAGGGGCGGGCGGCGGAGGCGGCGAGGGCGGCGGCGAGCCCTTGCCGAGCGAGGTGTGTCAGCGCCTGCAGTCGGTGTTCATCACCGGAATGGCGCTCGTCGACGCGAGCGGCGACGGGGTCTGGAGCCCGGGCGAGCTGGCCCACTTCGAGGTGACGCTGTGGAACTACAGCAACGAGGGCAACTTCGACTACCCAGGCGTCGAGATCTCGAGCGAGCACCCCTACGCGCAGCCGACCATGGGGAGCAGCAACCACCTCTTCGGCCTCGAGCCCGATGGCCAGGCGACGCTCTCCTTCGAGTTGTATGCGCAAGACTTCGTGCCCGAGGGCGAGGTCGTCTTCCTCGACGCGAAGGTCGTGAGCCTGGTCGAGCCCTGTGAACCGACCGACTACGCCTACACGGTCGTGAGCCTCGAGGCGCCGCTGCCGGTCGACTGAGATCGGTGTGACGAGCGGCCTCTGGCCCGCGCGTGTCCCGAGAGCCACGCTTGGTGTCCTCCGGCCCGAGCCGGCGCGCCTCAGGCGGTGAATCGTCGCGGAATTCCGTGGCGCTGCGATGGGCACGTGGGTTGCAGAACAGGGGGCATGTCTGCCCGACGCTCCGACCCCTCGGCCCCCGTCTCCAGCCCCGTCGAGCGCCCTCGTCGCGCCGCGCCTCGCGCCGCGCTCGCCGCCCTGGCGGCCTTCGCGGCGCTGCCCGGCTGCGAGCGCGCCCAGCTGCCTGGCCTCGAGCGCGAGCCGCGCCTCGAGCTCGCGAGCTTCGAGCCGGCCGCTGCGCCGCTGCTCGCGCCGAGCTACCTCGAGCGTCTGAGCGATGCGGCGCAGGCCTCCGGCGCGGTGTGCACGCGTTCACCTTCACGCGCCGACTGCGAGCTCGTGCCCGTCTACGCGGGCGGTGCACCGGCCGGCTCGCTCTGCGCCGACGAGGTCGCGAAGCACGGCCTCACGACGATCGACCTCTCCGACGCCTGGACGCCGCGCGTCTTCGCGATCGGCGCGGACCCCTCGCGTGCGCCGGAGTACCGCGCGAAGTACCTCGAGCTCGCCGCCACGCCGTCGGCCGAGCTCGGCCTCTACGGCATCTCGCCGAACCTCTCGCTGCTCGTCGCGCGCGTGGCCGACGAGAAGCGCCGCGCCTGCGACGCCGAGCTCGACCTCGCGCCCGTCGCGGCCTTCGTCGCGCCCTGGCTCGAGGCGCGTGACAAGAACGCGCGCGCCGTCCTGACGAGCAGCGCCCTCGGCAAGGGCGCCATCGCCGCGATCCAGGGCGAGCTCGTGTGCGCTGGGCTGCTCGACCGGCGGGCCGCGTCGGGGATGCTCGGCGCGAAGACCGAGATCGCGCTCGATGCCTTCCGTCGGCGCCACATGATCGTGGGCACCGGGCTCGACCACGACACGCAGCTGGCGCTCACGCTCGGCGGCGAGGAGCTCGCATACCGCGGCGTGCTGCGCGCGCTGCGCGAGCGCGTCGCCGACGCCGCCGGCCTCGTGGAGGACGGCTCGGCCTCGGGGCGTCAGGAGCCGGTGGTCGATCGCAGGCTCGACCTCTCGCGATTCACGCCGTCCTTCGGTGATCCGATCGAGGGGGCCGCGCCGGATCTCGTGAACGCCGCGACCGACCGGGCCGCGCGCGAGCTCGGCTGGACGAGCCCCGACGGCGTGCGCGACTTCGCCTCCAAGCTCGGGCCCCGCGGCCTGCGCACGCTGCGCGTCGCCGTCGCGCTGCCGCCCGCGCCGGCCTACCACAGCGCCACGATGGAGCTGCGCGTCGAGATCGACCGAGGCGACGTGTTCTACGACGCACCTGGCCGCGCCGCGCTCGCGAAGAAGGAGCTCGGTGAGCTGCGCGGGCCGAGCTTCGTGCTCTACGCGAAGGACGGCGAGCGCGACGTCGCGCTCCTGCGCTGGCCGACGACGATCGGCGGTTGGAAGAAGGAGCGCGGCGACGACGGCGAGATCGCGCTCAAGTACAAGGAGAGCGACGTCGGCGAGCGCGCCTGGCGCAAGCTCATCGCCGCGCCCGCGTGGCTGCCGCCCGACTCCACGCCCGAGACCGACCTCGTGCGCGAGGACGCCGACGGCGTCGTCACGCTCAAGCGCGACCTCATCCAGCCCGGCTACCGCAACGCCTATGGCCTCGCGATGTTCATCCACGAACAGCCGGTGACCCGCGGCGCGAAGACGGAGTGGCGCGACCACGGCATCCGCACGCACGGCTCCGTCGACTACCGCTCGCTCACGCGCGGCTCGAGCCACGGCTGTCACCGCCTCTACAATCAGCTCGTCTTGCGCATGTCGGGCTTCGTGCTGCAGCACCGCGAGCACCGAGACCGTGGCAAGCTGCGCGCCGGCTACCAGCGCACGCTCGAGTGGAACGAGCAGACCATCGAGGTCGAGGTGCCCACTCGGGGCCACCTCTACGAGCTCGATCCTCCCGTGCCGGTGAAGGTCCTCGAGGGTCGCGTCGTCGGCGAAGCGAAGAAGCCCGCGAAGGCGATCCGGCTCGCGTCGAGGTGAGGCTCCCGCGTTCGTCCAGCATGTCTGCCGGGCGACGCTTCCGGTATGTCTGCGCACCGATGGCATCTGCATCACGCCTCCCCCGTGCGCTCGGCTTCGCGTCCTTCTTCAGCGCGGCCTCGTTCGGGTGCGTGGCTCCCCCACCTACTGCGCCAGCGGCCACCACGAAGGTCGCTCCCGAGCCACCACCGGCCCAGGCGACGCCTGAGCCCTTCGAAAGGCCGGAGCCCGAGGTCGTCCGCGTCGGCGCCGGCGAGGCGGTGGTCGTCGCGCCCGGACAGGTCGTCGAGGGCGGGTGGTTCCGGGTCGCGGTCTACGGCGACAAGTCCTGCGGTCCGTCGATGGGCGGCGGCACGCTGCACGCGATCGACTTCTACTACGACAACCTCGGCCCCGATGAGGCGCGCTTCTTCACGAAGACGGCCAACGTCGAGCTGGTGAACGCGCGTGGCGAGTCCTTCCGGGTGATCGGTGGCCCCTTGGTGGGCGGCGGTTGTGGGCCTTCGCTCGTGCTCGGTGGGGGGGCCAAGGCGGGTGCGAGGCTGCGTGGCTGGCCGTTCGCGGGTCTGCCCGCTGGTGCAGAGCAACCGACCCAGGTGCGCATGGTCCTCGAGGAGCCCCACGGGTTCGCCGTGTCGACCGTGACCGTCGATCTGCGCTTGCCACCCAAGCCGCCCGCTCCACTTCCGGATCGGGAGCCGAGCTCGAATGGTGCGGGCACCGCGAAGGCTTCGTCACCCCACTTCCAGCTCGAATCCGGAAGTCTGCGCGATTGCACTGCGTCGGACGACCCTTGGCTCGAACGCGTGTTCGCCGAGGCCAAGGCCGCGGGCAAGACGATGCGCATCGTCGGCCTCGACCTGCGCCTCGAGAACCGCTCGAGCGAAGCTCTCGATCTCACCCCCATGGAGGTGGTCGACGCGGACGGTCGCGGGTATTCGGTCTATCCGACCTCGCGCACTTCGTGTGAGCTCGGCCGTTTTCCCGACGAGGTCGCCGCCCGGACGTCTGGCAGAGGCACGGTCGGCTTCGCGCTCGTGCCCGGGGGAACCCGCGGACTGTCGGTGCGTGTCGAGATCCGTCCGGTCGGAAAGAGCCGCTACGACGGCTACAAGCCTGTCACGCTGCGCATCCCACTCGGCGACGTGACGCCCTGAGCGAGCGCGCGACGGGGTCCGGTGCGGCGCGCGGGGCCATCCGCTGCCCGAACACCCGGGCGCGCTCGAGCTGCTCCGACGCCGCCATCGGAGGCATGAGCGATTGACAATCCACGCCATGCAATCGCGGCAACGACGTATGCCTCCCACGGGGGCTCGATCGGGCGCAGTCTTCGTCCATCCCGACCTACCGACCCTGGAGGCCCGATGAACACGCTTCGCTTCGCCCTCTGCTCGCTCAGCCTGCTCGTCACCCTCGCGCCGCTCGCCGGCTGCGGCCGCGTCATCGACGACCGCAGCGAGGAGCCCAGCGGCACCGACCCGGACCCGACCCCGGTCGACCCGCCCACGACGCTGCCCGACCCCGAGGACACCGTGTTCGCCGACGCTTCGACCCCCGCGAGACGCAGCCTCGGACGCGCCAGCGAAGAGCAGGCGGAGCGCTGCAGCGCCCTGCAGATCGGCGCCGACATCCCGTCGCTGCCCGACCAAGGCGCCTGGGAGGCGAGCCTCGCGGGATCGCGCCTGCTCGGCACCGGGCAGCTCGTCGCAGGGCACCACTTCAACGAGATCCTGGGCCTCGACGCGTCGAAGCTCTACGTCTCGACCTGGGGCGGCATGCTCGACGACCTCTACGGCATCGTCGCGATCGATCTCGAGACCGGCGAGGCGACCGAGCACGTGTCACGCGGCGGCGCGCACTACTTCGCGCGCACCGGCCTCAGCCACGAGGGGCGCGTGCACTTCTTCGACGAGCGCGGCGGGAGCCGTCTCCTGCGGATCGACGACGCAGGTGTGACCCAGCTCGCCGAGCTGCCCGAGGGGTACTTCCGGCTGCGTTCGACGACCGCGGGGCTCTTCCTCTCGGGCGGGACCTCGAGCCAGCTGCTCTTGCGCTGGAGCGGCGAGCTACTCGAGGCGATCGCCGATACGGGGAGCGAGCAGCTCCTGGACTTCGACGCCGCGCCCGACGGACGAGTCGTCTACGCCGCCGGACGGAGGCTCTACCTCACGGGGCGCGAGGCGCCGCTCGTCGAGGCCTCGGGCAAGATCGTCTCGGTCCGTGTCGATGGGGCGAGGGGGGAGGTCGTCTTCTCGGTCGAAGGCGAGGGGCCTCACTCCTCGTCGGTGTTCGCGCTCGGCGCGCAAGGGATCGAGCACGTGCTCGAGGCCCGCCGATGGCAATCGCAAGACACCGAGCTGCCGCTCCGCATGGTCGAGGCGCACGACGGCAACTGGACCCTCGCGATGAGCTGCTCGAACGACGAAGACGCGCCGGATTCGATGCCTCTGCGCTACGCCGTCGACTACGACGCCGCGATCCACGTCGTCGACGACCCGGCCTATCCCTACGTGACCGAGTACGCACGCATGCTCGAGGTCGACCCCTACCGGATCGGCCCGCCCGTGTGGCGCGCGTCGGATGGAGCGCCGCGCTTCTTCCTGAGGCGCTGAGCTCGACGAACGCGCGGGGGCGGGCGCTCCAGAGGCCCTCGCCTCAGCCCCCGAGGCGGATGCGATACACCTGCTCCTCGGCGCGGCGCACGCCGCGTGCGTGAAGCGGCCCACCCGGATCGAGCGCGTTCACCGTCGCGAGCTTCTCGATCTCGGCGCCCGCGTAGGCCTCGCGCACCTCGCGCTCGTTCACCGAGAAGGGCGGCCCTCCGTCGTCGTCGGTCTCGAGGGTGACGAGGAGGATCGTCGCCTTGGGCGCGAGCAGCGCGCGGAGCTTCTCCACGTAGCGCGCGCGCATCGCCGGGGGCAGGGCGATCATCGAGGCGCGATCGAAGGCGGCGTCGAAATGGCCGAGCGCGCTCGGATCGAGCTCGAAGTAATCGCCGACGTGGATCTCGATCGACTCGCACTCGTAGCGCACGAAGGGCCCGTCGACGGTGCGCGCGGGCGTCATGCCCGACTCCTCGAAGAAGCTCGCCACGGCGGCCTCGACGAGCTCCGCGCCGACGACGGCGTGGCCGCGCGCACAGAGCCACGCGAGGTCGACGCTCTTGCCCGAGAGCGGGACGAAGACGCGCGTGCCCTCGCCGAGGTGCTCGGCGTGCGCGACGAGGTGGGGGTTGGGGTCGGGGCGGTGGAAGCCGATTCGGCCTTCACGCCAGCGCTCGCGCCAGAATGCGTGTTCCATTCAATGCTCCGGGTAGAGCCAGGTGACGGGCTCGTCGCGCAGCCAGGTGCGCTGTCTTCGAACGTAGGTGCGCGTCGCGCGCACGATGGCGGGCTCGAGCTCACTCGCTGGTAGCTCGCCGGCGAGGTGCACGTGCACTTGTTTGTAGCCGACCGAGCCCATGGCGCGCGCCTCGCCATGACCTCGCTCGACCAGCCCGCGCACCTCGTCGATGAAGCCCGCTTCGAGCCAGCGCCGCGTGCGCTCGGCGATGCGCGCGTCGAGCGCTTCGCGGGGGTGCGCGAGGCCCACGAGCCTCGCCTGGTGCTTGGGCGCGCTCGCCGCGTGCTCGGCGTGCCAAGCCGATATCGGCCGACCGCTGAGCTCGTAGACCTCGAGCGCGCGGCTCGTGCGGACGAGATCGTTGGGCGCGAGGCGCGCCGCGGCGACCGGGTCGACCTCGGCGAGCATGGCGTGGATCTTCGCCCGCCCTTCTCGCTCGGCGATCTCGCGGTGGCGTGCGCGCACGCGCTCGTCGGCCGGTGCGGCTTCGGCCAGTCCCTCCACGAGGGCCTTCACCCAGAGGTAGGTGCCTCCGCACACGATCGGCAGCTTGCCGCGCGCACGCACGTCGGCGAGCGCGGCCTCGGCGAGCTGGCGGTACCTTCCTGCGTCGATCGGGTCGAGCGGATCGAAGGCGTCGATCAGGTGGTGGGGCGCGCGCGCTCGTTCGGCATGGGTGGGTTTGCCCGAGCCCAGGTCGAAGCCTCGGTAGATCTGCACGCTGTCGGCCGAGATCACCTCGCCTCCCCAGCGCTCGGCGAGGCGGATCGCGAGCTCGGTCTTGCCGGACGCGGTCGGGCCCACGACGATCAGGAGCTCGCCCTCGTTCGGCGGCTCGAGCTCGGCGATGCGCGCCGTGGGCACGAAGTCTTCGAGGATCTGCGACTTCTTCGCGCGGCTCACCTGCGACCGGCCCTGTGCTCGAGCTCGCGGAAGCTCGTCCATTCGAGCACCAAGCGTTTGTGCAAGGGCCCCGCGCGGCGCAGCTCGAGGCCCGAGAGCGCCTCCACGATCGTGCGCGCTTCGTCGGCCGGGAGGCGCTCTCCCTCGGCGATCGCGCCGGCGCAGGCGAGCTCGGCGTGGACGCGCGAGGCCTCGGCCTCGAGCTGGGTTTCCCCGAGCGAGCCGAGGATGCGCGCGAGCTCGACCACGATCGCGCGCGGGCTCGCGCGGTGGGCGACCAGCTCGGGCAGCGCGTGCACGGCGATCTGCGCTGCGCCCGCGGGGCGCAGATCGAGGCCGAGCTCGAGCAGCCAGGCGTGGCGCGCGTCGATCCTGGCGACGGCCTCGGGCCCGAGCTCGACGAGCTCGGGCAGGATCGACGCGCGCATCGGCACGGGGCCCGCGCGGTGTGCCAGAGAGAGCGCCTCGTAGAGCGCGCGCTCGCTCGCCGCGTGGCGATCCAGGAGCACGAGCGCCTCCTCGGACTCCGCCACGAGGTAGCAGGAGCGCAGCTCGGCGACGAAGCGCAGCGCGCCGAAGCTGCGAGCCGCGTCGCGTGGCAGCTCGACGCGCGCAAGCGGCTCCTGCACGGGGTAGCTCTGCGCGACGGGCGAGAGCGGCGCGCGCAGCTTCTCGGCGAGCGCGCGCGCGCGTGCGTCGAGCTCGGCCGAGGCCGGGCCCGCGTCGGCGAGCGCCGAGCGCGGCGCGGCGAGCTCACCCGAGCCGCTCCAGACGGCGGGGGGCCTCGGCGTCGCGAGCTCCGAAGCCTCGTTCGGGCCAGGGCGCGTCCTCGCGCCGAGCTCGCTCCTGCCCACGTAGGGCGCGCGGCGCTCGGCGCTCGGCGCGGCCTGGGCGCCCTCGCGCAGGCTGGCCTCGACGATGCGGTAGAGCGCGTCTTGCGCAGCGCGCGCCTCGGCGAAGCGCACCTCGCTCTTCTGGGGGTGCACGTTCACGTCGACGAGCTCGGGCGGCAGATCGACGTAGACGACGCCTATCGGGTAGCGCCCGGGATCGAGCGCGCCGCCGTAGGCCTGCGCGACGGCGCGCGCGAGCGCGCGATCCTTGACGAGGCGATCGTTGACGAGGATGCGCAGCGAGCCCGCGCCGCTGCGCGCGCGCGAGGGCTTCGAGAGCCAGGCCTCGACGCGCAGCGGGCCGCGCTCGCCCCGGGCGTGAGAGAGCTCCTCGTCGCCCAGCAGATCGACGACGCGCGCCTCGCGGCTAGGCGCGCGCAGGAGCTCGCGCACCTTGCGACCGTCGCGTGTGAGGGTCACCGAGATCGACGGGCTCGCGAGCGCGACTGCCTCGACGGCCTCGCTCACGTGGGCCGACTCGGTGGCGAGCGCCTTCAGGAACTTTCGCCTCGCGGGCACGTTGTAGAAGAGCTCGCGCACCTCGACGCGCGTGCCCGGCGGCGCGCCCGAGGGCGCGATGGCGCCGGGTACGCCGCCCTCGACGAGGATCGTGTGCCCGGCGGCTTCGTCGCGCCTGCGGCTCGTGATGCGCGTGCGGCTCACCGAGGCGATGCTCGCGAGGGCCTCGCCGCGGAAGCCGAAGGTGCCGATGCGCATGAGGTCGTCGATCGCGCGGATCTTGCTGGTCGCGTGGCGCTGCACGCAGAGGGCGAGGTCGCGCGCGCCCATGCCGGAGCCGTCGTCGCTCACGATCGCCGCGAGCACGCCGCCGCTGGTGATCTCGACGTCGACGCGCGAGGCGCCGGCGTCGACGGCGTTCTCGCAGAGCTCCTTGATGACGCTCGCCGGTCGCTCGACGACCTCGCCCGCGGCGATCTGATCGGCCAGGGCCTCGGGCAGGATCTCGATCGCACGCGGCTCACCGCCGCGCTCGCTGGCCGGGCTCACGGTTCGTCTTCGCGCTCGGCCTCGCGCGCTCGGCGCACCGACTCCATCGCCTCGAAGAAGGCCGCCGTCTTCGGCGAGGCGAGCGCGGACAGGCCGACGACGGCCACGCCGAGCTCGACCATCGCGACGCGGATGCGCTCGATCCAGAACCAGAAGGTGGCCGAGCGGAAGGGCGCGTGCTCCTCCTCGCGGAAGAGGTCGCCCGCCACGCGTACGACGGCGTCGATCGCCGCGGCCCGCACGGGCTCGCTGAGCACGTAGTCGACGACGCCGAAGGCCGCGTTCACGGCGATGGCCTGCATCGCGAAGCTGCGCGCGCCAGGCCTGCCCGAGAGCGCCGTCGCGGCCGCGCCGACGAGCACGAGCGAGAGCACGAGCCGGCCGACGCCGAGCGGGAAGCTCACCGAGCGGTGCTCGACCATCGCGCGCAGGCGCGCGGCCTGCATGACGTAGCCGAGGCGCGAGGGATCACCGTCGACGCGGGCCTCGTCGAGCGCGGTCTGCTCGTCGACCACGATGCCCGAGCGCATCGCCATCGTCGACTGGCAGCCCATGCTCACGCCCTGCACGCCGACGAGCCACACGAGCAGCATCGCGGCGACGAGGAACCACGGCCGGAGGCTCCTCGCGCGCTGGATGTCGTTCTGGCCCTCGGCTGCCACGCTCCACCGGGTAGCACGGCCGCCCGCGCAGGCCCAGCCGAGGCGTGAAGGTCTTCAGCCCACGAGCTGCACGAGGCTGCCGACCCCTCGGTCCTCGGCGCGCGCGAGCAGCACACGCGCGAGCGCCGCGTCTTGGATCGCGAGCCCGGTCGAGTCGAAGAGCGTGAGCTCCTCGTCGTTCGCCCGGCCCGGAGTGAGGCCGGCGATCACGCCGCCGATCGAGCCTGCGATCGCGCTCTCGGCGAAGTCGCCGTGCTCGAGCGCGACGTTGATCTCGCCGGAGTGCGTCGCCTGGTAGAGGTCGTCGACGTAGACCCTGAGCCTCGCGAGCGCCGCGCTCTCGAGCTCCTGCTTGCCGGGCGCGTCGGCACCCATCGCGTTCACGTGGCAGCCCGGCCGGAGCCAGGCGGCCTTCACGGCGACCGCGCGGCCCGGGGTCGAGGTGCAGACGACGTCCGCGCCCGCGGCCTCCTCTGCGCTCACGACGCGGCCGCCCGACTCCTCGGCGAAGCGCGCCGCGGCGCCCGGATCCACATCGGCGCAGTAGAGCTCGAAGGCCGCGTCGCCGAAGGCCGCGCGGTGCGCGGCGAGCATCCAGCGCGCCTGCACCCCCGAGCCGATGAAGCCCAGCGTGCCTGCGCTCTTGCGCGCGAGGTGCTTCGTCGCGACCGCGGCTGCGGCGCCGGTGCGCGCGGCGGTGAGCAGGGTGGCGTCCATCACCGCGAGCGGCAGCGCCGTGGCCGGATCGCTCAGGATGAAGACGCCCATGACCGAAGGCAGCCCGTGCTTCGAGGGGTTGTCGGGGTGGGAGTTGACCCACTTGAGCCCGGCGACGGCGCGCCCGGCCTCGGAGGCGGGCAGCTCGGAGGGCATCGCGCGGAAGTCGCCGCCGTGCTGGGGCAGCGAGAGGTAGACCTTCGGTGGCATGCTCGCTTCGCCGCGTGCGTAGGCGGCGAAGGCCTGCTCGACGGCGAGCACGGCGTCGCGCATGTCGATCAGGCTCCGGACGTCGTCGGCGGTGAGGATGCGTGTGGGCGGAGTGGCCATGGGGCCGAGAGCATATCGCGCGCTCGTGGGAGCGCCGCCCGCTCTCGGCGCGTGGGCTCGCCGGAGCCCCGGGGCGCCCTGGGCTACCCAGCTCGGCTCGGATCTGCCATATCCTCGGGCCGCGACCCATGAAGGCGACCAAGACGACCTCGAGCGACGCGCCCACCCCGGAGGTGCAGGCGCAGAGCAGCGAGCGAGCGAAGCCTCGCGCGGGCTCGGCCAGGCCGAAGGCCGCGTCGGCCAAGCCCAAGGCCGCCAAACCCGAGCGAGCGGCGTCGCCGAAGGCCGCGGCGTCGCCGAAGGCCGCGGCGGCGCCGAAGGCCGCCGCGAAGACGGCGCGCGCCGGCGCGAAGGCCGCCAAGGGGCGTGCCTCGGCGCCGCGCGAGCACGATGACGATGATCAGGAGTCGGAGGTCGTCGACGCCGAGCTCGTGGAAGAGGGCGGCGACGACGCCGAGGTGATCGACGCGGTCGACGCGGAGGTCGTCGACGTCGACGCCGACGAGTCGCTCGACGAAGACATCGAGGTCAGCGACGAAGACCTCGAGAAGCTGCCGGCCTCGAGCTCCTCGGCGATCTCGCGCTCGGATCCCTTGCAGGCCTACATGCGCGAGATCCAGCGCCACCGGCTGCTCACGCCTCAAGAGGAGCAGGAGCTCACGCGCAAGTACGTGAGCCTGCCGGACGACGACGCGAAGAAGGTCCAGGTCGCAGCGAGGCTCGTGACGGCGAACCTGCGCCTCGTGGTCAAGCTCGCCTACGAATACCGGCGCGCCTACAAGAACATCATGGACCTCATCCAGGAGGGCAACATCGGCCTGATGCAGGCCGTGAAGCGCTTCGATCCGAACCGAGGCGTGAAGCTCTCCTCCTACGCGGCGTGGTGGATCCGCGCTTACATGCTGAGGTTCATCCTCAACAACCACCGCCTGGTGAAGCTCGGCACCACGCAGGCGCAGCGCAAGCTCTTCTTCAACCTGCACAAGGAGAAGGCGCGCCTCATCTCGATGGGCGTCGACCCGACGAGCGAGGTGATCGCCGAGCGGCTCGGCGTCGACGCCAAGGAGGTGAACGAGATGGGCCACCGCCTCGGCAGCGCCGACTCGAGCCTCGACGCGCCGGTGGGCGACGCCGAGGGTCGCAGCGTCTCGCGCGTCGACATCATGCCCGGCGCGGGCGCGGGCCCCGAGGCGCTCATGGAGCGGCGCGAGATCGACGCGATGGTGGCCGAGCGCCTCGTCGACTTCCGCACGACCCTCGCCGGCAAGGAGCTCATCATCTTCGACAAACGCCTCGCCGCCGACGAGCCGCTCACGCTCCAGGAGCTAGGCGACGAGTTCGGCGTGTCGCGCGAGCGCGTGCGTCAGCTCGAGGCGCGCCTCGCCGGCAAGCTGCGCAAGTACCTGCAGGCCGAGCTCGGCGACGCGGTCGGCGCGAGCTGATGTCGGCGGCGCCCGGGCCCGCGCGTGGCCAGCGCGAAGCGCGCGAGATCGAAGCGAGCGCGATCGAAGCGGGCGAGCCCGAGGAGCGCGAGGCCGCGGGCGAGGCGCTCGGGCTCGAGGGCGGCCGCGGAGCGGTGCTCTGGGTCGTCGCGACGCCCATCGGAAACCTCGGCGATCTCAGCCTGCGTGCGGCCGAGGCGCTGCGCGCGGCCGATCTCGTCGCCGCCGAGGATACGCGCCGCACCCGCCAGCTCTTGAGCCACCTCGGCGTCACCAAGAAGGAGCTCGTGCGCCTCGACGAGCACGCCTCCGAGGCGCAGGTCGAGGCGCTCGCGGCGCGCATCGCGGGCGGCCTCTCCTGCGCGCTCGTCAGCGACGCGGGCACCCCGGTGGTGAGCGATCCGGGCAGCGCGCTCGTGCGCGCGGCGCGCAGAGAGGGCCTGCGCATCGTGCCGATCCCGGGCGCGAGCGCCGTCACGACCGCGCTCAGCGCGAGCGGCTACGCCATGTCGGCCTTCCGCTTCGTGGGCTTCTTGCCGCGCAAGGGGCGCGAGCGCAGCGAGGTGGTCGGCGCCATCGTGGCCGATCGCGACGCGATCATCTTCTTCGAGTCGCCTCACCGCATCGCCGGCACGCTCGTCGAGCTCGCCCGGCTCATGCCCGCTCGTCGCGCGCTCGTCGCGCGTGAGCTCACCAAGCGCCACGAGGAGCTGCTCGAGGGCCCGCTCTCGGAGCTCGCCTCGCTTGCCGAGCAGCGCGCCGAGTGGCTCGGGGAGCTCACCGTCGTGCTCGCGCCCTGGGCGCCTCCCCGAGAGAGCCCCGAGCAGGCGCTCGCCGAGCTCGAGCGGCGCATCGACGAAGGCCTCGCCGCAGGGCAGCGCGCCAAGGACATCGCCGCGAGGCTCTCGCTCGAGCTCGGCGTGTCGAAGCGCGAGGTCTACGAGCGCGTGCTCGACCGCGAGCGCAGGAACGACTGAGCCGGGCTCGAAGGCCCGGCTCGACGTGCTGCGTGGCCCGGCCCCGAGCGCGGCTCGGGAGAGGTGGGCTCAGAACTCGCGCGAGAAGCGCTCGCGCTCCTCGTGGTGGTGGTGCCCGTTGCTGTCGCTCAGGCGCTGGTACTCGCGCTCGATCTCCGGCATCACCTTCGAGAGGCGCGTGCGCACCACCTGCTGCACGATCTCCCAGAGCGCGTCCTTGTCGTCGCACTCGGCGATGACGCCGAGCGGGATCTGGAAGCCTCCCTTGTCGGAGCGCCCGCCGCCGTAGGGCTTGCCGCTGCGATCCTTGCCGAAGACCGTCTGCAGGAAGGTCGCGGGCTCGAGGCTGGCGCTGTCGGTGCGCAGCGAGCCGTCGATGCGATCCTCGACGATGCCGTAGACGAGCACCGTGTCGAGGTCTTCGCGCTGCAGGATGAAGTCGGCCGCGGTCGCGATGGCGTCGCGATCGCCCGAGGAGACCTGGCCGACGCCGGCCATCGCGAAGTCGCGCACGACCAGCATGTTCGAGAGCGCGCGTCCGAGCAGGCTCATCGCCGAGGCCGTCACGATGCTGCGGCCCATGCGCTTGAGCACGTCGCTGTCGCAGAAGGGGCGCACGTAGGCCGCGGCGGCGAAGTCGGCGCCCGTCGCGAGCGTGAAGTCGTTCGTGTCGGTCTGCATGCCGAAGAGCAGCGCGGTCGCCACGCGCGTCGCCTCGCGCCCGTCGACCAGCGGCGCGAGCCCGTTGAGCATGTACTCGGCGTAGATCGACGACGAGGCGCCCATCTGCGGGCGGATGTCGGCGAAGGGCGCGTCGACCTCGGCCATCTTGTGGTGGTCGACGACCGACAGGAGCTTGAGATCGGCCGGCAGGGCGATGCTCGGCTCGGGCGTCGAGGTGTCGACGAGCGAGAGGTACTTGAAGTTCGCCAGGTCCTCGGTGTTCGACACCTGGAGCATGTCGATGTTGAGCAACTTCACCATCGCGCGGTTCTGCCGGTGCGAGACCGGCAACACGTGCGCGATCGTGCAAGGCACGCCGAGCTCGGCGCAGATGCGTTGGTGAGCGATCGCGCTCCCGAGCGCGTCGGGGTCGGGGTGTCCGGTGATCAAGACCACCGTGGGGGACCCAGCGATCGAGCGGAGCGCGTTCTCGAGGGCCTGCTGGGGGGCCGCTTGCTGTCCCATGTGCGGATCGCACCTTAGCACGCCGCGTCGACTTGGTGCGCGATGCACCGCGAACCACGCTCCGCCGATGTTCAGGTGACGTGGCACCGACGATCGCCTACACGCGCTCCACACGGCGACTCCATGAGCACGGCCGAGCGACGCATCCACACCATCGTCTCGAAGCCAGGCCCCGCGGAACGCGCGCTGCTCGACGATCTCGCGCCGCACTACGCGGTCGTGCCGCGCATCGCGGGCGGCGTGCTCTTGCGCACGATCGCGAGCCGCGCTGTTCAGGAGAGCAGCGCGGCCGAGGGCGCGACGAAGCGTGGGCCGGTCCTGCTCGTGCACGGGCGCGGGCACGCAGCGAGCCTCTGGGCGCGCTGGCTCGAGGCCTGGGCCGGGCGTCGCGACGTCGTCGCGGTGGACCTGCCGGGCTTCGGTCACTCGGCCTCGCCGCCGCTCGCCGCGCACCCGAGCGCCGAGGAGGGCCTCGCCTTCTTCGTCGAGCCCGTCGCAGGGCTCGCCGAACAGCTCGCGCCCTCGGCGATCGTCGGCCACTCGCTCGGCGGCCTGGTGGCGCTCGAGCTCGCGCTGAGCGCGCGCACGCGCCCCGAGAAGCTCGTGCTCGTCGACGCGATGGGCCTCGGGCCGGTCGTCTTGCCCGCGGCGCGCCTCTATCTGCGCGCCGGGCCCGAGCGGCTCGCGCGCCTCGGGCTCGGCAGGCTCGGCCCCAGCGCGAGCGCGAAGGATCGGCTCGGCGAGGTGCGCAGCGAGCTGTCGCGCGTGCGCGGCGGCAGGCCCGACGCGAAGCGCGCCTTCGACGCCATGCTGCCGCTCTTCGGCGAGCCGCTGCACCGGCGTGAGCGCCTCGGCGAGCTCGACGTCGAGACGCTCCTGCTCTGGGGCGAGCGCGACGAGGCCTTCCCGCTGACGACCGCACTCGACGCGATGACGCGCATCCGGCGGGCGAAGCTCGTCGCGCTTCCCGCCGGGCACTCGCCACACCTCGAGCTCGCTCCGCGCTGCATCGCAGAGGTGGACCGCTTCCTCGACGAGGCGCTCTCCGAGGAGCCGAGCAGCGACGCGCCGCATCGAATCGCTTGACCGGGCTCGGGGGCGCTGCGAGAGCGCCCGACGTGGGACGCCCTCAAGTTCTCTCCGTGCCCGAGCGCCTCGACGCCCTTCCCGACGTGACGGGCAAAGGCGTGACGATGTGCTTCGTCGACGTCGGTTTCTACCCGCACCCGGACATGATGCGCCCGAAGCGCCGCATCAAGGCCTACGCCGACGCCACGCGCGACGTGCCGGACGGGCACGAGTTCTTCTCGCCGCAGAGCTTCGGCTGGCACGGCACGATGACGGCCTGCGTCGCCGCCGGCAACGGCTGGCGCTCGGGCGGCTCCTACCGCGGCATCGCGAGCGACGCCGAGCTCGTGCTCGTGAAGGCCGGCGTCGACGGTGGGCGCGTCATCGGCAAGAACGTGGCGCACGCGCTGCGCTTCCCGCTGCGCTTTCCGCAGCTCGGCATCCGCATCCTGAACGTCTCGCTCGGCGTGCGCGCCGACGACCCGGATTTCGCCGACGCCGAGAAGGCCGTCGAGGAGCTCACCGAGGCAGGCATCGCCGTCTTCGCCGCGGCGGGCAACACACCCGGCCGGGCCGTCGGTGCGCCGGGCTCCGCGCCTTCGGCGATCACCGTCGGTGGTCAACACGATCGTTTCTCGCCCGACGTCGAGGGCGACCGCGTCTGGCCCTCGAGCCACGGCTCCTCGCACCACGGCGTGCAGAAGCCCGACCTCATCGCGCCCGCGATCTGGATCCCGGCGCCGATGCTGCCAGGCACGCTCACCGCGCGCGAGGCCGCGCCGCTCTTCCAGCTGCTCAGCGTGCTCGAGGAGCTCAGCGCAGAGCACGGCTTCTCCGAGCGCCACTCTCTCTCGACGCCCGAGCAGCGCGCGCAGGTCGCCGAGTTCATGGGCCAGATCGAGGCGCGCATCCGCAAGCAGAAGTACGTCTCGCCCGAGTACCAGCACGTCGACGGCACCTCCTTCGCGTCGCCGATCGCAGCGAGCGTCGCCGCGCAGATGCTCGAGGTCGCCCCGCACCTCACGCCGAACGATCTGCGCCGCGGCCTCTGCGAGACCTCGCAGTTCCTCCCCGACGTGCCCAAGCTCCAGCAGGGCGCCGGCATCCTGCGCCCGCGCGCCGCGGTGGAGTGGGCGCGCGCGCAGAAGAAGTGATCGGCTGAGCGAGCGGATCGGCCTCGGCAGGGCCCATCTGGCGAGGCTCAGCCCGGCGTGCCTCGGCGGAGGCTGACGGGCGCCTCTTCGAGGCCCTCGAAGCGCGAGAAGAACTCGATCATCGCCGCGCGCTGCTTGGGCGGCATGAACTCGAAGTTGCGGCCGCGGTCGATGATCTCCCAGAAGTCCTTCGACTCGACGCGCACGAGCTCCTCACGGATGGCGCGCAGGCGCTCGGGGGCCTCGCCGGCCATGTCGCGCAGGATGAGGCCGACGCGCTCCTCGGCGCCGACGGAGAGGTAGTAGCTCGCGAGCTTCACTTGCGCCTTGCGCACGCCCTTGAGCGCGACCTCGTGCGCGTGCTCGAGCCCGGGGCGGTCGATCTCGAGGAAGACGTCGAGCAGCGGGCGCTCGGCCTCGGAGCCGAGCTCGTGCGCGAGCTGGCAGAGCGCGCCGACGTCGTAGGCGACGGTCTCGGTCACGAAGCTGAGCTTCATGTCGTAGGAGACGAGCGCGTAGTACTTCATGTGACCGACCGCCGTGACCGCGTCGGCCGTGCGACCCCTGCGCAGCATCGACTCCACGAGCAGCCGGTACTGGTTCATCACGTTGTAGGCGGTGCGCACGTCCTTCGCGTTGAGCGTCGCGCGCAGGTAGCTGTTCATGAAGCGGTAGACGAGCTCGATGAGCGCTTCGTCGTCGACCTCGGCGGCCTTCTCGCCGATGTAGCGCGTGTCGATCGCGACGAGGTAGTTGATGTCACGCATCTGCGTGAGCGCCTCGTTGTAGATGCCGAGGTATTGGCGCATCACCTTCCATTCGAACCAGGTGCGCCTGGCCTCGAGGTCGCTCAGCGATTCGGGATCCATCGCGACGAAGTCGGGGTTGTCGCGGATCTGCGGCCCGATCGAGAACCACTCGGGCTTCGCGCTCGATTTGGTCTCGAGGTAGCGGAGCGCGAGATCCTTGAGCGCGTCGACCGCGCGGCTCGCGATGATCTTGTCCTTGCCGGAGATGGAGTTCGAGGTGATGTCGGTGAGCTCCTCCATCGCGGCGAGCGAGCGCGCCTGCGCGTCGGCGCAGGCGGGGCCCTCGGCGAGCGCGCCCTCGGCGGCGACGACCGTGGCCTCGCGCTGGATGCGGCGCACGATGCTCGCCGGCTCGAGGAAGCGGAAGACGTAGCCGAAGTACGGCGCCATCATCACGAGCGCGAGCACCGTGAGCACGAGCATGAAGAGCAAGGTCACGCGCGGAACGAAGTCGGCGCGCACCGAGAGGCTCACCCACACCGAGCAGGCGCAGGCCACGACGTAGAAGGCCATGACGCGCACGTTCGTGCGGTCGCGGAGGAACATCGCGGTCACGCCGGTGTAACGCTCGGCGGAGAGCTGCACGACGATGCTCACGACCGTGATGACGATGCCGAGCACGGCGGCGACCATCGTGCCGAGGCCGGTGACGGCGTCGGTGATGTGGTCCTGGTCGAAGAAGAAGTAGCTGAAGCGCCCCGAGGCGCCGTCGGCCGGGCCGCCGGTGACGAGCACGTCGACCGAGTAGAGCAGCGCGAACAAGAGCGCCGCCGAGGCGGCGAGCGTCGCCATCGGTCCCACCCAGGTCTTGATGAGTTTGCTGTCCATCGGCGTGCTCGGGCGGCGTGGGCCTCAGTTGGGCATCGCCGAGGCGAGCCGATAGTAGCGGTTCCAGTGCGCGTGACAGCTCCGGCAGACGAGCCGCACCACACGCAGCGACTCGCCTCGATGCGCCTCGACCTCGTGGCTCTCGGCGCGCATCGTGGCGTCGCAGTAGGGGCAGGCGCGCGAGCCCGCGTCGGGCTCGACCTGCGACGCGCTCGCGAGCGTGATCGCTCGCTCGGGTGATCCGCCGCGCTCCTCGGCATAGAGCTTCGCGATGTCTCGCCTGAGCTTCTCGACGTCACGGTCTTGCGCGCGACGCACGGCGCGCGCGCGCGTGGGCTTCTTGGCCTTCGCCATGGGCTGCTCAGCTGGGCGGGGCGACGCCGAGGCGCTGATGCACCTGGGCCACGACCTCGGGTGTGAGGCGCAGGAGCGCGGGAAGCATGCGCAGGTGCGCGCGCTCGGCCTCGTGGTCGACGTCGATGGCGAGCAGGCTCACGGTGTAGAACTGCTCGGCGAGCTCGGGGCTCTGCACCTCCGAGGCGAGCAGCGCGATCGGCTTGGGGTGGTCGATCTCCTGCTCGAGCGCCGCGCGGTCCTCGGCCGAGAGGCCGAGCTCGGCGAGCTCACCCACGATGCGCGCGCGCTCGGTCGCGTCGGCGACGCCGTCGGCGTGGATGGCGGCGATCATGGCGCGCAGGAGCAAGAGGGAGCTCGCCTGCTCGGGGGAGGGCGCCGTCGAGGGTGGCGAGGGCTGCGCCGGCGCCGAGGGCTGCTGAGGCGCGCCCCAGCTCTGAGCGGGCGGCGCGGCGGGCGGCGCCGCGGGCTGCTGCGGTGCGGCGGCGTCGGCCTGCCAGCCGTAGCCGGAGCCCGAGAATCCGTCGGTGCGCAAACCACCCGAGGCGCCCATGAGGCCGCTCGTGAACTGCGACACGATGCCGGCGCCGCCTGCGGCCGCCGCACCCGCGGGGCCAGCGCCCCAGCCCTGCGCGGGCGGCGCGCCCTGCGGAGGACCGCCCCAGCCCTGCGCGGGCGGCGCGCCCTGCGGAGGCCCGCCCCAGCCCTGCGCGGGCGGCGCGCCCTGCGGCGCGCTCCTCTCTTGGAAGTGCTGGTAAGCGAGGTAGCCGAGCCCACCCACCGCCGCGGCGCCTGCCGCAGTCGCGGCCATGGTGCCGAGCGAGCTCTTCTTCTTGAGGCTCCGCCCCACCAGGGCACCCAGGATCGAGGTCGCGTCGAACATGGGCCGCATCCTACACCGCGGGCAGCTCCGCTCGACCGCGCATCGAGCCGCCCTGCGCGGCGCGTGATCAGTCCAGCGCGAGGGCCTCGTCGGGCTCGCCAGCCGGCTCCGGTGTGTCGGCTTCGCTCGTCGCGCCGCTGGCGCGCTCGCGCTCGAGCTCGGCTCTCTGCCGCTTCGCCAGCGCGTCGTCTTCGCGGATGCGCGCGACGCGCTCGATCTCCTCCAGCGCGCGCTCGGTCGAGTCGTAGAGGCCCCAGCTCGGCGAGCAGCCCTCGGTGCCACGCTCGCAGTAGTCGGGCTCGAGCTTCGCGCGCTTCATCGCGACGTCGGTGAGCAGCCTGCGCGCGTCGGCCGAGCCGAGTCGACCGAGCGCCTCCGCGGCGGCCACGCGCCGATCGCGGTCGGCGTGGTGGAGGAAGCCGCCGACCTCGCTCACCCAGCGCTTGCGTTCGGCCGGGCTGAGCTTGGTCGCGCAGAGCTTGTCGAGCGCGCGCACCGGGCGAGGCTGCTGGCTGCTCCAGCGCGCGCCGAACCTCTCCTCGGGCTCGCAGGCGTCGTAGCCCAGGTCTTCGCCGAGCTCCGAGAGCGCGTCGAGCGCCTCGACGGCGAGCAGGCTGTCTTTCGCGCGCGCGAGCGCGAGCAGCCGTGGCGCGGCCTTGCGCCCCGCGACGTCGGCGTAGCCCCTGAGCGCGCGTGTACGTGAGGCCCAGTCTTCGTCGCCGAGGCGTTCGTAGCGCGCGCGCGCGGCTGGGTTCGAGGCGAGCGCCTTCTCGAGCGCCTCGGCGTCGCGGCGCCCGAGCGTGACGAGCGCGCCTCGGTAGAGCCGCTCGAGATCGAAGCCCGCGCGTGCGAGCGAAGCCGGGCCGTAGAGCTCGTGCTCCGAGGCGACGCCGAAGAGGCGCTCGGGCAGGGCCGCGCGGCAGCCTCGACGCTGCTCGTCGACGCGGATCACGCGGCGGAGCTGCTCGTCGCGCATGTACGGGAACGAGGTGCCGCACATGCCACCGCCCGGGTTCGCTCTGCGCGCGAGCGTCGAGGCGAGCTCGAGATCGCCCACCAGCTCGGCCGAGTACGAGGCTTGGCGCATCACGTAGGAGTAGCCCTTGCCGCCCCAACGTTCGTCGTCCTCCTCCTTCTCGCGGATCGGGCCGGGGAAGCCCAGCGTCGCGAGGTAGGCGAGCGAGGCGCCGAGGTGAGCCGCGGGATCGCCGTCGAAGTGCGCGACCTTCATCGCCTCGCGCAGCTCGACCCTGGCCTGGGCGGCCGGGTCGGTCGCGGGGACCGGCGGCGCGAGGCGGTCTTCGACGGCGCTCATCAGCGCCGGCCCGCTGCCTCGGCTCGCGGCGTGGAGGTACGCGAGATCGCCGAGCTCGGCGGGGCTCGGCCTGCGCAGGCGCCCTCCGGCGGCGACGTCGACCACGTGGAAGTCGGCGAGCTCGCGCTTGGCCTCGGCGATCTCCGCCTCGCTCGGCGTCACGCAGGCGCGCAGCGCCGCGAGCGCCTCGGCGCGCCTCTCGAGGAAGCGCTCGACCGCGCTCTCGGCCGCGGACACGTTGCGGGCCGAGAGCGCGAGCAAGAGGCGCAGCCCCGGCGGGAGCTCGGCGGGCCGCGGGCTCGCGTCGGCGAGCTCGGCGAGCATGTCCATGAGGGGCTCGGCGTGGAGCAGGAGCTTCTTGCGCTCCGGCGCGGGGCTCAGGTCGCGCTTCACGCAGGCGTCGGCGTACTCCTCGCGCAGCTCGAGGCAGTCGGCGTAGAGCCGCTCGAGCCACCGCGAGAGCTTCGCTTCGTCGGCCAGGCCAGCGCGCTTCGCTTCGGCGAGCAGCGCCGCGCCCTCGAAGTGGCCGCGCAGGATCTCGCGGTGCTGCGCGAAGGCCTGCTCGAGCTCGGCGAGCAGCTGGGCGTTCGGGCTCGGAGGCGCCGCCTGCGCCTCGAGCGGATCGGCCGGCGTGGCCGCGACGAGCCGCGGTGCTGCGACCTCGGCGCTCGGCGCGAGCGGCTCGGGGGTGGCCGCGCAGGCGCTGAGCAACGTGAGCAGGAAGGTGGCGGGGAGGAGCTTCGACATGCGCCTGGGCCTGGACAGCGCGCGGCGCGCGAGGTTCCGCCCTCGGCGCCGCGACCGGCTGGGAGGATAGCGCGGCGCTGCCCTGCGCGCCGGTGCGCGCTCGCGCCCTCAGGGGATCGCGGGTTTCACGCCGAGCTCGCCGAGCAGCGCGTCGGCGTTCGACACCGCGTCGAGCACCCAGAGCATGTAGCGCAGATCGACGTGGATCGAGCGCGTGACCTCGGGGATGAAGAGCCAGTCGCTCGCCATCGACTCGTAGTTGCCGTCGAAGGCGAGGCCCACGAGCTCGCCGCGCGCGTCGAGCGTCGCCGAGCCGGAGTTGCCGCCGGTGATGTCGAGGTCGGCGAGGAAGTTCACGGGCACCTCGCCGAGCTTCGCGTCGACGTAGGGCCCGACCTTGCCCGCGGCCACGGCGTCGAGCAGCGCCTTCGGCGCGTCGAAGGGATCTTCGTTCGTGTTCTTCGCGACGACGCCGCTCAGCTTGGTGAAGGGCTCGAAGACGGGCGCGCCAGGCTTCGGCGCGTAGCCTCGCACGGTGCCGTAGGTGATGCGCAGGCTGCGGTTCGCGTCGGGGGCGAGCATGCCGCCCGCGCGCTCGCGCATCGCCTCGACGAAGAGCGGGCGCACGAGGCTCGACGCGCCCGCGAGCGCGTAGCCGCGATCTTCGGCGGCCTTCGCGGTGGGGCGCAGCGCGACCGCGAGCCGGATCATCGGATCGCGGCTCTTCCCGAGCTCGGCGACGCTCGCCTTCGAGAGCAGCGCGACGCGTGTGGCCTCGTCGCCGAGCTTGCTCTCGGCGACGGCCTTGGCGATCGCCGCGCGCCGCGCCTCGGGCGTCCCTCCCGGACCGGTGAGCTTCTTTCCGAGCAGGGCCTCGGCGATTCCGGGGCGCTTGCTCTCGGGCAGCCTGAGCTCGCGCTCGACGACGAGGGACAGCATGGCCGTGTCGAGCTTGGCGTCGTATTGCCGGGTCATCTGCACGAGGCCCTGCTCGAGGCGCTTCTGGTTGCGCGCCTGGTAGTCGGGGTGACGATCGGCGTCGGGCTTCGGGCGCTCCTCGGCGTTGCGCAGGATCGTGCTCGCCGCGCCGTAGAGCCGCACGAGGCGAGAGAGCTCCCGCATCGTGGCCTCGGCCTCGCGGTGCTTGCGGCTCTCGGCGTAGAGCTCGTCGAGCTTGCCGAGCGCGTGGCCCCACTTCGCCTTGCGCGCCGGGTCAGCGTCGATCCACGCGCGCAGCTCGGCCTCCTTGGCGGCCTTCTTCGCGGCGAGGCCATCCTTCACCAGGCCGTCGACCTGGCCCTTGGTGTTCGTGAGCCAATTCGAGAGCCCGCGGATCAGCGGCTCGGCCTTGATGCCCACGCCCGCGTCGAGCTTCTTCTGGGCCTCGAGCTCCTTGAGGTAGGTCTCGCAGAAGTCGATCGTGTAGGGGTACTCCCACTCGACGGCCTCGCGCGCTTCGGCGGCCGTGGTGAGGCGGTTGGTGCGCGCAGGGTAGCCGGCCACCATGACCGGGTCGCCCGGCTGGAGCGGCGTGCGCGCGAGCTTGAGCACGTGCGGCGGCCGAAAGGGCACGTTCTCGGCGGAGTGGTCGGCCGGTTTGCCGTCCTTGCCCACGTAGGCGCGGTAGAAGGCGAAGTCGCCCGTGTGTCGGGGCCAGCGCCAGTTGTCGATCTCGCCGCCGTAGTTGCCGATCGACGCGGGCGGCGCGTAGACGAGGCGCACGTCGCGGATCTCGAGCTGTTCGACGAGCGACCACTCGAGGCCACCGAAGTAGCTCATCACCGAGCAGCGCACCTCGGGGCGGCCCTTCTCGCAGGCTGCGACGAGCTGCTTCTCGCGCGTCTCGAGCGCGCGGTGGCGGGCGAGATCGTCGGGCAGGCTCGCGAGGCCGTCGCGCATCTGGGCGCTCACGTCGGTGAAGGCCGTCGTCACGAAGATGCGCGCCGTCGGGCCCGCGAAGCGCTCCTCGCCGCGCTCCTTGGCGAGGAAGCCGTCCTTCAGCAGGTTCTCCTCGGGGCGCGAATTGTACTGCAGCGATCCGGTCACGCAGTGGTGGTTGGTGACCACGAGCCCGTCCGGCGAGACGAAGCTCGCCGAGCAGCCACCGAGGAAGACGATCGCGCCGAGGGGGAACTCGGTGGGGCGGCTCAGCGCGCCGGGCGGCATCGAGAAGCCGACCTTCGAGAGCAGCTCCCCCTGCGTTGCGAGCTGCGCGGGCGTCCACATGCCGCCCGGGTTCTCGAAGGCGAACTTCGGAGGCGCCTCGACGGGCTCGGTCGCGGCGCTGCCAGGCGCAGGAGGCGAGGGCTCGAGCGGCTCTGCGCTCGGCCCGCAGCCGAGCGCGGCGAGCACGAGGGACGACGAGACGAGACCGGCTCCGAAGCGCTTCGACATGCGCCGGTGGTTAGCCCTGCGCAGCCTGCGACTCAACCGCTCGCGCGCGCTCAGGCCGGCGGTGCGCGTTCAGGCCGGTGGTACGCGAGCAGGCCAGCGTCGCGCGATCACGCCAGCGGAGGCAGCGCGGGGTTCGTCGGGCTGAGATCGACGAGCAGGCGCGTGCGCCCGATGAGCAGCTCCGAGCCGTGCGCGAGCAGGTAGCGCCCGCTGACGCGCACGAACACGCCGCTGTGTTGCCCGTGCATGCTGTTGAGCCCCAGGTCGGTGAGCACGAAGGCCTCGGCCTGCTCCTCGATGATGCAGTGGTAGGGCGCGACCAGCGGATCCCGCGCGAAGACGAGGTCGTTGGCGTAGTCGAGCATGCGCCCGATCTGCAGCGTCGTGCCGCGCGCCATCGCCACCGCGCCGGTCGCGCCGCCCTCGAAGAGCTGCACCACGCGGAAGGCCGAGGGCCACTTGAGCGAGGATCGGAAGTACGTCGGCCCCGGATCCGGCCCGTCGTTCGCGTCCGGGTTGCGCTCGAGCCGGCAGAGCTGATCACCGATCACGAACTCGTCGGCGACGCCGATCTCGACGCGCGAGCGGATGCGCAAAAACACGCCGTTGCCGCCGTCGAGGTCCTGGATGTGCAGGCCCTGCGCGGGGTCGAAGACGAAAGCCGCCTCGCGTGGATGACAGAAGCGATCGCCCTCGAGGCGCACAGCGCCTTCGGTGCCCACGATCACCTGGTCGCCGCGCAGATCGTAGAAATCGGGCCCGCCCGAGAGCGAGCGCAGCACGTGGAGGCGCGCGCGCAGCGGGAGCTGGGCGGCCGGGATGGCCGGGACCACGGCCGCCGGCTGCGCGGACTCGACGGGCGGGCGCTGGCTCTTCGCGCCGGCGGCGCCCTTGGCGCCCTTGCCGATGCGGTCGAGGTCGACCTGCGGCGCGTGCTCGAGCACCTCGAGCCCTCCCTGCGCGCGGCCGGCGATGATCTCGTCGAAGCGACCCTCGCGCAGCGCGAGCAGCATCTCCATGTGCTGCCCCTTCATCAGGCCGCGCACGTAGAGCGAGACGTCGGGCCGCGCGACCTCCGAGGCGTAGCTGCGCTTCACGCTCTTGATGACGCGGCCGCCGTCGGCGAAGAGGTGCGTGATGATGTGGGGCTTGTCGAGACCCGAGTCCTCGGTCTGGATGTGGTACTCGGCGCCCTTGTACTTGACGTTGTTGTTGAAGCCGACCTGAGCCCGCTGGAACACGGGGCGCAGCGCGCGCTCGAGCTTCAGCAGCTCGTCGTGCCCGTAGTGGGCGATCGCCTGGTCGAGTGGGCCGTGCTGCCCGGCGACGCCCTCCATGCGCTCGAAGGCCATGCGGGCGAGCGAGGAGTTCGGGTCGATGCGCAGCGCCTCGGCGAGCAGGCTCTGGCCCTCGTGGTCGTTGTCGAAGGCGGCGGCGCAGGCGCAGAGGATGGCGATGGCCTCGTCGTTGCGACTGCGGTCGCGGAGGATCGTGGCGACCCTCGACGCGACGGCCCTCGTCTCGGAGGCGAGCGAACCCATGACGGCCATCATGGGCCCGAGTCTCGGCTCGCGGCAAGCTCGTCGCGGGGGGGAACCCCCGGAGTCGGCTCGGGCGCTCGCAACGCTTCGGGCTCGAGCTCGGTGGTTTCGGGCTCCCGGGCCGGGGGCTCCGGCGCTTCGGGCTCCCGGGCTCCGGTCTTCGGGCTCGAAGCGATCGGGGGCGCTGCGGCCGGGGGCGTGGGCTGTGCCGTCGGGCTCGAGTTGCGCCGCACCGGTGGGCCCGAGGCCGGCAGCGTGATCGTGAAGCGAGCGCCGCGACCGTCGGGTCGGGTGGGGCTCAGCACCTCGACCCGGCCGCCGTGGGCATCGGCGATGTGCTGGACGAGCGACAGACCGATGCCGCTGCCGCGGGCGCGTGTCGAGCCGGCGGAGCGGCCTCGGAAGAAGCGCTCGAAGATGCGAGGTTGCTCCGACGCGGGCACACCGGGGCCGAGATCGCTCACGGAGAGCTCGAGCTCGCCGGCACCCGCGCTCACCGCCACCTCGACCTCGCCGCCCTCGTGCGCGTACTTCAGCGCGTTGTCGACGAGGTTCATCACCGCGAGCTCGAGCGCGCGCGCGTCGATGCTGGCGAGCGGCAGGGTGTCGGGCACGAGCGTGCGCACCTCGACGCCGTCTCGCTCCGCGCGGAAGCGGTAGATCTCCGCGGCGCGCCGGGCCACGTCGCCGACGTCTCCCTCGAGGAACTCGTAGGCGGCCTTGCCGCGCTCCACGCGCGAGAAGTCGAGCACGTTCTCGATGAGCGCCGTGAGCCGCTCGCTCTCGGCGACGATGATCTGGAGGTACTGCTTGCGTTTGGCCTCGCTCACCGGCCGATCCAGCATGAGCAGCTCGCCGAACATGCGGATGAGCGACAGCGGCGTCTTCAGCTCGTGCGAGACGTTCGCCACGAAGTCGCCCTTGAGCGTGGCCACGCGTCGCTCCTTCACCGAGGCCGTGATGACGATGATCAGGCCCGCGACCGCGACGAGGCCCGCGACGAGCACCATCGCGAGCTCGATGAGGCGCCTGCGCTCCACCTGCTGCTCCAGCGCCTCGGCGCTCGAGAGCGCGAGCTGCAGGCGCCAGTTGTAGAGCGTCGTGGGGAAGGCGAGGCCGACGGTGAACTCACCCACCTTGATGGGCGGGCCGAAGACGATGCTGCCTTGCTCGTCGACGACGTTCATGCGCGCGTTGCCGCGATCCGGGTCGCGGTAGAGCTGCGGGATCACCTCGCCGACGATCCGCTCCACGTCGTGCCAGACGACGATCATGTAGGTGCGTGTGCCGCGCGTGCGCTGCCAGTAGCTCACGAGGTACTGGCGGCCGTCGATCACCTCGTGCAGGTGTCGGAGTTCCTCGACGCGCCCCTCGTAGTTCATCGCCGGCAGCAGGCGGCTCAAGAGCAGCCTGCGGAACACGTCGTCTTCGCGCGAGGGGGATTTGGAGGCGAAGGCGAGCACCTCGTGCGCTTCCGCGCCCAGATCGAGCACGAGGATCGCGCGCACGCTCGGGGTCTCTCGGGCGGCGGTCGCGAGCCACCTGCGCGAGATGGTCTCGAGCTGGGCTGGATCCGCGTGGGTCGCGACGACGTTGTCCTGGGCGACGATGAAGTTGTCGAGCAGGGCCACGCGCTCAGTGGCGAGCGTGAGCGTCGCGTCGAGCACGGTCTGCCTGCGGGCGCGCTCGATCTGGAGCGTCGTGCGCAGCGCGAGCCAGCCGAGCACGCAGACCGCGAGCACGATCGCCGGCACGAGCACGAAGTACAGGATGCGATCGCGGAGGCTGCGCTCTTCCATGACGAGCGGCCTCCGCGGGCCTAGGCGCGCGCGATCTCCGCGAGCTTCGGCCGCAGCACGCGCTCGGCGTCGAGCGTGATGCCGCGCTGATCGACGAAGTCGCCGAGCTGCTCCGCGACGTAGTGCACCGCGTGCGTATCCGCGTCGGTGAAGCCCTTGCCGTCGAGCGGATCGAAGAGCTCGATGAGGCCGAGGTAGCGCCCGCCGTGGTTGACGGGGCCGCGGATCGCGCTCTTCACCGGCACACCGAGCGGCTCCAGCCTCGGATCCGAGCTGAAGTCGGCTCCGCCGGCGAGCACGGCCTTTCCACGGCGCAGCACCGCGCCGAGCCCACCCACGCGGTCGGCGATGCGCTGCATGAGGAGCGACGCGGGGGGCTCGTCGCCTGTCGTCGATTCTGCAACGATCTGCCTCACGACCACGAGCTCGGCCTTGTCGATGTCGTAGAAGGACACGAGGCAGAGCCGGCAGGGCAGCGACTCCACGAGCAGCCTGCCTGCGAACTCGGCGGCCTCGAGCACGTCGTTCAGGAAGGCGAGATCTCCGCAGGCCTCGAAGAGGTCGGTGAGCAGATCGTCGCCCTTCTTGCGCCTGCCCTTCGCCGCGAGCACGAGCGCGCCGCGCGGCGCGGGCGGCGGGCGCTTCGAGAGCGGCCCACCCGAGGGCAAGACGGACGCGGGAGGCGGAGCGGAGGCGGTCGGCGCCGGAGCAGGAGGCGGAGCGGAGGCGGTTGGCGCCGGAGCAGGAGGCGGAGCGGAGGCGGTCGGCGCCGGAGCAGGAGGCGGAG
>CALKVW010000228.1 GCA_938004785.1 uncultured Polyangiaceae bacterium
TCCCTCGGCCAGCAATACGCTGCCCGCCACGCCTGGTCAGAGCTCCCAGGTGCCGCCGCTCGACACCGCCTCCGAGGGGCCGGGTGGGCTCATGATCGACGCCTCGGGCCGCCTCGTGATCCCGGAGGCCGGCCCGCCCGCGCCGGTGGCGCTGCGCCCCGACGCGCCCGTCGCGGCCGAGCGGCCCGCGTCGGAGGATCAGGCCGGGCTCTCGATGGAAGCGCGCTTCGTGCAGCGAGGTCTCGCGCCGGCGCACGCGGCGCCCGAGGTCTCGCTCGAGGGGCTCGCGCAAGCCAGGAAGCTCACCGAGCTCGGCGTGGCGATCGACCTCTCCGCCGCCGGGCGCATGAAGCTGCGCTCCACCTCGCGCGCGCTGCCCTTCACCTCGGGAGCCGAGCTGCGCGCTCGCTACGACCGCTGGGGCCACCTGCTCATGTGGCCGCAGTCCACGAAGTTCCGCGTGGTCGCGCCTGGCGCGCTGCGCACGCTGTTCGAGGAGGGCAGGCTCGACGTGACGCCGCTCGTGAGCGGCAGCGTCGAGGGCGGAAAGCCCGCGCCCAAGGCGCACGGCCAGGAGCTGCGCTCGATCGTCGTCTCCTCGGCGCTCGGCAAGCTGCGCCTCGACCTCGCGACGATGCCCGAGGTCGGGCTCGGCGGGCCGCTGCTCTGCCGCTTCCTCGTCGAGACGATCGGCGTCGACCCCGCCTCGCCCGTCTGCAAGGCCGAGCAGGTCCCGCTCGCGGCCGCGATCGACTGGGCCGAGGGCGGAGGCATCGACTTCGAGGTCATGAAGATCAAGTTGCGCACCGATCTCGGTGGTGGCGAGCTGCTCGTCCCTCCGCCTGGCGCCGAGCAGGCCGACGCTGGGCTGCCCGAGTCTCCCGAAGGCATCTTCCTCACGGCCGACGAGCTCAAGAACCTGCGCACGCGCGTGATCGAGCCCACCGAGCGCGATCCGAAGGCGCCCGGAGAGGGCCTCTTGGCCGAGAACGGGCTCGACGTGCCGCTCACGCTGCTGCTCGACGGCGTGCCCGTCGCGCGTGTGCCGGCGCGGGGCAAGCGCTACGTCTACGGGCCGCATCCTGGCAGCTACAAGCTCGAGTGGCGCAGCTTCTTCGGCGGCGTGCGGGTCGCGCCCGAGCTCGTGCAGATCCCCGCGCTCGTGCGCTCGGTGCCCGAGACGCTGCCCGCGCCCGAGCCGCCTTCGCCCTGAAATTCAGCCGTGCGCCCAGCGCTCGCGGGGCAGCTCCGCGCTCTTGAAGACCTCCTCGATGCCAGGGGGCAGGCGCTTGGGCGCGAGATCGTCGCCCACGCAGGCGAGCAGGGTCTCGCCCAGACACATGAGCTCGTCGCCTCTCAGCACGCGGTAGTCGAAGCGCACCGTCACGCGCTTCACCTCGGCGCAGGCGGACTCGATGGTGAGCCTGTCGTCGAAGCGGGCCGGCTTCTTGTAGCGGAGGCGGGTCTCCACGACCGGGAGGTGGACGCCCTCGCGCACCCAGCGCTCGTAGGACACGCCGCGTTTGTGCAGCCAGTCGACGCGCCCGGCCTCGAAGTAGGTGAGGTAGTTCGCGTGGTGCACGATACCCATCAGATCCGTCTCGCAGAAGCGGACGAGGAGGTCGGTGCGGGAGACGAGGTGCGGGGCGACTGCGGCGTCGGTGCTCACGCCGCGCTCATAGCATCGACGCCACGGGGAGAGCGCCGCCGCGCGAGCGAGCGCGCGCGGTGCTAGCCTCCGCCGCGTCGACTTGCTCCGGAAGCTCGCCACCTCCCTCGGTCTCGGCTCGCTCGCGCTGATCCTCGTCGGCGTCGATCTCGTGCTCGGCCTGCGCGGCACGCTGTCACGTGTGTTCACGCTCGCGGAGCTCTTGCTCGTCGTGCCCTGGCTCGCGACGGTGCGCGCGCCCAAGCAAGCGACCGAGCTCGGCCGCGGCGAGGAGCCACCGGCCCTCCACAAGCGGCTGCTCACCGTGGTCGTTCCGGTCGCGATGATCCTCGCGTGCGTCTACGCGAAGTGGAGCGTGCTCGACGGCGCGAGCGCCGCGGGCGACGCGGCGCGCCTCGAGTACCAGGCCTCCTACCGCACCTACGCCGTGGTGGCGCTCGTGCTGTCGCTCGTCGGCCTCGTGGGTGCGTACAGGGTGCACCAGTTCCTCGCGAAGATGGCCGATCACCCGGCGAGGCTCATGC
Source organism: uncultured Polyangiaceae bacterium (assembly GCA_938004785.1). Lineage (GTDB taxonomy): Bacteria > Myxococcota_A > Polyangia > Polyangiales > Polyangiaceae > CALKVW01. The sequence goes on from CALKVW010000228.1 coordinate 2,194, forward strand.
TCGTCTCCTTCGGCTTGCTGGCCATGCTCGGCGGCGTACTGCTCACCTTGCCGCAGTCGCTGCGCGACCCTTCGCACGCCTCGCTGGTCGACGGGCTCTTCACCGCGACGAGCGCCGTCTGCGTGACGGGCCTCGCGGTGAACACCATCTCCGAGGCCTACACGCCCTTCGGGCAGGCCGTGCTGCTCGTGCTCATCCAGATCGGAGGGCTCGGCATCATGGTGCTCTCGGCCTTCTTCGCGATCGTGGTCGGTCAGCGCATGCGCGCGCGCGCCACCGCGGTCATGGCCGAGATGATCGACGCCGACTCCTTCGTGAGCTTCCGGCGCACGGTGCTCACCATCGTGATCGCGACGCTGTTCGTCGAGGGCGTCGGCGCGCTCGCGCTCTGGGGGCTCTTCTCCGGCTACTACGACGCGGGCTTCGGACCCGAGCAAGCTACGCCGCTCTCCGGGCCGCGCGACCTGCGCTGGGCGGCCGTCTTCCACTCGGTGAGCGCCTTCTGCAACGCCGGCTTCTCGATCTTCCGCGACGGCATGGTGCCCTTCGTGGGCTCGCCGGCGGTGTGCGCGGTCATCATGCTGCTCATCGTCGTCGGCGGCATCGGCTTCCCGGTGCTCGAGGAGCTCGCGCGCAACGCCCTCGCGCGCCTGCGTAAGCAGCGGCCTCCGCGTCTCACGCTCCACGCGCGCGCCGTCTTGCTCACCACCGCGGCCTTGCTCGGCGCGGGCACGCTCCTCTTCATCCCGCTCGAGTGGAGCGCCTCGATGGCGCACCTGTCGCTCCCCTCGAAGCTGCTCGCGGCGTTCTTCCAGTCGGTCACGCTGCGGACCGCGGGCTTCAACACGGTCGACTTCGGCGCGATGCGTCCGGCCACCTTGTTCGTGGCCTGCGTGTTCATGCTCGTCGGCGGCTCGCCCGGCTCCACCGCGGGTGGCATCAAGACGACGACGCTCTTCGTGCTCGTGGGTGCGCTGCGCGCCGAGCTCGCCGGCTTCGCGAAGCCGCGCATGCTCGGGCGCTCGCTCGGTCAGAGCACCGTGAGACGCGCCACGGCGCTCGCCTTCCTCTCGGTGCTGCTCGTCAGCATCATCGTCTTCGCGCTCCTGCTCGTGGAGCAGAAAGACCCGCATCGCCTGCTCTTCGAGGCCGTCAGCGCCTTCGGCACCGTCGGCCTCACGACAGGCATCACCTCGAGCCTCTCCGTGCCGGGCAAGATCGTCGTCATGATGACGATGTTCATCGGCAGGGTCGGGCCCATGACGCTCGCGCTCGCGCTCGCCGCGAAGAGCGCGACACAGAACATCGAGCTCCCCGAGGAGCGATTGGGGATCGGATGAAGCGCAAACGTGTGCTCGTGCTGGGATTGGGCCGCTTCGGCACCGCGATCGTCGAGACCTTGTGGAGCGGCGGGGCCGAGGTGATCGCCGTCGACGTGAACGCCGACGCGGTCGACGCGGTGAAGGACCGCACGAGCGCGGTCTTCGTGGGCGACGCCGACGAGCCTCGGGTGCTCGAGGGCGTGGGCGCGCGAGAGGTCGACGCCGCCGTCGTCACCTACGGCGAGGCCTTCGAGTCCACGGTGCTCTGCGTGGCGACCCTCGCGCGCATGGGCGTGAAGGAGATCGTCGCGCGCGCGGCCACCGAGCGACAGACCGACATCCTGCGCATGGTGGGCGCCACGCGCGTCGTGCAGGTCGAGTCGGAGATGGGCCACCGACTCGCCGCGGATCTCACGACGCCGCTCGCCGCAGACCTCATGGAGCTCGCGAACCACTACCGCGTCGTGCCCTGGGTGGCCGAGGGCTGGATCGTGGGCAAGACGCTCGTCGACGCGGGCCTGCGGCAGAAGTTCAAGCTCAACGTGATCGGGATCCGCAAGGCGGGCGCGGGCGCGGGCGCGAGGCTCGAGCCGCCGGTGCCGGACTTCGTGATCGGCGTGGGCGATACGCTCCTGCTCGTGGGCGACGCCGGCGACATCGCGCGCTTCGTCGCTGGCTGCAGCGCCTGAGCGAGCGCGCGCCTCCGCGCTCGAGGCTTCCGAGCGGCGGCGACCGGTGCTAACCCCTCGGCCATGGTGCGTCGTGAAGGGGCAGATCATCCGTCGGGCGTGCCCGACGAGCG
>CALKVW010000229.1 GCA_938004785.1 uncultured Polyangiaceae bacterium
AACACCCACCTGCTCGCGCGCAAGGTCATCGAGCGCGCGGGCCTCACCGGCGAGCACTACATCACCGTCACGCCCGGCGAGTACGCCAAGATGCTGCTCTCGGCGATAGGCGGTGGTGTGGTGATGGGCTTCACCACGCTGCTCAAGTTCCTCATCGTGAAGCTCGGTCGCCCGCCGCTGCAGGAGGGCTTGCTCGCGAGCGCGAACTACGCGGGCAGCTTCCTCGTCGTGCAGCTCATCGGCGCGACGATCGCCACCAAGCAGGCGAGCATGACCGCCGCAGCGATCGCCGGCACGATGCACGAGGGCGACGCCGACCGCGAGGCGCTCGTCACCACGATGGCGCGCTTGCTCCGCTCGCAGATCGCCGCCGCGATGGGCAACGTCGTCATGGTGGCCGTCACGGCCTTCTGCATCGACCTCTGGTGGACCTCGAGGCACGGTGCGCCTTTCCTCACCGACGAATACGCGCACAAGGTCCTCGCCGAGCTGCACCCCGCCGAGAGCGGCACCGTGTTCTTCGCGGCCTACACGGGGCTCGCGCTCTGGGTCTCGAGCCTCTGCGCGGGCTGGCTCGAGAACTGGGCCGTGTACCGGCGCCTGCCCGAGGCGATCGCCGAGCACCGCGTCCGCCGGTTCGTCGGCGCGCGCGTCACCTCGTGGGCCTCGCGCGTCTTCGCCCGCAGCATCTCCGGCATCGGCGGCAACGTGAGCATCGGCTTCATCCTCGGCATGACCAGCGTGCTCGGCCGCTTCATCGGTGTGCCCATCGACGTGCGGCACATCACGCTCTCGACCGGCCAGACGACCTTCGCGCTGCACCGCCTCGGCTTCGAGGCGCTGTTCACCCAGGAGGCGGCCTACGCCTTCCTCGGGCTCGCCTGCGTGCTCTCGCTCAACCTGAGCGTGAGCTTCCTGCTCGCGATCGCCGTGGCCATGCGCGCTCGCGAGGTGAGCTTCGGCCGCGCGATGCGCCTCTTCGGCGACATGTTCGTGGGCTTCGTGCGCTCGCCGCTGCGCTTCTTCCTGCCGGTCGAGCGCGGCGCGGCCTCGCCTCGGCCGGGTCATTGAAGCGTCGAGGCGCCCGGCACGCCCGCGAGGCGCCTCTCGACGGTGCTCAGGGGTAGAGCAGCCGGTAGCTCCACGCCTCGCCGTCGCGCTCGTAGACGTGCCGCTCGTGCAGGCGGCTCGGCTTGCCCTGCCAGAGCTCGATGCGCCTGGGCACGACGCGGTAGCCGCCCCAGTGCGGGGGCCTCGGCACCGCCGCGCCTGCGAAGCGCGTGCGCATCGCCTCGACACGCGCCTCGAGCGTGGCGCGCTCGTCGAGCGCTTCGCTCTGCCGCGAGGCCCAGGCGCCGAGCTGGCTCTCCGGGTGGCGCGTCGCGAAGTAGGCGTCGCTCTCCTCGTCGCTCACCCGCTCGACCTCTCCCTCGACGCGCACCTGCTCCTCGCCCTTGGGCCAGTGCAGACAGAGCGCCGCCACGCCCTGGCCGTCGAGCTCTCTCGCCTTGCGGCTCCCGTAGTTGGTGAAGAACACGAAGCCTCGCTGGTCCGCCTCCTTGAGCAGCACCATGCGCACGCTCGGTCTGCCCTCGGCGTCGACCGTCGCGAGGCTCATCGCGTTCGCCTCGAAGGGCTCGCGCGCCTTCGCGCGCTCGAAGGCCTCGCGGAACAGCGCCATCGGATCGCCTGGGTGCGTCATGCGCTGGGCATAGGGCGCGCACGGCCCGGAGAGCAAGGCCTCGCGCCTCCCGAGGCCAGCCGGTGACGCATCGCGACAGGCGGGAAGCATGGAAGGCAGCGCGCGGTTGGAGTACGAGGCTGGCCCATGGACAAGGTCGTCACGAGTGCGCTCGAGGCCGTGCGGGACATCCCCGACGGCGCCACGATCCTCGCCGGTGGCTTCGGGCTCTGCGGCATCCCCGAGAGCTGCATCCGCGCCCTGCGCGAGCTCGGCCAGAAGGATCTCACCTTCGTGTCCAACAACTGCGGCGTCGACGACTTCGGCCTCGGCATCCTGCTGCAGAACCGCCAGATCAAGAAGATGATCTCGAGCTACGTCGGCGAGAACAAGGAGTTCGAGCGGCAGTACCTCGCAGGAGAGCTCGAGGTCGAGCTCACGCCGCAGGGCACGCTCGCCGAGCGCATCCGGGCGGGCGGCGCGGGCATCCCGGCGTTCTACACGCCGACCGGCGTGCACACCGCGGTGAGCGACGGCGGCATGCCCGTCCTCTACGCCAAGGACGGCAGCGTCGCGAAGCAGTCCGAGAAGAAGGAAGTCCGCCAGTTCGACGGCAAGGACTACGTGCTCGAGCGCGCGATCGTCGGCGACTACGCGATCGTCAAGGCCCACAAAGGCGATCGTCACGGCAACCTCGTCTTCCGTCACACCTCGGCGAACTTCAACCCGATGATGGCGACGGCCGCGAAGATCACGATCGCCGAGGTCGAGGAGCTCGTGCCGGTGGGCGAGCTCGACCCGGCGCAGATCCACACGCCGGGCATCTACGTGCAGCGCATCTTCCAGGGACCGTCCTACGAGAAGCGCATCGAGCGAAGGACCGTCAGGCCTCGCCCGACCGCCTGAGCCAGCCCCCAGACGCGAGCCCTCCCACCGTGGCGGCTGCGCGCAGCGCGCGGCCCAGCCCCCCTCGACGAAAGAGAGCCTCCGATGCCCCTCACGCGTGAGCAGATCGCCCAGCGAGCCGCACAAGAGCTCCGAGACGGCTACTACGTCAACCTCGGCATCGGCATGCCGACCCTGGTGGCGAACTACATCCCCGAGGGCGTGGAGGTCGTGCTCCAGAGCGAGAACGGCCTGCTCGGCATCGGCCCCTATCCCTACGCCGGCGACGAAGACCCGGACCTCATCAACGCCGGCAAGGAGACGGTCACGATGCTGCCCGGCTCCTCGGTGTTCTCGAGCGCCGAGAGCTTCGCGATGATCCGCGGCGGGCACATCGACCTCGCGATCCTCGGCGCGATGGAAGTCAGCGAGAAGGGCGATCTCGCGAACTGGATGATCCCCGGCAAGATGGTCAAGGGCATGGGCGGCGCGATGGATCTCGTCGCGCGCGCCAGGCGCGTCGTCGTGATCATGGATCACGCGGCGAAGTCGGGCGCACCCAAGATCCTGAAGAGCTGCTCGCTGCCGCTCACCGGCCGCGGCGTCGTACACCGCATCATCACCGATCTCGCGGTGATCGACGTCACACCCGAGGGCCTCGTGCTGCGCGAGCTCGCGCCCGGTCTCAGCGTGCGCGAGGTGCAAGACAAGACGGAGCCCACGCTGCTCGTGCCGCACGACGTCGCCGAGATGCGTGTCTCCGAGGTGCGCGTCGACGCTCGACAGGGCGGGGTGAGCGCATGAGCTGGCCCGAGAAGACGAGCCCGACGATCGACGCGAGCGAGAAGCGCTCGATCGGCAAGGGCGTATTCCGCAAGTGCGACGGCTGCGGGTCGATGTACCCGGGCGAAGACCTCAGCAAGAACCACGAGGTCTGTCCGGCTTGTGGGCATCACCACGCCCTCTCCGCCGAGGGCTGGCGTCGCCTCCTGCTCGATCCATCGAGCTTCGAGGCCTGGGACGCGGGGCTCTCGCCCACGGACCCGCTCGAGTTCAGCGACGGCAAGGGCTACCGCGACCGCATCGCCGCAGCGCAGAAGCGCGCCGGCTCGCGCGAGTCGGTCGACATCGGCAAGGCCTCCATCGAGGGCCGGTCGATCGCCTACGGCTCCTTCGTCTTCGCCTTCATGGGAGGCAGCATGGGCTCGGTCGCAGGCGAGAAGATCGCGCGCCTCTTCGAGCACGCGCACCGAGAGCGGCTGCCGGTGGTGCTCTTGCAGGCCTCGGGAGGCGCGCGCATGCAGGAGGGCATCCTCAGCCTGATGCAGATGGCCAAGGCCGTCGCCGCGCTCGAGCGCTTCCGCGAGACCAAGCTGCCTTTCCTCTCGGTGCTGCTCCACCCGACCACCGGCGGCGTGGCGGCGAGCTTCGCCTTCCTGGGCGACGTGAACGTGGCCGAGCCCAAGGCGCTCATCGGCTTCGCAGGGCCGCGTGTCATCGAGAACACCCTGAGGCAGACCTTGCCACGTGGCTTCCAGCGCTCGGAGTTCCTGCTCGAGCACGGCATGGTCGACGTCATCGTCTCGCGGCTCGCGATGCGCGCCGAGCTCGCTCGCCTGCTCACGCACCTCGGCCCGCGCGGCTGAGGCCTCGGAAGCGCGGGCCTCGAAGGCCGGGGCGCACCCTCGCGCGGAGCTCCGACCAGGTCAGTTGCAGCTCAAGCGACAGCGCGACTCGGCGCTGAGGCAGCGACCCTTGCAGGCGTTGTAGGCGTCGTAGAGCGAGGCCTCGGAGGGCTCGGCGCCGCAGGCTCCGTTGCACTCCTGGCGCACGCGCTGGCACGCCGTCACGCAGCCGTTCTTCGCGGGTGGCAGCGGGGTGTTCGTCGGCCTCGCGGGCTCCGGCGCGGGCTCGGGCTCGGTGCGAGGGCGGTCGGGCTCGGGAGGCAGGTCCGGGATGCGTGGGCTCGACCTGGGGCGCCGCGCGCGCGAGCGAGGGTCGCCGCAGTCTTCTCGCGCGAGCACGAAGACGCTGTGGCTGAGCCTCGCCTCGGGGTCGATGGCGCAGAGGCGTGCGACGCCTTCGAGGCCGCCCGAGAGCAGCGCCGCCGCCTTGGCGGCCGGGCCGCTCGGCACGGGGCGCGGCGCCTCGCCACCGGCGCTGGGCGTCTCAGCCGCGCGCCCGGTGTAGGCGACGCCCGCGGCGAAGGCGATGCCCGCGAGCACGACGACGAGCCCGAGCCCGGCGACGACCAGCTTCGGGTCGAGGCCGCGCGAGGGCTCGCGCACGGCCTCGCTGGGCTCGAAGACCAGCGGCCTTCGCGGCTCGAGGGCCTTGGGCTCGAGGGGCTTGGTCTCGAGCTCGGGGCGCCCGGCCTGGCCGCTTCGAGGCCCGGCGGCGTCCACGCTGGGTGGGGCGCGCTCGCTCGACGAGGGCTCGACGTCGACCATCGTGGGCGCCACGCCCGGCGCGGCCTCGGCGTCGGGCGGCGCGGCTCCGAGGTCGGGGATCTCGGTGCTGCGCGGGGCGAAGCGCGCGTCGGCGTCGCTCACCTCGGGCCACTCCACCAGCGGCCGCTCGGTGCGCAGCCTGCGCACGAGCTCGGCGAGCCCGAAGCGTTTGTGGCCGGCGCGGACCAGCTCGCGGGACAGGCGCGCGGCGTCGCTCGGCGTGCTCTCGCCCCCGAGACCCCAGCGCTGGAGCAGCCCGCGCATCTCGCCGGCGCTGAACGCACCCTGCACCCGAAGGCTCAGCTCGTTGGTGTCGACCTCGCTCACCCTGGACGGAAGCTTACACGCCGGAGGCGCCGCTCGCGCTCCTTCCTGCCTCGGTCCGAGGGTGCTACATGCCCCGACCGACCACGAGGTCCTCGAGGCTCGGTCGACCGAGATCGAGGCTCCGGGGCGGGAACTCGATCGATGAGCAACGACAACCTCAGCTTCGGCCTCGTGAGCGTCGCTCGCGCTCCTCTCGAGGGCCGGGCTTCGGCGATGGCCACGCTCGATGCAGCGCTCGACGCGGTCGAGAAGCAGAAGCAGCCCCGCATCGTGACCATCGTGGGGCCCGCCGGCATCGGCAAGAGCCGCCTGGTGCACGAGTTCGTCGTGCGGCACCGAGGTGGGAGCGCGCTCGTGCCGCGCGTCTACCGGGGCTCCGCCCGAGACTCGAACGCGGCCTACGGCGTGTTCGCGCGGCTCCTGCGCATGCGCTTCGGCCTCACCGAGAGCATGGACCCGGAGGCCGCCAAGGCGCTCGTGCGACAGCAGGTCGCCAAGGTCACCGGCGATCGCAAGGTCGGCGACGTCGTCTACTTCCTCGGGCAGTTCCTCGATCTGCCCTTCGAGGAGAGCCCGCTCACGCGCGCGATCGGCGAGGATCCAGCGCAGGCGCGCATCCTCATGAGCGCGGTCTTCAAGGCCTTCCTCGAAGCCGACGCCGCCCACAGCCCGATGTGCCTCGTCTTCGACGATCTGCACGCGGCGCACGGCGACTCGCTGAGCCTCCTGCGCCACTTGATCGACGGCCTCGATGGGCCGATCCTCATCCTCTGCGCGGCGCGCCCGGAGCTGCTCATCGGCGCCGAGGACTGGACGCGCGCGGGGGAGTCCCGGCACGAGCTCGTCGAGCTCGGCGCGCTCAGCGACGACGAGTCCCGCCGCGTGCTCACCGCGCTGCTCGAGCCTGCCACGCGTGGCTCGACGGGGCTCGAGGCGCTCGAGCCGCTCGTCGACCGTGCGCTACAGTTCGCCGGCGGCAACCCCAGCCTGCTCGAGCAGATGGTGCGCATCTACCACGACACCGGCGTGCTCGAGGAGGAGACCGTGCTGGCCGACCAGCCCCGCTGGTCGGTGCACCTCGAGGGGCTCGAGTCGGCGGAGCTGCCGCTCACCATCGAAGACGCCATCGACGCCCGCCTCGCTTCGCTCGAGAAGGAGGAGCGCAGGCTGCTCGAGTACGCCGCCACGATGGGCAGCGTCTTCTGGACCTCCGCGCTCGTCTCGCTCTGGCGCATCGGGCAAGAGCCGCCCGAGCTCTGGACGATCGAGCCCCGCACCGATGCCCCGCCCGGCGAAGCCGCCGGCAAGACCGCGGCTCCCTCGGCGCCCTCCCAGCCGCTCGACGAGCCCAGCTCCACGCTCGAAGCGCCCGGCGCCGCGCTCGAGGCGCAGGGCGCGGCGCTCGTCGACGAGCGCGCCGAGAGCCCGGAGCGCAAGCGCATCCGCGCGCTGCTCAGCGATCTCGAGAGCCGCGACTACGTGCTCAAGCTGCCCGACTCCACCTTCCCGGGCTCGGACGAGTACGCCTTCAAGCACAACAAGGAGCGCGAGACGATCCGCTCGCGCATCGCGCCCACGGCGCTCCGCCGCTTGCACGCGCTCCTGGCCGATTGGCTCGACCACCACGCGCATACCCGCACGAGCGAGGAGTTCGTCGCGATGCTCGCCGAGCACCGCGAGCGCGCGGGCGACGCGCTGGCTGCGGGCCTCGCCTTCGTCGAAGCCGGCGATCTCGCGCGCGCGCACTACGCCTCCACCACGGCCTCGCAGCACTACGAGCGTGGGCTCGGCCTGCTCGGCGACGGCCACGTCGGCCGGCGCATCGACGTGCTGCACAACCACGGCGACGTGCTGCTGCTCGGCGGGCACATCGACGACGCGCTCGCCGCCTTCCGCGAGATGCTCGATCTCGCCTGGCGGCTCGACCGCAAGTCCAAGGGAGGCGCGGCGCACAACCGCATCGGCCGGCTCTACCGCGACACCGGGCAGCTCGACGAGGCCGGGCGCCACCTCGAGGCCGCGATGGCGCTCTTCCGATCCGCCGGCGACGCGCGAGGCGTCGCCTCGAGCTACGACGACCTCGGCAAGCTCGCGTGGCTGCGGGGCGACTACGCCGCCTCGCTGGGGCTCTTGCGCGAGGGCCTCACGCGCAGGCGCCGGCTCGGCGACCGCCGCGGCATCGCGCTCAGCCTGAACAACCTCGGCATCGTGCTGCACGAGACGGGCGATTTCGGCCAAGCCATCGAGCACTTCGAGCAGGCCCTGCAGATCCGCCGCGAGATCGGCGACTTGGTCGGCGTCATCCAGACGCTCAACAACCTCGGCACACTCTCCCAGGATCGTCGCGAGTACGAGCGCGCCCTGTCGATCTTCCGCGACGCGCTCGAGGTCGCCCGCCAGATCGGCGACAAGAACCGCATCGCGCTCGTGCTCGCCAACGTGGGCGAGACGCACCACCGCGCCGGCAACCCAGCCGAGGCGATCAAGGTGCTCGAGCAGGCCGAGGAGCAGTTCGACGAGCTCGGTGACCACCTCGGGCTCGCGGAGGCCAAGCGCGTGCTCGGCAACGCCTACCTCGCGCAGGGCGATCTGGTGAAGGCGCGCGAGTGCATCAGCCGCAGCGTCGATCTCTTCGCCGAGCTGCGCAGCCGGGTGCACCTGGGCGTCGCGCTGCGTACGCTCGGAGACATCACCGCCGCCGGCGGCTGGGGCGCCTCGCACACACGCTCGGCGCGCGAGTACTACGCGCGCAGCGCCCGCATCTTCGAGGAGATCGGCAACGAGATCGAGCTGGCGCGCACGTTCAAGGTCTACGCCGCCTTCCTGCGCGCCGAGCCCGAGCTCGGAAGCGACGCGCAGAACCTCGCCGAGGCCCGACGCATGGAAGTGAAGGCCGACGCGATCTTCGCCCGGCTCCAGGTCGGCGGCGACGCGCACCCGAGAGCGGTGGCGCCCGCGAGCTGAGCGCGACCCCGGTCGCCGCCTCCGGCGGGCGCGCGGCGGCCAGCCCCGGTCGCCGCGCCCGGCGGCGCTCCCCAGGGAGCGTGTCCGGAATGCGGCAGGAATGTGACGGGTTCCACAAACGAAGCGAGCAAGAGCCGGCCGACCTCGTCTAGCATCGAGAGGTCTACGCCCGGAGTCCGCCCGGTTCGATCTGCCCGCTCCCAGCGGACGGGCACCCGGGGGGGAAGGAAGGTTCCATGAACATCAGCGTCACGTTCCGGCACATGGATGGTTCGGAAGCCGTGAAGAATCACGCTCACGAGAAGATCTCCAAGCTCCAGAAGTTTCTCCGGCAGCCGATGACTGCCCACGTGACACTCGCCGTCGAAGGTCTCGACCACGTCGTGGACGTGCGCGTCCAGGCAGGAGGCAGCAATTTCCACGGAACCGAGCGCAGCCCGGACATGTACGCGTCGATCGACATGGTGCTCGACAAGCTCGAGCGCCAGGTGCACGCCGAGAAGGGCGCGAACGTAGCGAAGAAGCACGGCGGCATGAGCGCGCGCGAGTTCGCGGCGCAGGCCGACCGCGAGTCGCAGCGCGGCACGCGCGGCTGAGCTCGCTCGGCTGAGCTCGCTCGGCTGAGCACGCTCGGCTGAGCTCGCTCGGAGCTGGGCTCCACGAGAGCCCGCTCCGCCGAGCCGCGGGCGGGGCCCTCGGTGGCTCCGTCCCACGAGGCGGGTGGGGTTCGACGAACGCACGTCGAACGCTGCCCGCCTCGTCGTCTTCTGCTAAGTTTCTCGGGCCCGGGCTTCGGGGGAGGCGCGGGCGCACCCCAGCAACGCAGCCAGACCGAAACGCCGCCAGACCAGCCCAGCGAGGGCCTCAGCTCGGGACATGCAGGTCGTCGACATCCTCCATCCTCGGCGCGTGGCAGTCGCCCGCCATGAACGCGAGCGCGTGCGCACCAAGAGCGAGGCGCTGCACCGCCTCGCCGAGCTCCTCTCGAGCTTCGACGCGAGCCTCTCGGTCGACACCGTCGAGGGAGTGCTGGTGCGGCGTGAAGAGCTGCAGTCCACCGGGGTCGGAGGCGGGGTCGCCATCCCGCACGCCTCCGTCGAGGGGCTCGACCGCATCATCGGCGCGGTGCTGCTCTGCCCGGAGCCCATCGGCTTCGACGCGATCGACGGCCTGCCGGTGTCGATCGTGTTCGCCATCGTCGGGCCCCGCAAGAGCACCGGCGAGCACCTGAAGACGCTCGCCAAGGTCTCGCGCCTCTTGCGCGACGACGACTTCCGCGCTCGGTTGGTCCAAGCCGCGTCGAGCGAGGAGGCCTTCGGCATCATCGCCACCGAGGAAGAGGCACGACGTTGAAGGACGACGACCCTCCGTCGCGGGTGGCGCCCGCGAGCTCGGGCGGCTCCCTGCCGCCGCACTCCGACCGCAGCTTGGGCGCGGCGGTCGAGTGGGTCGACGACGAGACCTTCGTGGGCTCGGCGCCCGTCGCCGCGAAGAGCACGCGGCCCTCGATGTCGGCCAGGGCGCTGCTGTCGGATCCCGCGCTCGGCCTCCGCGTGCGGCTGCTCGCGGGGGAGGGCGGCAGCGATCGCAGCATCGCCCACACGCGCATCCAGAAGTCCGGGCTCGCGCTCGCCGGGCACGATCACGGCATCGTCGCGACGCGCATCCAGATCCTCGGGCAGACCGAGCAGTCCTACCTCGAACGGCTCGATCAGGGCGCCCGTGACGCGGCGCTGCAGGGCTTCTTCGCGCTCGGCCTCTCCTGCGTCTTCGTCACCGGTGAGCTCGGCCCGGCCGGCGACGACCTCGTGCGGCACGCCGAGGCGACGGCGACCCCGCTCGTGCACGCCTCCGAGCGCTCGAGCGTGACGATCACCGCGCTGCACGCGCTGCTCGACGAGCGCCTCGCGCCGCGCAAGCGCCTGCACGGCGTGCTGATCGACGTCTTCGGCGTGGGGCTGCTGCTCATGGGCCCGAGCGGCGTGGGCAAGAGCGAGTGCGCGCTCGATCTGGTCATGCGCGGTCACCGCCTCGTCGCCGACGACGTGGTCGAGTGCGACTACCGGCCCCCGGGCATGCTCTTCGGCCAGCCCGCGAAGCTGCTCAGGCACCACCTCGAGGTGCGTGGCCTGGGCATCCTCAACATCAAGGATCTCTTCGGCGTCACCGCGATCCGCGAGCGCAAGCGCATCGACGTGGTCGTGCGCCTCGTGCAAGCGAGCGACGAGCTCGAGCTCGATCGCCTCGGGCTCGACGAGCGCTTCGAGGTGATCCTCGGCGTGAGCGTGCCCGAGCTCGCCGTGCCGGTGCGCCCCGGGCGCGACATGGCTTCGATCCTCGAGGTCGCCGCGCGCAACGAGCTGCTCAAGAACGCTGGCCATCACGCGGCGCGCGAGCTGTTCGGCGCGATCGAGCGCAAGGTCGCGGGTCACGCTGCGAAGGCTCCCGTGCGCGAGTGGGAGGGCCGCGCGCCGGGGCGCACGCAAG
>CALKVW010000230.1 GCA_938004785.1 uncultured Polyangiaceae bacterium
CCGCCCCCCCCGCCCGCCCCTGCGCCGCCGCCGCCCGCCCCCGCCGCGCCGGCGCCGGTCCCGCCTGCACCCGTGCCGCCTGCGCCCGTGCCGCCGCCACCGGTCCCCGTGGCGCCAGCTCCGCCTGCGCCCATCGCTGCGCCGCCTCCGCCGCCCATCGCGGCGCCCGCGCCCGTGGCGCTTGCGCCGGTCGTTGCTGCACCTCCAATCGCAGCTCCCGCACCCGTCGCCGCGCCCGCGGCGGTGATCAGCGACGTCGAGGCGCCCGTGGCCTCGGGCAGCGTCCGCCCCCCGCCCCCCGCGAGCCTCCCGAGCTCTTCGGGGCTCTCGAGCTCCGGGAGCCCGAGCGTGCCGCGCTCGTCGGTTCGTCAGGCGGCCGCGAGCGACGGCGTCGTCGATCACGTCCAGGCTTCGGCACATCGAGTCGCGCTCGCCAAGCTCATGGATCGCGCGACGCAGACCTTGCCTCTCGAGTCGCTGTCCACCGGCGCGCACGTCGAGCACGGGCTGGTGTCGGCGATCGAGCGTGCGCTCGGCGAGCAGGCGCAAGCGCTCGGCGCTGCACGCGAGCTGCCCGAGGGGATCGACGCCGAGGTGCTCGTCGCCGAGGCGCGGCGCGAGCTGCTCGAGCTCGGCCCGATCGGTCCGCTGCTCGACGACGAGCACGTCGAGGAGATCCAGATCGTGCGGCACGATCACGTGATCGCCGTGCACGACAAGCGCCAGATCGCGACCGAGATCGCGTTCACCAGCGAAGCGGCCGTGGCTCGCGTCGTACGCCGGCTCTGCGTGCGCGCGGGCGAGCCGCTCCGCGACCGAGAGCTCTTCGTCGACCGGCGGCTGCCGTCGGGCGTGCGCTTCTTCGGCGTGTTGCCGCCTGCTTCCGGCGACGGCCACATGCTCGTGCTGCGCAGGCCGCAGCGCGCCTTCGCATCGCTCGACGATCTCGTCCGAGCAGGGACGATTTCCCGCGCGATGGCGACCCTGTTCACCCACGCCGTGCAGGGGCGCGCGAACATCCTCGTCACCGGTGCGGTGCAGTCGGGCGCCTCCTCGGTGCTCGGTGCGCTCGCTGGCGCGGGCAGCCTCGACGACCGCCTCGTCGTGCTCCAGGAAGACGACGAGCTCGTCTTCGACCAGCCGCACACCATCTCGATGTTCCTCGGAGACACCGCCGTCGAGGGCGCTCGGGCCGTGCGTGCGGCCATCCGCGTACGACCTGACCGGCTCGTCGTGGGCGCCTTCGCGGGGCACGTCGTCGGAGAGGTCGTCGACGCCATCGGCGATGGCCTCGACGGAGTGTTGGCCGCGGCACGTGCTCCGAGCTTGCGCCACCTGGTCGCGCGGCTGCCTGCCGACCTCACGGCCTCGCGGGCCGGCCTCGTGCTCGACACCGCGCGCGAGTGGTTGGCCTCGTCCTTCGATCTGGTGGTCGAGGTGGCGCGGCTGCCCGACGGGCGCACGAGGGTCATGCGCGTCGCGGAGTTCGCGCTCGAGCCGGGCTCGCCGCTCGGCCTGCGAGACGTGTTCGAGTTCAGCGTCGACCGGACCGCGGCAGGTGGCACGGTCGAGGGCAGCTTCCACGCCACCGGCGTCGTCCCGCGCCTCGCGGAAGACCTCGTCGCCCGCGGCGTGCAGCTCGACGCGTCGATCTTCAAGCGCGCTGCTCGCTGAGCTCCGGCGAGCGGAGGAGCTCCTCCGAGGTCGCGCGCTTGACGGCGCGCTTTCTCGGCGTCACCACACTCGGAGACCGCACATGGCCATCCGCACCATCTTGCACTACCCGGACCCTCGCCTGCGCCAGAAGGCCGAGCCGGTGGCCGGGGTCTCCCCCGAGATCAGCTCGCTCATCGACGACATGGCGGAGACCATGTACGCCGCGCCCGGCGTCGGCCTCGCCGCGACGCAGATCGGCGAGCCTCATCGCCTCTTCCTGGTCGACATCGCCTCCGAAGACGAGCCGAGTGACCTCAAGGTCTTCATCAACCCGGAGATCCTCGAGCGGCGCGGCAGTCAGATCTGGGAAGAGGGTTGCCTCTCCTTCCCCGGCGTCAGCGAAGACGTCAAACGCGCGGCTTACGTGCGGGTGCGGGCCCTCGACCGCGCGGGTGAGCCCTTCGAACTCGAGGCCGAGGGGCTGCTCGCCGTCGCGATCCAGCACGAGCACGACCACCTCGACGGTGTGCTCATGGTCGATCACCTCGGCGTGCTCAAGAAGAAGATCGTCCAGCGCAAGATGCAGAAGGCCGCGCGCTGAGCGTCGCTCCAGGCGGAACGAGCCGCGCACGCTGAGCGTGTCGCGCTCGGGGCCCGAGCCCGAGCGCCGCACCGGTCAGGTCTTCAGCCGCGCGACGGGAACTCGAGCTTGCCCCAGACGTAGGCGTCGCGCCCCACGCACTCCCACTGGGGATCGGCGATGCGCGGCGCTTCGGCGGGCGTGTCAGGGCCGGCCCAGTCGACCGCGCCCGGGCGACCTCGAGGCCCGAGCAGCACCGGCGCGATGAAGGCGTGCATGCGGTGCGCGAGGCGCGCCGCGAGCAAGGTGCCTGCGAGCTCCGCGCCTCCCTCGACGAGGACGGTGACGGCCCCGATCGCCGCGAGCAGCCTCAGCGCTGCCTCCACGTCGATGCGCCCCTCTGCGGTCGCCGCCACCCGGATCACGTTCACGCCGTGCGATGCGAGTGCACGCTCCGCCTCGGTCGAGGCCTCGAAGGTGGTGATCACGATGACCGGCGCCTCGGTCGCCGACTGCGCGAGCTTGCTGTCCGGGCGCAGGCGCAGCGCGGAGTCGAAGACGACCCGGCGCGGCGTGCGGCCCTCGAAGGCGGGATCGCGCACGGTGAGCAGGGGGTCGTCGGCGAGGGCGGTGCCGATGCCGACCACGATGGCGTCGCTCTGCGCCCGCAGCTCCTGGACCTTGGCGCGCGCTTCGGGGCCCGTCACCCAGCGCGAGGCGCCGGTCCGCGTCGCGATGCGCCCGTCGAGCGAGAGCGCGAGCTTCAGTGAGATGTGGGGCATGCCCGTGGTGATGAAGGTCGCCCACGGCTCGATGAGGTCGCGCGCCTCGGCCTCTGCGACCCCGAGCGTGACCTCGACGCCCGCCTCTTCGAGGCGCTCGATGCCTCCACCGTCGACGTGCGGGTTGGGATCGCGCGTTCCGATGAAGACCTTCTTGATGCCGGCCGCGAGGATCGCGTCGACGCACGGTGGCGTCTTGCCGTGGTGGTTGCAGGGCTCGAGCGTCACGTAGAGCGAGCCGCCGCGCGCCTCCGCGCCCGCCATCGTGAGCGCGGCGACCTCGGCGTGCTCCGCGCCGGCGCGCAGGTGGTGGGCCGAGGCCACGAGCTTGCCGGCGGCGGAGAGCACCACCGCGCCGACCGGTGGGTTCGGCGAGGGAAGCGCGCTGCCGGCCTCGGCGATCGCCTGACGCATCGCTTCGACGTGCTCCGGTGCGATCGTCATGTGGCGCTCCTCTCGGGCTGGGCGACCGCACCTTCGGCTCCGGGGCGCGGCTCTACGGGCTCGGACTCCCCCGCAGCGAGGCGGCCGAGCTCGGCCGCGAACTCTCCGATGTCCCGGAACGATCGGTAGACCGAGGCGAAGCGCACGTAGCCCACCTCGTCGAGCTCCCGGAGCCGCGTCATCACCTTCTCACCGATCGCGGCGGACGGGATCTCCCGCGCGTCGGTCAGCGCGAGATCACGCTCGATCTCGTCGGCGATGGCGGCGATGCGCTCGGAGGAGACCGGGCGCTTGGACAGCGCGATGCTCATGCTGGCGATGATCTTCTGCCGGTCGAAGGGCTCGCGCCGGCCATCTTTCTTCACGATGGCGGGCACGGTGTACTCGACGCGCTCGTAGGTCGTGAAGCGGCGCTCGCAGCTCTCGCACTCGCGCCGGCGACGGATCACGTCGCCGACGTTGGACGCGCGCGAGTCGATCACGCGATCTTCGCCGTGTCCGCAGAAGGGGCAACGCACGGCGATCAGCCCGAGAAGCGTGAGAGCAGGAGCGAGGCGTTGGTGCCCCCGAAGCCGAAGGAATTGCTCAGCGCGTGAGCCACCTTGCGGCTGCGCGCCTCGTGCGGCACGAAATCGAGCGGCGCCTCCGGATCGGGGTCGTCGAGGTTCGCGGTGGGAGGGATCGTCTCCTCGGCGATGGCGAGCGCGCTGAGCGCCGCTTCGACGCCGCCCGCGCCGCCGAGCAGGTGGCCCATGACCGATTTGGTGGAGCTCACCCAGAGCTTCTTGTCGAGCGCGTGAGCGCCGAAGACCTTCGCGATCGCGCGGGCCTCCTCGAGATCGCCGTGCGGGGTCGAGGTGCCGTGGGCGTTCACGTAGTCGACCGCGTCGGGCGCGACGGCGGCGTCGGCGAGCGCAGCGCGCATCGCTCGCTGGGCGCCTTCACCCTCCGGTGCGGGCTTGGTGAGGTGGTAGGCGTCGCAGGAGGCGCCGTAGCCGGTGACCTCGGCGTAGATCCGTGCCCCGCGCTTCTTGGCGCGCTCGAGCTCCTCGAGCACGAGCACCCCCGCGCCTTCTGCGCAGACGAAGCCGTCTCGACCACGATCCCACGGCCTGCTCGCTCGCTCGGGCTCGTCGTTGCGCCTGGAGAGGGCAAACATCGCCGAGAAGCCCGCGATGCCGAGCCCGCTGATCGTCGCCTCCGAGCCGCCCGCGACCATCATCGAGGCGCGCCCTCGGCGGATCCACTCGAAGGCCTCGCCGATGGAGTGGGCGCTCGAGGCGCAGGCGCTCGTGTTCGCGTAGCTCGGACCGCGCAGCCCCAGCGTCATCGCGACCTGGCCGGCCGCGAGGTTCGCGATCACCACGGGGATGAAGTAGGGGCTGATGCGTGAAGGCCCCTTCTCGTGCAGGGTGATCGACTGCTGGTAGAGGTTCTCCAGCCCGCCGAGTCCGACGCCGATGAAGCTACCGGTGGTCTCGAGGTCGGGGTCGTCGCTCGTGAGGCGTGCGTCGTCCCACGCCATCTTCGACGCGGCGATCGCCAGGTGCGAGAACCGCCCCATCTCCTTCAGCTTCTTGCGAGGGATGTAGCGCTCGGCCTCGAAGCCCTTCACCTCGCCGGCGATGGTCGTCGGGTAGCCAGTCGCATCGAAGAGCGTGATCGGACCGATCCCACTCTTGCCTGCGACGACGTTGGCCCAGGTCTCGGCCGTACCGACGCCGCAAGGGGTCACCAAGCCGATGCCCGTGATCACGACGCGTCTCATTGGACCTCGATTCCTCCGCGCCCTGCCCGAGACTCGGCGCGCACGATCGCGCCGAGCCGAGAGCGCCGCCGAGCACGCTCGCGCGGCAGCCCTCAGGCTCGGAGCCCGACCTCGCGCCTCTCGGGGCGTGGCCGAACTCCGAGAACCTGCACGCTCACTTCTTCGCGTGCTGCTCGATGTAGCTGATCGCGTCCTGGACGGTGCGGATCTTCTCCGTGTCCTCGTCCGGGATGTCGATCTCGAAGGCCTCTTCGAAGGCCAGGACCAGCTCCACGAGCCCGAGCGAGTCGGCGCCGAGATCGTCGATGAAGGTCGACTCCGGCTTGATGTCCTTCTCGTCGACGTCGAGCTGCTCCTTGATGATCCGCTTCACCTCGGCCGTGATGTCCCGACCTTCAGCCATGGTAATCCTCCAGATGATCCGCGACCGACTTCGAGCCGGCCTTGGGGGGTACTGCCAACCTGCGGCAGCACCGAGAGTCTGTCGCTCGCTCGAGCGAGCGGCCCTTCGAGCGACCGCGTACTAACCTAGTTTCGAGCGCCGCGGCACCCCCAATTCGCCTCGCCGACGCGCGGCACGAAGAGGGGTGCGCTGGTGCGTCGAGCGGGGGCGCTCGAGCGAGGCCCCGGCTCAGACGTACATGCCGCCGTTGACCCTCAGCGCTTGCCCCGTCACGTAGGCGGCCTCGTCCGAAGCGAGGAAGGCCACGCACGCCGCGACCTCGTTCGCGGTCCCCGTGCGTCCGAGCGGCACGGCCTCGAGCATCTTCGACTTCGCCTCGGCGGGCAGCCCCGCCGTCATCTCGGTGTCGATGAAACCCGGCGTGACCGCGTTCACCGTGATGTTGCGCGACGCGTACTCTCGCGCGAGCGACTTGGTGACGCCGAGCAGGGCGGCCTTGGTCGCGGCGTAGCCCGTCTGACCAGCGTTGCCCATCTCGCCGACCACGCTCGACAGCAGCACGATGCGCCCCGTCTTCGCGCGCATCATGACCTTGATGGCCGCGCGCGCGCAGGCGATCGCGCCCTTGACGTTGACGGCGAAGAGCCGGTCGAGCTCCTCCTCCTTGATGCGCAGCGCGAGGCCGTCGATGGCGATGCCGGCGTTCGCGACCAACACGTCGAGGCGCCCGTGGCGCTTCGCGATCTCGGCGACTGCCGCCTCGGAGGCGGCCATGTCGGACACGTCGAAGCCCACGGCCTCCGCCTTGCCACCGGCGGCTTCGATCGCGGCGACGGCCTTCTTCGCTTCCTCTTCGCCGCGCACGTACGTGAGGACCACGGTCGCGCCGTGCGAGGCGAGCGCCTCCGCCGTCGCGCGGCCGATGCCTCGCGAACCGCCCGTGACGATCGCCACCTTGCCTTCGAGTCGGAACATCGCTTCTCCAGGAGTCCTTGGATGGTGCCACTGTCAGGGGCCGCGCCCCGGTACCGTCGCTCCGCGTGGGCTGGCGGTGAGCCTCGAGCCAGCTCGTCGGCGAGCCTCGAGCCAGCTCGTCGGCGAGCCTCAACCCAGCTCGTCGGCGAGCCTCGCGACCGCGTCGGCGTCGGCGACGTTGATCACGCGGATGCGTTTGTCGATGCGCTTCACCAGCCCCGCGAGCACCTTGCCCGGCCCGATCTCCAGCGCGAGCGTGACCCCCGAGGCCGCCGCGCGCTCGATCGAGCGCGTCCACTGGACCGGAGCGTCGACCTGACGCACGAGCAGGTCGGAGACCCGAGCGCCGTCGGCGTTCGGCTCGGCGTCGACGTTGGCGATCACTGGAAAGCGCAGCGGCTCCACGCGCACCGTCGCGAGCTTCGTGCGCAGCGCGTCCGCTGCGGGGCGCATGAGGGCGCAGTGGAAGGGCGCGCTTACCTTGAGCGGGATGCACTTCGCGCCGCGCGCCTGGGCCAGCTCGAGCGCGCGCGCGACGGCGCCGGCCGAGCCGGCGATCACGATCTGCCCGGGCGCGTTGAAGTTGGCCGGCGACACCGGCTCCTCGGGCCGCGAGGCCTCCGCGCACACGGCCTCGAGCACGGCGGGCTCGAGACCCATCACGGCGGCCATCGAGCCCTGCCCGGGAGGCACCGCGGCCTGCATCGCCTCACCGCGCGCGCGGCAGAGGCGCACCGCGTCGGAGAGCGTGAGCGCGCCAGCGGCGGTGAGTGCGCTGTATTCGCCGAGCGAATGCCCGAGCGCGACGGTCGGCGCAGGAAGCGACGGGTGCGCCTCTCGGATCGCGGCTACGATCGCGGCGCTCGTAGCCACGAGCGCGGGCTGCGTGTTCGCCGTCAGCGTCAGCGCCTCGAGCGGGCCCTCGAAGCAGAGCGAGGACAAGCTCCGGCCCTCGGTCTCCCCGAGCGCCGCGTCGGCCTCGTCGAAGACCGCGCGGGCGGAGGCGTAGGCCTCCGCGACCGAGCGGCCCATGCCGACCTCTTGGGAGCCTTGTCCGGGAAACAGCCAGGCGATCTTCATCGGTCGTGCTCTCCGGGGTCACGCGCCAGCGTCACCCGCCGAGGGTAGAGGCGGGGCTCGCGCGCCGCGCCCGAACGCGCTGCGCGCTCGTCGAGCAGGGGGCGCTCGAGGGGCGCTTCGTTGAAGGTGCTAGTTTCCGGCGCGACCTCGAACGACGCGCTCGGACGGCGTGAGACGCGTGCCGAGAGTCGGGCTCCGCGCCTCGCGCTGCGCCAGCCCAGCGTTCGCCAGGCCAGCGTTCGCCAGGCCAGCGCCTCGCCGACTCAGCGCATCACTCCGCCGGTTCGAAGCCGTCGTACTCGAAGCCGGACTCGGCCGAGGCTCCGCCCTGCCCTGGCTCGGCGATGAAGAAGCTCCCGCTCGAGCCGATGAGGCTGCCGCCGCCGCTCGGGATGAGCGGCTCGCAGACGCAGGTGTTGCCCACGCACTCGCCGATGCCCAGCTGCTCGAGACACATCTGCACGCACGCGATCGGGTCGCAGCTCCCACCGCCGGTCGTCGTCGAGGAGGAGGTGGTGGACGCCGTGGTGCTCGCCGTCGTCGAGGCGGTGGTCGACGCCGACGTCGAGGTCGTGGTCGAGGTCGTCGACGTCGTGGCGCTCGTGGTCGTGGTGGTGGTCGACTGCGTCGTGGAGGCGCCTCCCTGCCCTGCGCCACCTTCGTCGCCGCCGCCGAAACCATCGGAGGTGGACTCTGCGCAGGCGAGACCGAAGACGAGCGCGAAACACGCGGGAACGGAAGCGAGGACGAAACGACGCATGGTTACATCTCCACCGAACGAGCTAGATCGTGATTACACCGACGCCTCGCCAGAAAACAGGGGCAACGGCGACAGCTGAGGAACGAATCGTGCTCGCACCACGGCCGAAGGCGCACACCGCGGGGTGCGCGCCTCCGAACGCTGGCCGCCTCGGAGCGGCCGCCGCGAGCGAGCCAGGCCTGAGCGCAGGCCCGGCAGCTCGCCTCAGGCCGGCGTCTTGGTCGCGACGACCTTGCGCCCGGCGTAGTAGCCGCAGGCGCCACAGGCGCGGTGCGTGCGCATCGCTTCGCCGCAGTTCGGGCAGGCCACGAGCTGGATCGGCTCGACCTTGTCGTGCTGCGCGCGGCGCATGTCGCGCTTCGGGGGGGTCTTCTTTCGCTTGGGGACGGCCACGATGATCTCCTTGACGTCGGGTGCAGGACCGGCGCGCCCTGAGCGGGCTCCACCGGAGAGCAGTCATTTCTTGTTTCGGTGAGCGAGCGAGGCGCGGATTCTCGGCTTGCTCTTGTGCGAGGCCTTGGCAGCCTTCGACAGCTCGCGGGGCGAAGGCCGCGGTGGCGTGGCTGGTTCTTCGCCGCCACCATCCGGGAGCAGCTGTCGGAGCGCTTCGAAGGGGTTCGAGCGACCGGAAGAACTGGGTTCGGCCGCGGGCACGTGGCCCACGGACGGGGCGTCGTCGATACCTGGACAGGCCTCGGAACACAAGGGGAAGCTGGGGAGCTCGAGGAGGAGCGCCTCGCGGACGAAGGCGTCGAGCACCACTCGCTCGCCATCGTACTCGTCGATCTCCGCCTCTTCCGAGCTGAACTCGTACTCGGGCAGGCTCGCCTTCGGGGTGGAGCCGGCACGCGCGCCGCCGCGCTTCGCCGAGCCGTTCGAGCGCGCGCTCTCGCGCGCTTTGGGCACCGAAACCGCCGAGGTCGACGTGGACACGTCGCCCTTCTGCGAGCCCTTCGCGCTCGGGACGGCGGGCTTCGAGGCGCCAGCGCGTGCCGCCCGGCGGCCGGAGGAGCCACCGT
Organism: uncultured Polyangiaceae bacterium; assembly: GCA_938004785.1. Taxonomy (GTDB): domain Bacteria; phylum Myxococcota_A; class Polyangia; order Polyangiales; family Polyangiaceae; genus CALKVW01. Next base: position 9,468 of record CALKVW010000230.1, read on the forward strand.
GCTCGTGGGCGAGCCCCGGCCGGGGCTGGAGCAGCAGGGACAGCTCCCCGTGCAGCTCGAGCTCGGCGGGCCCGAGGCACCGCGCGCAGGGCACCCGCACCTTGGCGTCGACCTCGCCACGCACGACGACGTCGGCGCGACCCGAGCTCGACAGGCGCGCCGATACCCGCCCTGGCCCGAGCGCGACCGCAGAGGCCTCCTCGAGCTGTGCGTCGAGCCAGCTCGGCGGGAGCTCGGCGTCGAGGCGGAGGCCTGCGACGTCGATATCACTGTGGGGAACGACCAGTAGGGGCTGCACGACGAACTCCCGGGGGCCGGCCGGATTAGCGCCGATCGCCGTCTCACGCAAGCTCTTCGCCGCGAATCGATCCGCGCGGCTCCTCGGGCCGAGCGGCTTCGCCCGACCCGTCGCAGGCCGAGGCGCCGCGCTCACGCAGGATCGCGGACCCGCGCTCCGACGTGTAGGGTCGCTCCCGTGTGGTGGCGGAACGAAGCTCCTCCGGTGCGCTGGGTCGCCGCCGCGATCTACCTGCTCGTCACCCTGGCGCTGCTCGTCTCCGCGCCGAACGAGCGCCTCGGCACGCACACCCCGTTCAACCACTTCGCCTTGCTCGCCGAGGCCTGGCTCGATGGGCAGCTCCACCTCGCGCGGGGCGTACCCGAGTACACCGGCCACAACGACTTCGCCGTGTTCGACGGCGAGGTCCACGTGAGCTTCCCGCCCTTCCCCGCGGTGCTGCTGCTGCCGGTCGTCGCGCTCGCAGGCTCCGCAGAAGCGACCCGAGACGGGCTCGTCTTCGTGCTCTTGGCCGGGCTCGGCCCCGCCCTGCTCTACGTGGCGCTCGCGCGGCTCAGCGAGCTCGGGCGCTCGCAGCGGAGCTTCGTGGAGAACGCAGGGCTCGCGCTGGCCTCGGCCTTCGGGACGGTGTTCTGGTTCACCGCCGTGCAGGGCACGGTGTGGTTCGCCGCGCACGTCACGGGCTTCGCGCTCGCCGCCGCTTTCATCGCGACGAGCCTCGACGCGCGCTCTCCCCTCTGGGCGGGAGTCGCGCTCGGGCTCGCGTGCGCGACCCGCACTCCGCTGCTCTTCCTCGCCCCGCTCTTCTTCGTCGAGCTCTACGCCCGCACGAGGCGCGAGCTCGACGCCGCCCCCTGCGACGGGGCGGCGTGGCGCCGCGCCGCGCGCGACCTCGCTCGCTTCGCCCTGCCGGTGCTCGTCGTCGGCGCCCTGCTCGCGTGGCACAACCACGCGCGCTTCGGCGACGCCTTCGAGTTCGGTCACCGCCACCTCGCCATCGCCTGGCGACCGAGGATCGAGCGCTGGGGCCTGTTCTCGCTCCACTACCTCGGTCGCAACCTGGGCGTGATGCTCGCGAGCACGCCGTTCCTGGGGGCGAAGGGCGCGCCGCTGCAGATCAGCGGACACGGCCTGGCGCTCTGGATCACCTCGCCCTTTCTCCTCTGGGCGCTGTGGCCTCGGCGGCTCTGGGGCGCGCGGCGGGCGAGCTACGTGGGGGTGGCCTGCGCAGCCTTCGCGGTGGCCCTGCCCGCGCTCCTCTACCAGAACACCGGCTGGCTGCAGTTTGGTTATCGGTTCTCCAACGATTTTTGCCCGCTGCTCGTCGTGATGATCGCGCTCGGCCGACGCAGGCTCGGCGCGCCGTTCTGGGGCCTCGTGCTGCTCTCCGTGCTCGTGAACGGCTTCGGTGCGCTGAGCTTCCAGCGCCCGGGTTGGGAGGCCTACTACGCCATCGAGCCCACCCAGCGCGTGATCTTCGAGCCCGATTGAGGCCTCGGCGCGGGCGCTCGCACCTCGGATCGGAGCGACTTGACGACGCAGCGGGGCGCTGCGACACGCCTCTCGATGAGCGAGGTCCTACTCGACCCGGCGGGGGTGGCCGACTGCCTCGCGCGCATCTCGGCCGAGATCGCCGAGCGCGCACGCGGGGATGAGGGGCCTCTCCTGCTCGTCGCGATCCGCCGCGGCGGCGACCCGCTCGCGACGCGCATCGCGCGGAAGATCGAGGCCGCCGCGGGGCCCACGATCCCCGTCGTGCTCGGCTCCGTCGACGTCACGCTCTACCGCGACGACGCCGCCACCGCGCTGCCCAACCCGCGCATCGGGCCGAGCCGCATCCCGGTCGCGCTCGAGGGGCGACGCGTGGTGCTCGTCGACGACGTGCTCCACACCGGCCGCACGATCCGCGCTGCGCTCGACGCCGTGCTCGACTACGGGCGCCCTCGCCGGATCGAGCTCGCCGTGCTCGTCGACCGCGGAGGGCGCGAGCTGCCCATCCAGCCCGACTACGTCGGCCTCCGGGTCGAGGTGCCCACCGGCCGGCGCGTCGAGGTGGTCGGTAAACGCACCGGGCCCGAGCCGGGCGACGTCGAGCCCTGGGCCATCGTCGTGCCGGCGCCGGCCGCCGCGCCCTCGCAACGGAGCTCCCGATGACAGGCTCAGCGCCTCCCGCGCCCGACGCAGCTTCAGCCACGGTCCCGCTCGACGACTTCGGCCCGGCCTCGATCGCGCCGCCGTGGCGGCATCGCTCGCTGCTCACCGCGGCCGAGCTCTCGCGCGGCGAAGCTCTCCGCCTGCTCGACGCGGCGGAGAGCTTCTTCGAGGTGTCGCGCCGCAGCGTGCGGAAGGTCCCCGCCCTGCGCGGAAAGACGCTGCTGAACGTGTTCTTCGAGGCCTCGACCCGCACGCGCACGAGCTTCGAGCTGGCGGGCAAGCGCCTCAGCATGGATGTCGTCAACTTGAGCGGCTCGTCGTCGAGCACGACCAAGGGCGAGACCCTGCTCGACACGATCAAGACGCTCGAGGCGATGCGACCCGATCTGGTCGTCATCCGCCACGCCGCGAGCGGCGCCGCCGAGTACGTGGCGCGTTCGAGCGGCGTCGCCGTCATCAACGGCGGCGACGGCACGCACGAGCACCCCACCCAGGCCCTGCTCGACGCCTTCACGATCCGCAAGCACAAGGGCGCCCTCGAGGGGCTCACGGTCGCGATCTGCGGCGACATCCTGCACAGTCGGGTAGCGCGCTCGAACGCGGCGCTGCTCTCGACGCTCGGGGCGCGCGTGCGCTTCGCCGCGCCGCACACGCTGCTCCCACCCCACGCCGAGGTGCTCGGCGTCGAGGTCCACGACCGGCTCGAGCCGGCGCTCGAGGGCGCCGACGTCGTCATGATGCTGCGGGTGCAGAGGGAGCGTCTCTCGGGCGTGTTCCTCCCGACGATGCGCGAGTACAGCCGCACCTTCGGGCTCTCGAAGGCGCGCCTCGCGCTGGCCAAACCCGACGCGATCGTGATGCACCCCGGCCCCATGAACCGCGGCGTCGAGATCTCACCGGAGGTGGCCGACGGCGCGCAGAGCGTGATCCTCGATCAGGTCGAGGCCGGCGTCGCCGTGCGCATGGCCGTGCTCTACACCTACGCGGCCGAGCAAGCTGGCTGAGCGCGCGGGCGGAGCAGCAGGCTCGACCCGCCGACTTGTGCCGCTGAACCGTTCCAGTACTTTGCACGGAATGTGTGAGCACCCGCGAGAAGCGCTCGAGTCTTCGACCTGGATCTACGTACGCGGGATGCTGACGGACTGGCGGCTCTGGGGCCTGGGCTTCGGTGGAGGGCTCGCCGCCGGGCTGCTCTCCACGGTGCTCGGCTACGGTGGTAACGCCGCGGGCGCGGCCGTCGGCGTGACTCAGGGGCTCTACTGCGCAGCAAGGTTGGGGCGTGTCCGCCGCTGCGCCCGCTGCGGGGAGACGGTGCGCCTCCCGCTCCGAGAGGCTCCGCCCTCCAAGCTCGGCTGAGCTCCGCCACGACGCTCCGCTCACGCGCCGTCGCTCGAACGCGGTTACTCCAGATCGAAGGGAGCGACGGTCGTGCTCGCGAGGCCGGGGATCGCCTCGGCGATCGCCGCGCCCGACTCGGCGTGCGTGCCGACCACCGAGATCACGAGCTCGTCCTCCGGCAGCCGTCGACGTAGCGCGGCGTTGATCGTGTCGGCGTCGAGGGCCTCGAGACGCTCGAGGTAGCTCGCGTGGTAGCCCTCGGGCAGATCGAACAGCGCCTCCTCCAGGCGCTGGTGCACGCGCTTGCGCGCGGTGTCGATCTCGAAGGCGTGCGACCTTCGCAGGTAGCTCTTCACGAAGTCGACCTCGTCCTTGCTGAGCCCGCTCTTGCGCAGCTCGCCCAGCAGCTCGAGCATGAGCGCGAGGCAGGGCGCGGCGTCCTTCGTGCTGGGGGCGGCCGACATCGTGAAGGCGTCGCGGTGCCGATCGAAGCCGGCGCGCGAGTAGGCCCCGTAGGACCAGCCTCGTTTGGCGCGGACTTCCTGCATCAGGCGCGAGGTGAAGGTGCCACCGAAGGCGGTGTTGCCGACGATGACGGCGAGGTGGTCCTCGTCCTTCGCGCTCGTGCCGAGCCCGCCGACGAGCATCTGCATCTGCGTGCGGTCGGGTTTGTCGACGAACACGAGGTGTCGCCCGGGCTTCGGACGGGGCTCGTCCACCGGGTCGGGGGCTGGCTCGCCCTCGGGCAGGCGCGACAAGAGGCGCTCGGCGATCTCCTCACCGGTGGACATCGACACGTCGCCGCTGATCGCGACGACCGCGTTGGCGCGGCAGTAGTGGCGACCGTAGAAGGCGCGCACGTCGGCGGTGCCGAGCGTATCGAGCGAGGCGAGGCTGCCGGCGACCCGGCGACCGTAGAGGTGCCCCTCGAAGAGCGTGCGCCGGAGCGCGCGTCCGGCGAGCGTGCGATCGCTGTCCCGCGACTCCACGATCTCGGCCTGGGCCTCGCGCAAGAGCTTGCCGAGCTCGACCTCGTCGAAGCTCGGCGCTCCGAGCACCTCGCTCACCAGATCCACGAAGGCGTCGAGCTTGCGGCTGATCACCTCGGCGTGCACGTTCGACGCGCTCACCGAGACGTCGGCGCCGAACTCGCCGCCGAGCGCGTCGATGGCCTCCTCCGTCTCTTCGGCGCTGCGCCCGAAGGAGCCGCGTCGGAGCATGCGCGCCGTCGTGCGCGCGAGCCCCTCCTTGCCGACGGGATCGTTCACCGCACCCGAGCGGAAGCCGATCGCGACGGAGACGATCGGGAGCGCGGGGCTCGGCTCGACGTAGACCTTCACGCAGCCACCTCTTCCTCGTCGGCTTCGTCGCCCTCGCCGCCTTCGTCCTCGGCGCTCGGCCTCACGAAGACGAGCGTGCGCCCCGTCGGCACGAGGTACCTGCGGGTCACTCGCAGCAGATCCGCGCGCGTCACGCGGCGGTACTGGGCGAGCTTGCCGAAGAGCGCGCCCGGCTCTCCGAGCACGGTCTCGTAGAAGCCGATCGTCTCGGCCCGCCCGCCCACGCTCTCGAGGCTCTGGAGCGTCCCGAGCTCGAGCCTCGCCTTGGCGCGCTCGAGCTCGGCTTCGGTCGGGGGCTCCTCGTGGAGACGCTGGATCTCCGCGTCGAAGGCCGTGAGCAGCTCTTCGCAGGTGTGCTCTTCGCGCGCCGTGACGCCCATGTCGAACAGCGCCGGGTCGCGGAAGGAGCCGACCCAGCCGCGCACGTCACTCGCGATCTCGAGCTCCTTCACGAGCTTCTTGTGCATGCGCGAGGCGCGGCCGCCGAAGAGGATCTCCCCGAGCACCGACAGCGGCGCGAAGTCGAAGTCGCCGATCGCGCAGGACTTGTAGCCGATGGCGAGCTTCTCGGTCGGCGTGGGTTTCTCGATCTCGAGCCTGCGCTCCTCGGTCTGCGGGGGCTCGGGGTGCACGTCCTCGACCGGGATCGAGCTCGGCTCGAGCTTGCCGAAGTGCTCGTCGACCAGCGCCAGCGCTCGCTCGAGATCGAGGTCGCCCACGAGCACCAGGGTCGCGTTGTTGGGGGCGTAGTACGTCCGGTAGAAGGCCACGCAGTCCTCGGGGGTGAAGCCGAGGATGTCCTCCATCCAGCCGATGGTCGGGACGCCGTAGCCGTGGACACGGAAGGCCTCCTTGTAGAGCAGCTCGCTCACCGCGCCGTCGACGTCGTCGTCGACGCGCTGCCTGCGCTCGTTGGCCACGACCTCCTTCTCGCTCGCGACCTGCGGCTCGCGGAGCACGAGCTTCGCGAAGCGCTGGGCCTCGAGAGAGAGCGCGAGCTCGAGCGCCTCGCGCGGCAGGTTCTGCTGGTAGTAGGTCCAGTCGAGGAAGGTCGCGGCGTTCGTCTCGGCGCCCGCTTCCTCGAGCAGACGATCGAAGGCGCCGTGCGCCTGCTCCTCCGTCTCACCGAACATGAGGTGCTCGAAGAGGTGGCAGATGCCGGTCTTGCCTGGCTTCTCGCAGCGAGAGCCGACGCGCACCCAGGTCTGCAGCGCGATCACGGGCGCGGCAGGATCGATCGAGGCGAGCAGCGTGAGCCCGTTGTCGAAACTGAAGCGGTGCACCCTGAGCGTGGAGCCGACCGGCTCGCTGCCCTCGTAGCGCACACGCGCGCCGTCGCGCCCCTCGCGCCTCCCCGCCGCGCACACCTTGTTCGCTGCCTCGCCCGCGAGGGCGTCTTCGCTTCGCTCCTGCTCCGCGCCTGCGCTCACGCTCACCTCCTCTTGGCTCCGCTCGCCTCTCGGTCGGCCTTCTCGTCCGACCTCGGCCGTCTCCTCAGCGCGAGGGTCGCGAGCGCGAGCGCCGCGAAACCCAGCGTCGCGTACGCCAGCGTCGTGCCCTCGCCGCGCCCCCGCCCGAGGACGCAACCGCCGCCCCCGACCAGCGCCGTGCTCTCGGGCCCCGCGCCAGGGGGGCCGGTCTCCACCCACAGGTGGCTCGTCACCGTGGCGCGCGCGCCGTCGGCGTGGACCTCGACGCGGTAGCGATCCTCCCCGGAGACCGGCGCGCTCACCGCGCGCCGCAACACCACCTCGTCGGCAGCGACGTCGATGGGCTCCTCGGGGACGCCGTTCTTCACCCACACGGCCTGCATGCCTCGCGCGCCGCTCAGCTTCGCCGACAGCTCGACGGAGGCCGCCTTCACGGTGTCGCCCTCGAGCGCGCGGTCGGCGTCGAGCTCCACCATGGGGCTCGACGGGCCGAGCACCTTGACCACGGTGCGACCGGAGCGGATGCCGTCGACGATGCCGGCGTGGCTGAGCTCGCCCGCGAGCACCATCGTCGTGGGGGTGCCGATCGGCGTGTTCGGCGCGCTGACCTCGACGCCTGCGCGGTGGTCGTCGCTCCCTCCGACGGGCGCCACGTGCCTGCCGGTGTCGCAGAGCGCGTCCCAGAAGGCGATCGCCTGGTTGCCGAAGATCTGGCTCGTGCCGGCGGTCACGATCTCGACCGCGTCGACGGCCTCGGCCTCGAGCGCGTGCTCCCAGGAGCACCCGATGCAGAGGCTGCCGAGCGCGAAGTTGGGGTGGTTGATCGACACGAGCGCCGACTGCGCGCGGAAGGCCTCCGCGACCGCCTCGATCGTCACGCCGGGCTGGCCGATCTTGTGATCGACGAAGGACGTCGCGCCGATGCCGTTGGCGTGGCCGGCGTAGCTCGTCCACTCCACGCCGGGCAGGATCAGCACGTCGCTCGAGCGCTCCTGCGCGTCGACGATGTAGTCGAGCTGGCTCGTGGTGTTGTGATCGCTGAGCTCGACGAAATCGAGCCCCTGCGCACGCGCGAAGGCGACGATCTCGTCGATCGACGGGCGCGCGTCGCCGCTCTCCCTCGAGTGCACGTGCAGGTCGCCCGCGTACCAGCGCAGCTCGCTCGAGAGCGGGGCGCTCGGCACGTAGGGCACGCGCTCGTCCTGAGGCGCGAGCGTGGGCGCGTCGCGCAGCTGGATCACCAGCTCGTAGCTCGCGCTCGGGCCGTCGATCACGGCCTTGCCGATGACCACGCTCCACGTACCAGGCTCCATCGGGCCCGTGAGGTAGCTGCGCGAGGCCGCGAGCGCGCCCACGACGATGGGCTCGGCGTTGCCACCGCCCCAGCCGCGGAAGCCCACCGTGTCGTAGAGCCCCCAGTCGAGCACGTCGGCGTCGGACAGATCGTCGTGGGCGATCTCGATCTCCTGCGTGCCCTCGGGGACCTCGAACTCCACGAGCACGTGGTCGAGCCCCGAGGCCTCGACGGTGCCGCTCAGGCTGAGGGTCGAGTCGGCTCGCGCGCTGGGCGAGACCGCGCTCAGCACGAGCGCGGCGGCGACGGCGGAGCGCGTGGCGACGGCGGAGCGCGTGGCGACGGCGGAGCGCCTGACGACGGTGGAGCGCGGCATCGAGGCGAGCCTCAATCGATCTTGAGGATCGCGAGGAAGGCCTCCTGCGGGATCTCCACGCTGCCGACCATCTTCATGCGCTTCTTGCCCTCCTTCTGCTTCTCGAGCAGCTTGCGCTTGCGCGAGATGTCGCCACCGTAGCACTTCGCGGTGACGTCTTTGCGCATGGCGCGCACCGTGGTGCGGGCGATCACCTTCGAGCCGATGGCCGCCTGGATGGCTACCTCGTACTGCTGGCGCGGCACGAGATCCTTGAGCTTCTCGGTGAGGCTGCGCCCCACCGGGTAGGCCTTGTCGCGGTGGGCGATGATGCTGAGGGCGTCGAGCGGCTCGCCGTTCACGAGCAGGTCGACGCGCACCAGATCGTCGGGTCGGTAGCCGACGAGCTCGTAGTCCATCGAGGCGTAGCCGCGCGACGCGCTCTTGAGCTTGTCGTGGAAGTCGAAGAGCACCTCGCCGAGCGGCACGTCGTAGGTGATGATCACGCGGTCTGCGGAGGCGTACTGGATGCTCTTCTGCTCGCCGCGCCGCTCCTGACAGAGCGCGAGCACCGTGCCGACGTAGCTGCTGGGCACGTGGATCGTGAGCCGGTAGATCGGCTCCTCGATGCGCTCGATGCTGCCCACGGGCGGCATCTTCGCCGGGTTCTCGACGCGCAGCTCCTCGCCGTTCTTCAGGTAGACGTTGTAGACGACGCTGGGCGCGGTCGTGATGAGGTCGAGGTTGTACTCGCGCTCGAGCCGCTCCTGGATGATCTCCATGTGGAGCAGGCCCAAAAAGCCGCAGCGGAAGCCGAAGCCGAGCGCCTCCGAGGTGTCCGGCTCGTAGGCGAAGGAGCCGTCGTTCATGCGCAGCTTGCTGAGCGCGTCGCGCAGGTCTTCGTACTGGGCCGAGTCGGTCGGGAAGATGCCGGCGAAGACCATCGGCTTCACTTCCTTGAAGCCGGGCAAGGGGTCGGTCGACGGGTGCACCGCGTCGGTCACCGTGTCGCCGATCTTGGTGTCGTGCACCGTCTTGATGTTGCCGGCGATGAAGCCGACCTCACCCGGGCCGATCTCGTTCAGGGCCGTCGGGTGGGGCGTGAAGACGCCCATCTCGGTGATCTCGTACTCGCGACCGGTCGCGATGAACTTCACCTTCTGACCCTTCTTCAGGGTGCCCTCGACGACACGCACCATGACGACGGCGCCGCGGTAGCTGTCGTACCAGGAGTCGAAGATCAGCGCGCGTGGCGTGACGTCCGCCTTGCCCTTGGGAGGCGGCACGCGCTTCACGACGGCCTCGAGGATGTCGGTGATCCCGACGCCGCTCTTGGCGCTCGCCGCGATCGCCTCGCTGCAGTCGAGGCCGATGACGTCCTCGATCTGCTGCTTCGTCTTGTCGACGTCGGCGCTCGGCAGATCGACCTTGTTGAGGACGGGGATGATCTCGAGGTCGTTCTCGAGCGCGAGGAAGACGTTCGCGAGCGTCTGAGCTTCGACGCCCTGCGAGGCGTCGACCACCAGCAGCGCGCCCTCGCAGGCCTGCAGGCTGCGCGAGACCTCGTAGTTGAAGTCGACGTGCCCCGGCGTGTCGATGAGGTGCATCGTGTAGGTCTGGCCGTCCTTCGCCTTGTACTTCAGGCGGACGGTCTGGGCCTTGACCGTGATGCCCCGCTCACGCTCGATGTCGAGCTTGTCGAGGAACTGCTCCTGTTTCTCGCGATCGCTGAGCGCGCCAGTCACCTCGAGCACGCGGTCGGCGAGCGTCGACTTGCCGTGGTCGATGTGGGCGATGATGGAGAAGTTGCGGATGAGGCTGGGGTCGGTCGGCATGGAACACCGGGCTCTGCGCCCTAGGGAGCGTGTGGGCGTGCCTTAGCAGCGCGGCGCGCCGGATGCGTGGCCTTCTTCGGTCGGAGCGCACTCTCCGCGACGCGGAGCCCAGGGACGGCCTGAAGAGAAGCCGAGACACGCGAGAGGCCCCGGGCCCGCCGAGCAGCCGACCCCCGCGAGGAGCCCACCGAGCGCGAGGAGCCCACCCCCGCGACGAGCCCACGCAGCGCGGCTCAGGACTTCTTGGTCGAGGATGCTGCGGCGCCGGGAGCACCCGCGGCCGGCGCCGCAGCGCCGAGCGGCAGGCTGGGCTGAGCATCGGCGGAGAGCGTCAGCTGACCGGGCAGCACGTGCTCGTAGTGTTTGAGGACCATGTCGATGCCCTCGCGGATGTAGACCGCGATCGGGACCTTGGTCCGGTCGTGGAGCAGCTTGAGCCGGTCGGCCTGCTCGGGCGTGATGTAGATGGTCGTCGATACCTTTTTTCGCGACATGTCACGCCCGGCGAGTTCCGCTCACTGACAAGACGTGACCTTAGATGCTGGTACGTGTGTTGTCAATCCGAGCCGTTGCCGTCGGGGCTCGGAGGTGGCTATGCTGCGCGCAGAGATTCCGTTGATTCGGCGTCTGGGGCGCTCGACGTCGAGACGTCCCACCTCGGGTCGGGCGGCGCTCGATCCCTTCGTTCCACCGCCTTGCGCAGGCCGGCTTGGGGGGCACGCTGCCCGGATTCGGGTGGCAAAGCGTGGCTCGGCTCGGCCTCAACGATGAGCAGATCTTCATGATATCGAAGACTTCGGCGATGCGGCTCCGGGCCACGCTCGGGCTCCAGACCTTGCTCTTGCTCTCGGTGGCGGGCTGTGGGTCTGCCCAGGTATCGACGGCGGACGGCGACAAGACCCGCAACGTGGCCTTGGTGCACGAGCCCTGCAACCTCGACTCGGCCCGCACGGTCGACGTCAACGGCGACGGGCGTCCCGACATCTGGCACGTCGAGACCGGTGGCCGAGAGGTCTGCCGAGCGATCGATCTGAACCTCGACGGCATCAAGGACGCCTTCATCTACTACGACGCCGAGGGTCGAGAGCGCCGCCGCGAGTCGGACTTCGACCGCGACGGCTTCCCGGACGAGATCAGCTACAGCGAAGCAGGCGTCGTGGTCCGCAAGGAGCGGGAGACGAACTACGACGGCAAGCTCGACACCTGGGACTACTACGAGAGCGGTCGGCTCGCGCGGCGCGAGCGCGACAGCACCGGCGATGGCAACATCGACCAATGGTGGAGCTTCAACCGCCCCGACGACCCGAAGTGCGCGGTGGTCGCGAGCGACGGCAACGCCGACGGGCAGCCCGATCCCGGCACCGAGGTCGACCTCTGTGGCGAGAGTTACAAGGCGCCGGCGGCGCCCGTCGCCACGGAGACGCCGGCGCCACCCGCGTCCGCCGCAGCGCCGGCGACGGCCGCGCCGCCGGCGACGGCCGCGCCGCCGGCGACGGCCGCGCCCGCACCGGCTCCCCCGCCCGAGGCGAAGCCTTGAGCCCTCCGCGGTCACTGTCCTCGATGCTCCGATGGAATCGCCCATGAAGACGCTCGACTCGCTCCGACGCAGCCTGCAGCTCTCGACCGTGCTCGCGGTGCCGTTCGCGCTCGGCGGCTGCGGATCGCCCACGGCCGCCGAGGCCTTCAACAGCCCCGTCGTGCAGGCCCCGCGCCCGACCTTGGCCGACGGCTCGCCCGACGATGCATCGCGCTGCGAGTGGCGTGGCCGCCAGGACCGCGAGGTCATCGAGACGGCAGGCGCAGGCGCGATCCTGCCGAACGTGCGCCGCGTGTATGCGGTCGTCGGGCAGGGCCCGGACAGGCAGCGCGCGCTCGTGTGCCGCGAGGTCGACACGAACCTCGACGGCGTGAAGGACGTCGTCCGCACCTACAACGACAAGGGCGAGAGCCTGCACGAGGAGGCCGACACCAACCACGACGGCCGGATCGACACGTGGATCACCTTCGCGAAGGGCCGCCTCGCCGAGGTGAAGCTCGATCGCAACCACGACGGCAACCCCGACGAGTGGAAGCTCTACTCGGAGGGCAAGCTCGTGCGCGCGCGGCGCGACACCAACGGCGACGGCAAGGCCGACCGCTGGGAGCTCTACGGTTCGAACGGCACGCTCGAGCGCATCGGCGTGGACGTCGACGGCGACGAGCGCGTCGATCGCTGGGACCACGACACGGAGGTCAAGCGCGCTCGCGAGGACAAGGAGCGCGCCGAGGAGGAGGCCGAGGCACGCAAGGCCTACGAGAAGGCCGAAGCGGAGCGCAAGGCGGGTGAGTACGCCGAGGCCGAAGCCGAGGGCGACGCTCCCACGAAGAAGACCGAGCGCAAGCCGGCCGCGAAGCGCGCCCAGGAAGCCGGCCAGAAGTAGAGCCGAGCGAGGCCCCCTCGGGGCTGAGCCTCGCAACTGAGCCGCCTCGCAACTGCCCTCAGGGCTCGCTGGTGCCCTCGCGCCCGTAGACGTCTTCGAGGCGCACGACGTCGTCGAGCTCGGGCGTAGACACCTCGATCACCACCACGTCGGTCTCGGCCACCATGCGGTGGATGGTTCCCGGCGTGACGTGGAAGGTGTCGCCCTCGCGCATGCGCTTGCCCTCGTGGGCCGTGGCCGGGCCGATCTCGAGGAACAAGGTGCCCGACTGAACGAGCAAGGTCTCGTCCTTGATTCGGTGGTATTGGCGCGAGAGCTTCTCTCCCGCTCGGATGTGGAGCAGCTTACCGACGTAGCGATCGGTGTGCGCCCACACCAGCTCGTGCCCCCAGGGTTTGTCGACCCGTCGCATCCCAATTCTCTAGCATCGAACGGTCATGGAAGAACGCCTGCAGAAGATCATCGCGCGCGCGGGGCTCGCCTCGCGCCGCGCCGCCGAAGAGCTCGTCACCGGCGGGCGCGTGCGCGTCAACGGGCGGGTGGTCACCGAGCTCGGCGCCAAGGCCGACCCGAGGAGCGACAAGATCGAGGTCGACGGCAAGAGGATCGAGGCCGAAGACCCGGTCTACCTCATCCTCCACAAGCCGAAGAACGTCGTCTCGACGCTGAGCGATCCGGAGGGCCGACCGACGGTCGCCGAGCTGCTCAAGGGCATGGGGGCGAGGCTCTACCCGGTGGGCAGGCTCGACTTCGCGACCAGTGGCGTGCTGCTCGTGACGAACGACGGCGACTTCGCCCAGGGGCTCTTGCACCCGCGCAAGGAGGTCCCGAAGACCTACGTGGTGAAGGTGCAGGGGGTCATGGGCGAAGAGGACCTCGATCGCTGGCGCCAAGGCGTCACGCTCGAAGACGGGCGCACCGCCCCCGCCAAGGCGCGCCTCTTGCGCTACGAGGACGACAAGACCTGGTTCGAGGTCACGATCCACGAGGGCCGCAACCAGCAGATCCGCCGCATGGGCGACGCGACGGGCTTCCGGGTCATGCGCCTCGCGCGCGTCTCCTTCGCGGGGATCACGCACGAGGGCCTCAAACCAGGCAGCTTCAGGCACCTCTCGGTGCAGGAGCTCACCGAGCTACGCGAGGCCTACGGTGTGCCCAAGCGCGTCAAACGCGCGGCGGCCGCGCCCGCGAGGCGCAAGCGGGCCGTCGATGCGGCGCGCGAGGAGGGCCGCGGCAAGAAGGCCTTCGTCGCGCGCGGCGAGGCGACGAAGCGCGGCGAAGCCCCCAAGCGAGGCGAAGCCCCGGCTAGATCGGCGCGAAGCGACCGCTCCGGAACGACGCCTCGAGCAGCTGCCCCACGCGGGCCTCGAGCTCGCGGGCGCGGGGATCGCTGAGCGTCGCGAGCGCGCTCTTGATCTCGCCGAGCGACTTGAGCTGGCTGAAGAGCTGCACGTCGCCGAGGGCCGAGGCGCCGGTGAGCACCTGGCGGATGCGCTCGATCTCTCCTGCGAGCGCCTCGACGCCGATGCCGACGGCGCCGACGCGACGCCGGTCGGGGTGCTCTCGGTAGAAGGCCTCGAGCACCGGCTGCACGAGGCCCTCGAGCAGCTCGGCCTGGTCTTCGTTGTTCCAGACGTGCTTGAGCACGAAGAAGTCGCTCGCGTCGGCCGAGGCGCGGCCGTCGAGGAAGGCGCTCGCGGCGAAGAGCTTGAGCATCTTCACCACGCGGCGATCCGAGAGCGAGATCCCTTCGGCGCGGATCTGGAACACGAGCCCCTTGTAGGTCGAGAGGAAGGTGTCCGAGAACTGCAGGCGCTTGCCCGACTCGCGACCGAGTCGCGCGAGCTCGCTCGCCGAGAGCAAGGGCTCCACCTTGCGCCCCTCGGCCTGACGCACCTCGTGCTCGAGCCCGCGCAGGAGCAGATCGCTGAAGTGGTAGGCGTCGAGGTTGTCCGAGCGCACCCGGAGCAGGAAGCGGTCGAAGATCGCGTTCAAGGTCTCGTCGCCCGGGACCTCGTTGGAGGCCGCGAAGACGCTGATGAGCGGGCAGCGCAGCACCTGGCCGCCGCTCGTGTACTTGCGCTCGTTGAGCAGCGTCAGCAGGGCGTTGAGGATGGCGCTGTTCGACTTGAACACCTCGTCGAGGAAGACGATCTCCGCCTCGGGCAGCATGCCGCTCGTGTTGCGTCGGTAGCTGCCCTCGCGGAAGGCCGCGATGTCGACGGGGCCGAAGATCTCGTTGGGCTCGGTGAAGCGCGTGAGCAGGTACTCGAAGTAGCGAGCCTGCATGAGCTCAGCCAGTGAGCGGATGAGCGCGCTCTTCGCCGTGCCCGGCGGACCGAGCAAGACGCAGTGCTCGCCTGCCACGACGGCCACGAGCATCAAGCGGATGACCTCGTCCTTGCCTAGGAACTGACGCTCGAGCTCGGCCGCGAGGGCACGGAGGCGCTGGCTCGTCTCTTGGCTCATGGGGGCCAAGAAGTACCACGGTTGCGCCCGGCCGCTTCGCGCCGCGCGCCGTTGCGGCTCGGCGGCGGTGGCCGTATGAAGGGGTGCTCCGCGTGGCGGAGCGAGGCAGGGGGTCGATGAACGTCCGAGCTCATCCCACGGTCCGCCCATACGCGCTCGCGCTCGGTGTGCTCCCGCACCGCGGCCTCGAGGGCAAGCTGTCGTTCCTCAGCCCCTCGCTCGCCTTCGACGTCGCCACCGCGCTCGTGCTGGACACGCTCGGGGCGCTGTCGACCTTCCCCGTGCGGCATCGCGTCGTCTTCTCCGACGGCGAAGACGCGGTGATGCGGCAGATCAAGCTGCCTGCCACCTGGCGAGAGCACTCGCTGCGCGGGAGCACACAGGGTGATCGCGTCGCCAACGCGCTCTCCGATCTCGCCGGGCTCGGCGCCGAAGCGATGATGCTCGTCTCCGCCGACGGGCCCATGCTGCCGCTCGGCCAGCTCTTCGACGGCATGATGTGGCTCTTGCCGAAGAACCGTGTCGTGTTGGGCCCGCGCGCGGCCGGCGAAGGCGGCCGAGAGAGCGGCCTGTACGCCATCGGCAGCGCCGAGCCCCTGCCCTACCTCAGCGCGATCGACGGCGCGCTCGGCCTCGACGGGCACGTCGACGACGAGCTGCTCCCGGACGTGGTCGGCCGCGTGCGCGCACAGGCCGAACGCGCCGGCAGCGAGCTCATGACGATGCCCCCCAGCTACCAGGTCGACTCGCGCGAGGCCTTCGCGCGCTTCAAGATCGACGTCGCCGGCGGCCTCTTCGCGCCCCACTGCCGCAAGCTCTTCGAGCGCCCCGAGATCGCAGAGCTCGGCTGAACCCGCATTCGCGCCGCGGCACGTCGAAGCGACAAAAAGCAAAACGGGGCTGGAGCCCCGTTGCGCAGCTTCAGTTCCGGGTGTGGGGCGAAGCCCCACGAAACTTGGCGGTGTGGGGCGAAGCCCCACGAAGGCAAGCTGACTGGGTCCCGCGTGGCCAAGACGCCACGTCGAAGCGACAAAAAGCAAAACGGGGCTGGGGCCCCGTTGCGCAGCTTCAAGCGTGGCGCAGCTTCGGGAGCCAGCAGCACTGGCCGACGGGTCTCGGTGAGAAGCAAGGCGGGGCTGGGGCCCCGCCGCGCAGCTTCAGACCGGGGGTGTGGGGCGCGAGCCCCACAAAAGCATCGAGCGGGAGACGAGATTCGAACTCGCGACGTCAACCTTGGCAAGGTTGCACTCTACCACTGAGTTACTCCCGCATGCTTCGTGCTCGGGCAGGCCCGAGAACCAAGCGAGAACGGCATCTTACTTAGGCCGACCGAACTGTCAACGAAAAATCGAAGCGCATGTCTACGCCAGCCCCGAGCGCCGCCTCGCTTCGCCGGTCGGGCGCTCAGACGCGGTCGACGGCCACCACACCCGGGATCTTCTGGAGCCTGCGCATCACGTTCTTCAGCTGCGTGAGATCGGTGCACGGGAAGGTGAAGACGTTGGTCGCCTTGCCGTCGTCGCCCGCGCGACAGCTCGCCTCGCTGATGTTGATGCCCTGCTCGTGGAAGGTCTGGCCGATCGTCGCGAGGATGCCGAGCTTGTTCTGCGTCGTGACCTTCACCTGGACCGGGCGGTTGATCTTCGCCTTCGAGTCCCAGGCGATCTCGACGCGCCGCTCGGGGTCGGAGTCGAAGGCCTTCGGGCAGGTGCGCCGGTGCACCGTGACCCCGCGCCCACGCGTGATGAAGCCCACGATCTCGTCGCCCGGCAGGGGGTTACAGCACTTGGTGTAGCGGACGAGGATGTCGTCGACGCCGTTCAGCACGATGCCCGCGCTGTCCTTGCCGGTGATCTTGCGGACGAAAGACTCGATCGTGCCCGGGCGCAGGCTCGCGGGTGAGGCGTGTTCGCCGTCTTCCTTCGTGGGGGCGAGCAGCTCGATCACCGCCTTCACGCCGAGCTTTCCGTAACCGATCGTGACGAAGACCTCCTCGAGGCTCGAGAGCTTCGTGTGCTCGAGCAGCTTCTTCGTCTCTTCGTCGCTCTTGGTGAGCTTCGCGAGGCTCAGGCTGTGGGCGTGCATCTCCTTCTCGAGCAGGCTCTTGCCGAGCTTGAGCGAGCGCTCGCGCTGCTCGGTGCGGAGGAAGGTGCGGATGCGCGAGCGGGCCTTGCCGCTGACGACGAAGTCGAGCCAGTCCTTGCTGGGGCTCTGGTTGGCGTTCGTCATCACCTCGACGACGTCGCCGTTGCGCAGCTTGTAGCGGAGCGGGACGATGCTGCCGTTGACGCGCGCGCCGGAGCAGTGGTCGCCGACCTCGCTGTGGATGCCGTAGGCGAAGTCGATCGGCGTCGAGCCGCGCGGGAAGACGCGCACGTCGCCCTTCGGCGTGAAGACGTAGACCTCGTCCTGGAAGAGGTCGACCTTCACGCTCTCGAGGAACTCGCCCGGGTCCTTGAGCTCCTTCTGGAACTCGATGAGCTGGCGCAGCCAGCCGAAGCGCGCGGCGTCGCGGGGGTCGACGCCTCCCGAGCGCTCCTTGTACTTCCAGTGTGCGGCGATGCCGGCGTCGGCGACGCGGTGCATCTCGTGCGTGCGGATCTGCACCTCGACGCGCTCGTGGCCGGGCCCGAGCACCGTCGTGTGCAGCGACTGGTACATGTTGGGCTTCGGGAGCGCGACGTAGTCCTTGAAGCGCCCCGGCACGGGCGTCCACTGCGAGTGCACCACGCCGAGCACCGCGTAACAGTCGGCGACGGACTCGACGAGGCAGCGGAAGGCGACCACGTCGTAGACCTTGTCGAAGTCGCACTGCTGCGACTGCATCTTGCGCCAGATGCTGTAGAGGTGCTTCGCCCTGCCCGTCACGTCGGCCGCGAAGCCCTGCTTGGCGAGCTTCTGGCTCATGACCTTGCAGACCTCGCGGATGTACTTCTCGCGCTCGGGCTCGGACTTCTTCACCTTGGCGACGAGGTCGGCGTAGGCGTCGGGCTCGAGGTAGCGGAACGACAGATCCTCGAGCTCGCTCTTGAAGCGCGCGATGCCGAGGCGGTTCGCGAGCGGCGCGTAGATGTCCATCGTCTCGCGCGCGATGCGGTCCTGCGCTTCGCTCTTCATGAAATCGAGCGTGCGCATGTTGTCGAGCCGGTCGCAGAGCTTGACGAGCAGCACGCGGATGTCGCGCGCCATCGCGACGACCATCTTGCGGAAGTTCTCCGCCTGACGGTCTTCGCGCGAGATGAAGTTCACCTTGCCGAGCTTGGTCACGCCGTCGACGAGGAAGGCGACCTCCTCGCCGAACTCCCGCTCCACGTCGTCGAGCGAGGCGCTCGTGTCCTCGACGCAGTCGTGCAGGAGGCCCGCGCACACGCTCGCGGCGTCGAGCTTCAGGTCGGCGATGATCGCCGCCACGTTGACCGGGTGGATGAAGTACGGGTCACCGCTCTTGCGCTTCTGCCCGTCGTGGGCGTGCTGCGCGAAGTGGTAGGCCCGCTCGATGATGGTGACGTCGGCGTGGGGGTGGTACGAGCGGACGCGGCCGACGAGCTCCTGCGTGGTCAACATGTGCGAAGCTACTCGCGAGAAAACCTACCACCCATGACCGAGAGCGGCAACGAAGCGGCCCGGATCACACGGGAAACGGCCGAGGCCGGCGACGCCGACGCCCGGAGTGCCCTGCCCGCCCGCCGGCGCGTCGGCGCCTACCTGCACTTCCCCTACTGCCTGAAGAAGTGCCCCTACTGCGACTTCACCTCCTTCGCGAAGGCGCGTGACGAGATCGATCACGCCCGCTACGCCGACGCGGTGCTCGCCGAGCTCGACGCGCGCCTCTGGAGCGTCGAGGGCGCCGAGCTCGCGTCGATCTTCGTCGGCGGCGGCACGCCCTCGCTCTGGGAGCCGCGGGAGCTCGGGCGCGTGCTCGCGGCGATCCGCGCGGGCTTCGCCACCGCCGCCGACGAGCTCGAGATCACCATCGAGTGCAACCCCAGCTCGCTCGATCGCGATCGCGCCGAGGCGCTGCTGGACGTCGGCGCGAACCGCCTCAGCGTCGGTGTGCAGTCGCTCGACGCGCGCAGGCTCGAGTTCCTCGGCCGACTGCACGACCCGGACGGAGGCCTGCGCGCGATCGAAGACGCGCTCGCCGCGGGGGTGCCGCGCGTGAGCGGCGACCTCATCTTCGGCGTCGCGGGAGGCGCGGCGCAGAGCGCCGAAGACGCCGCGCGCGAGGTGGAGCGCGTGGCGGCGACCGGCGTGACGCACCTCTCGGCCTACGGGCTCACGATCGAGCCGGGCACGCAGTTCGGGACCGAGGCCAGGCGCGGCAGGCTGCCGATCGCCGCCGACGAGACGATCGTCGACTCCTACTTCGCCGTCGAGCGCGCGCTCACTGCGCGAGGCTTCGCACACTACGAGATCTCCAACTACGCGAGGCCCGGCGCAGAGTCGCGGCACAACCTCGGCTACTGGCGCGGCCTCGAGTACCTGGGCCTCGGCTGCGGCGCGGTCGGTGCGCTGCTCGAGCCCGCGTGGGCCGATGCGCGACGGCGCGCCGGAGCGGCCAGCCGAGCGCGGCGGTACAAGAACCGCACCGACCCGGACGGCTACGTCGAGCGCGCGCTCGCCGGGAAGAGCACCGAGCGCGAAGAGGAGCTGCTCGACGCCGAGGCGAGGCTGCGTGAGCGCATCATGCTCGGGCTCAGGCTCGAGGGCGGGCTCGATCTCGACGAGGCCGGCGCTTCGCTCGGCGTGGCCGGGTGGACGAAGGAGCGCGAGCGTGCGGCGGCGAGGCTCGAAGGGATGGGCAGGGTCGCGCGCGACGGCGGGCGGGTATGGATCCCGGGCGACGCGCGGGTGTTCACGGACGCGGTGGTCGTGGAGCTGATGTAGAAGTCGGAGCGTGATGGCCCAGGAGGGGAAGAAGCCTCGGAAGATCGCGACGTCGGCGCCGAAGGCGGGGACGCCGGCGCCGACGGAGGCCACCGGGGCGAAGGGCGACGCGAACGCGAAGGCTGACGCCGAGGCGGACGTCGATGGCGGCGCTCCCCGCCCCTGGCTCCTTCTCGTGGGGATCGTGCTGCTCACGGCGGTGGTCTACGCCCCCGCGCTGGGCGGGCCGTTCCTGTGGGACGACCGGTCGCTCATCGAGCAGAGCGGGCGTGTGAAGGACCTGAGCTCGTGGAGCTCGCTGTTCACGGGCGGCTTCTGGGCGGGCACGACGCAAGAGGACATCTCCGGCGCCTACTTCCGCCCGCTCTCGACGCTCAGCTTCGCCGTCGACTACGCCCTGCACGAGGGCAACCCCGCGGGCTTCCATCTCACGAACCTCGTGCTGCACCTCGCTTGCGTGGGGCTGTTCTTCGGGTGGCTGAGGAAGCAGGGGCTGCGCCTCGGCACCGTGGCGCTCGCGACCAGCCTCTGGGCGCTCGCCCCGCGCCTCGCCGAGTGCGTGGCGTGGATCTCGGGGCGCACCGACGTGCTCGCGGGACTGTTCTCGCTCGGTGCGCTCAGGCTGTGGACGAGCTCCGGCGAGCGCTCGAAGGCGCGCGACGCGCTGGCCTGCGCGCTGCTCTTCGCGGGCTTGCTCAGCAAGGAGGTCGCGCTCGCGGCGGTCGTCGCCTGCGCCGTGCACGCATGGCTCTCCCCACCTCGGCTCGTCGCCCGCGTGCTCGCGCCGCTCGCGACCTTCGGCGTGTACCTCGGGCTGCGCGCAAGGGCACTGGCGGAGGCGCCGAGCTGGGAACACCAAGCCACCTCGGCCACCGAGCGCGTCACGCTCGTGCTCGAGTCGATCGGCCGCTACGCGCTGATGATCGTCGATGCCTGGCGGCCGCGAGCGCAGATCGGGTACCGCGGCGACCCCAGCGAAGCCTGGGCTGGCGTGGGGCTCTGCGTATTGCTCGCGCTCGCTGCAGGAGCGGTGCTGCTCTCACGTCGACGGCTCACGGAGCTGCCGGTGAGCGGGATCACCGCGGGCACGCTCGCCCTCGTGGGACTCGGCCTCGTCGTGCACGTCATCCCGCTGCCCATCTACGTCGTGAACGCCGACCGCTTCCTGTACGTACCGCTGCTCGGTGTGTTCTGCGTCGCCGCGCTCGCGGTGGATCGATGGCTCCCGACGCCGCGGCCCGCGCACGGTGTCCTTGCAGCGGGGCTCGTCGGTGCGAGCGGTCTCGTGAGCTTCCAGCGCGCGGGGCTCTTCGCCGACGACGTGGCCTTCTGGGTCGAGGCCGTCGAGACCAGCGACGCTCGGAACCTGCTCCCCACCTACCAGATGGGAACGCTCTACTCGCGCGCTTCGATGAACGTGGAAGCGCTGGACGCGCTCGGGCGGAGCCAGGGCTGGGGCAAGTCCGGGAGGAAGGGCTATGCCACACAGCTCTTGCGCGCGGGGCGATGCGGCGAGGCGCGGGAGATCTTCGACGCACTCGCGGCGAGCGCGGGGACGCTCGCGAGCGGCGTGCGCAGCTCGATGTGCCTCGGGGAGCTCACCGAGGCGCGCGCGCGACTCGTGGCCGCGCGCCAGGTCTTTCCCGACGACGCAGGCCTCGCCGCGCTCGAACGAGATCTCTCCACCCTCGAGTCGGAGCCCGAGCCCAGTGCACGCCCGGACGGCGCGCGAGCGTGGGAGGCGCGCGCCCTGCGGCTCAGCCGTGCGGCGAGGCGAACCGAGTCCCTCACGGCTTGGCTCGAGGTGGCACGGAGCGACGACGCCACCGCCGAGCAGCTCGAGACAGCCGCCGCGCGCCTGCTCGAAGAGGCGCCGCTCGCCGAGGCCACCGAGGCGGTGGAGCGTGCACACAGGCGCGAGCTCGCCTCCAGAGAGGGGCTGCGCCTCTGGCTCGAGGAGCGCATCGAGCGCGAGCGCAAGCTGAGAGAGGCCGCGAGGCGACTCGAGAAGCGCTGACTTTCGGGGGCGCTCAAGGAGCTGGGCCGAGCCGCACCAACTGGGGGAAGCCGTCCCAGCCGTCGAGGACCTCCTCGAAGGGGCGACCGTCGACGACCTTCGCGAAGACGGCTGGCGGCATGCCGCGTGTGTAGACGTACACGGGCTGACCGCGCTCGAGCAGGGCGCGTGTGAGCGCTGGCGCAGACTCCCCCTGATCGACCCAGGGGTCGAGCACGAGCACCCGATGCGTGAACGTGAGCGGACCGAAGGCGTCCTTGTTGCCCCAGTACGCGTAGAGCGCGGCGCCCGGAGCGATCGCCTCCGCGACGAGCTCCAGGCGGTCGGCGTTCACGGCGCGCATGGCGCGGGAGGCGCGCAGATCACTGCCGAAATGCACGCCCCCGCCCCAGCCCACGGCGGCGCCGAACACGCCCCAGGCTGCGAGCGTGAAGGCGTGGCGTCGAGGGACGAGGGCCGCCCCTGCGGCGGCGAGCAGCGCGATGAGCGCGATCGTCAGCGGCGCGACGCTGAGCCACCACGCGGTCGCCGCGCCGCCCAGCCCCATCGACCACGCGGCGTAGGCGAAGGGCAGTGACGCCAGCGCAGAGTAGGCGAGCTCGTGGGTCGACGGCCTCGGCAAGGCGAGCACGGCGGCCACCGCGAGGTAAGGCAAGAGCTCGAGCAGGTAGCGTTGGTTGAAGCAGAGGCCGTCGGTGCGCAGCGGGCCGGCGAGCGCGAAGGTCGCGACGACGGCGTAGACGACGAGGCTCGCTGCGCGCAGCTCGCGGTCGCGTGCCGAAGGTGCCGAGCGACGCCAGACGAGCACGAGCAGCAGCAGCCCGAGCGCAGCCCAAGGCGCAGACTGCAGCAGCGACTTCTTGAGGATCTTGCCGATCAGGATGGCGCCCGAGTCGGGATCGCGTCGGAGATATGGATGCCCGAGCCTCATCCACTCGGGGAGCTCGGGGTGAACCCGGTAGTCGACGATGCGCATCCAGAAGGCACGCAGACTGGAGAAGACGCGGCTCTCGCCGGATGCATGGACGGCTGCTCCGACCGTGACGTAGCCGCTCGCCTTCGAGACCGGGTTCGCGACCCCCGTGCGCAGGTGGTTGATGGACGCCGACACCACCAGAGGGACGGACAAGCCGAGGGCGTAGCCGAGCAGGCTTCGCAGCCGTGACCGAGCTCGAGCGGCGCCTGCCGTGTGGGCTGGCGCCGCGGTGGGCAGGACCAGCAGCCCCAGGGCGACGGCGACGGCCGGGACGATGTTCGGATAGCGAACCCCCGCAGCGACTCCAGCGAGGCAGCCAGCGAGGGGTAGCGCCCATGCGGGCTGCGCGCGCCGCCAGGCGCTGGCGCACGCGAAGGCTGCGAAGACGAGGGCCACACTGAGCGCATGCGGCCACGCCCCCGTCGCGTACTCCAGCATGTAGCCACCGAGCCCCAGCACGAACATCGCGACGGCCCGCTGCGCCGAGCTCGCGTCGAGGCGCGCCATCCAGCGCTCCACGAGAAACAGGGTGAGCGCGAAGCTCAGCACGTTGAGCCAGAAGAGGCCCGACAGCCCGAAATGAGAGAACGGCCACGCGACGAAGGCCCAGAGAGGCGGCGTGTGTGGGTACACCGGCGTGGACTCGACGCGCAGCTCTCGGAGGCTCGGGTTGAGCGCTGCGAGCTCAGGGGAGGCTGGCAAGCCCTCGGTGCCGGGAACGTGGAACCCGCCGGCTCGGAGGGCGGCCAGGCTCGTCTGGTAGTGCCCCTCGTCGACGGTGAAGACGCCTTCGATCGTGCTCGCCCCCACGACCAGCGCGACGAGCCCGCAGATCAGCGCGACCCACACGCTTGCGGGAACGGGCGCCGCTGCGAGCCGCTGCGGGGGCATGGCGCGCTTCTACCACCTTGCGCTTCATCGCGAATCGTGATTCGCGATGAAGCAGCCAGGACATGGACCAGAGCGTCTTCCTCCACGCCTACCGAGGCCGACAGAGCGCGCTGCATCACGCCTCCTACTTGCGCATGTCCAAGGTCTTGCTGTCCCTCCGGGCGATCCATCGCCTCGGCATCGATCTGCACCGCGCGAGCGTCCTCGACTTCGGATTCGGCGCGGGCAGCTTCTTCCGCCATTGCCCGAAGACTGCTCGCCTGGCCGGCCTCGAGCAGGACCCGCGCACCGTCGACGAGGTGGCCGCGATGCTCCGTGAGCGCGGGTTCGTCCACGTCGATCTCCAGGCCGTCGAGCCCGCCGCATGGTCCACGCACCCGCTCTTGTCAGGTCGCTACGACCTCATCCACCTGAGCCACGTCCTCGAGCATCTGCCCGACCCCGCAGCCTTCCTCACCCGGATGGCCGCGTGCATCGCTCCAGGTGGGCACGTGCTCGCGCTCGTGCCCCTCAACGAACGCGCCCAGAACCCGCATCACCTCCATCGCGTCGATCGTCAGGTGGTCGAGGCGTGGTCCGAGCGCGCGGGGCTCCGGCCCGTGTACTACGAAGAGGCCGACCCACTCGGCTACTGGCCGCAGCCGCTGTACACGGCGAACCATGGCTGGAGACACCGAGCAGCACAGACGCTGAGCCTCGCGCTGGGCGTCCCGGCGACGCTGCTCGGCCCCGAGCGGTGGTTCGCCTTGAGCGAGGCGCTTCGCAGTCCGACGCGCTCGCTCCCGAGCCAGGCCGTGTTCGCCCTGGAGGCTGGGGCGAGGCCCGGCTCGTGACCCTCGGCGGGCGCGGCCAGTCCGAGGACCCGACGCAGGGGCAGTGGCGCGAAGCGAAGCCGGTGACGGTGCTGGTCGTCGGGCAGACCCCTCCGCCCGTGCACGGACAGTCGCTCGTCATCCGGAGCTTGCTCGAGGGCAGCTACGGCGCGATGCGCCTCGTGCACGTGCGCATGCAGTTCTCGGCCAAGCTCGGTGAGGTGGGGCAGCCGCGCCTGCGCAAGCTCGTCCACCTCGCCCGGCTGGTGAGCGAGATCCGCGCCGTGGTGCGGCGCGAGCGCCCGGACGTCCTCTATTACCCTCCCGCCGGGCCGGATCTCGTGCCCGCCCTGCGCGACTTGCTGGTGCTCGCCAGCGTACGCCGGCTCTTCCCGAGGACCGTGCTGCACTTCTTGGCCGCTGGCGTCTCCGATCTGCTCGATCGGCTCCCACCTTCTGGCGCACGCTTGCTCCAGCTCGCCTACGGCGACGCGGACTGCGCGATCCAGCTCTCCGCGCACACGCCGCCAGACGCGGCGCGCTTCGGGGCGCGTAAGACTGCGTTCATCCCTCTGGGCATCGACAGGATCCCCGAGGCCGACGGGGACCTCGGCGAGCTCAGGCGGGGGATCCCTCGACTGCTCTACGTGGGCCACCTGCTCGAGTCGAAGGGCGTCGGTGTGCTGCTCGAGGCCGTGAGAGCCTTGGCGGAGCGAGGCCATGCATGCGAGCTCGACCTGTTCGGGGACTTCGCCGACGCAGGCTTCGAGCGCCACGCGCGCACGTTGGCCTCGACGGCGCCCGCCGCTGGGAGCATCCGATTCCACACCGGCGCGAGCCAAGCCGAGAAGTGGTCGCTCTACGCGCGAGCGAGCATCTTCTGCTTCCCCACGCACTACGAACGGGAGGCGATGCCGCTCGTCGTGCTCGAGGCGATGCAGTTCGCGCTGCCGGTCGTCGCCACACGGTGGCGGGGCATCATCGATCTCGTCGAGGACGAGACCACCGGCTTCTTGGTCCCCTGCCGTGATGCGGTCGCCTTGGCGGATCGGATCGCCGTCTTGCTGGAAGACGCCGAGCTGCGTCGCGCCCTCGGAGAGGCGGGCCGCGCCCGCTACGCAGCGCAGTTCACGCTCGCGCGGTGGCGGGAGGCGATGGAGCGGGCGCTCGTGGACGTGGCTCGATGAGGCCCTGAGCTCGCCGTCGGGGTCGGCACGACGCGGGCACGGTCGTGCACGGTCGTGCACGAGTACCCCCACAGGATCACGAACTTCCGACGGCCAGGCCGCCGGGCTACCCTCGGGGGCTGCGCTGCGCTGCGCTGCGCCGTCGACGCTCGCCCGCGTCGCCCCCTCTGCCCTGCCCCCGCCACCGTGCTCTTCTCCATCGTCACGCCCTCGTTCCGACAGCTCGCTTGGCTGCGGCTCTGCGTCGCGTCCGTGGCGGATCAGGTGCACCGCTCTCGGGTGGGGCTCAGGGTCGAACATCTGGTCCAAGACGCGGGGACGCCGGGGATCCTCGAGCTCGCGCGGGAACTCGAGCAGCGCTCGGCGGGGGCAGCGGCTGCAGCTCCGGGCGGTCTTGGATACCGCTTGGAGGTCCACGTCGAGCCCGACCGCGGCATGTACGACGCCATCAACCGGGGCTTCAGGCGCGCCGAGGGTCAGGTCTTCGCGTACCTCAACTGCGACGAGCAGTACTTGCCGTGGATCCTCGAGAAGGTCGCCACCCACTTCGCCGAGCACCCGCACACCGAGGTGCTCTTCGCCGGCGCGATCGTCGTCGACGCGGCCGGCAGCTACCTCTGCGATCGACTCCCCACCCTCCCTACGCGGTCCCACACCCTGGTCTCCGGCAACCTGGCGTTCTTCACCTCCTCGACCTTCTTTCGCGCGTCGGTCCTCCGTGAGCGAGCCCTCTGGTTCGACGCGTCGTGGCGGGCGATGGGCGATGCCGAGTGGGCGCTCCGACTGATCGAGGCCGGCGTGCACATGGACACGGTCGCCTGGCCGGCGTCGGTCCACACCGACACAGGAGAGAACCTCGCGCTGTCCGACGGCGCCGTCGCCGAGCGGTCACGATTGGCGCGCATGGCCGAGTCATGGCTTCGCGCGGCGAGACCGCTCGTCGTCGGCGCACATCGCCTGCGGAAGCTCGCTCACGGCGCCTACGATCCAAAGCCGCACTCCTATCGGATCTACACCCGCGAGAACCCGGAGCGGCGCACGGCCTTCACCGTCGAGTCGCCGTCGTGGCGCTGGCGATGAGGCCGAGGCGGGGGTGCGTCGCGTGCGGGCCAGCCGGCGCTCGCGCCCGATGCGAGAGGGAGACATGAGCGACACGGTGATCGTCACGGGCGGGGCTGGATACGTCGGCAGCCACACGTGCAAGGCGCTCGCGTCTGCGGGGTTCCTTCCGGTCACGCTCGATGACCTCTCCCGGGGCCACGTCCGGTCGGTCCGATGGGGCCCGCTCGAACAGGTGTCCTTGCTCGATCGTGAAGGGCTCGCGCGCACCCTCGCCAAGTGGAGACCGGTGGCAGTGATGCACTTCGCGGCGCTGGCCTCCGTCCCGGAGTCTCTGCTGGATCCCGCCGCCTACTGGCGCGTCAACGTCGTGGGAACCCTCGAGCTGCTGGACGCGATGAGTCGCGCTGGCGTGGCACGGCTCGTCTACAGCTCCAGCTGCGCCGTCTTCGGCACCCCAGACGTGCTCCCGGTCTCCGAGCTCACGCCACAGCGCCCTACCAGCCCCTATGGAGAGACGAAGCTCGCTGCCGAGCGAATGCTGCACCACTTCGATGCGGCCCACGGCCTTCGCTCCGTGTCGCTGCGATACTTCAACGCCGCTGGTGCCGATCACGACAACGAGATCGGCGAGTCCCACGATCCAGAGACGCACCTCATACCGACGGCGATCGCTGCGGCCCTACACGGCGGGCCTGCGCTGACGATTCACGGTGACGACTGGCCGACACCGGACGGCACCTGCATCAGAGACTACGTACACGTCTCGGATCTCGCGCGTGCCCACGTCGCGTCGCTCCGATACCTGGAGGCCGGCGGGCCGTCGACGCGCATCAACCTGGGGACCGGCATCGGCCTCTCGGTCCTGGAGGTGCTCTCCGCCGTCGAGCGCGCCGTCGGCGTGGCGGTGCCCCATCGCGTCGGCCCGAGGAGGGCCGGCGACCCCGCGGCGTTGGTCGCCGACCCGCAGCAGGCCAAGCTGGTTCTCGGCTGGGTGCCCGAGTTCACCTCGCAGATCGTCCCGACCGCCGTGGCTTGGGCGAAGAGCGGTCAGGGGGCGACCGACGTGCGACGAGGCTAGCGTTCCCCCGACGCTCAGACCAGCGACCCCACGCGGCGGTACACCTTGGCGTACTGTTCGCCGATCCGCACACTCGAGAACGTCTCGACGGCGTACGCCCGCGCGCGCTCCCGCAGCGACGCCGCGGATCCCGTCACCTCCAGGTCGGGGAGCTGCCCTACACCGTGTGTCCCGACCTGTCCGAGCGCCCAGAGTATCCCTCGGGCGAGACTGCGAGGCTCGAAGGGCTCCGCCAAATACCCGGTGCGCTCGTGCTCCACGATGTCGGACATGCCGCCCACGTCGAACGCGACGACTGGCGTACCGCACGCCAGCGCCTCGACGCCGGTGTTCGGCAGGTTGTCCTGGCGAGAGGGCAACACGAAGACGTCCGCCGCACTGTAGAGAGCTCGCATGCTGAGGTCGTCGTTCAGACGGCCAACGTACTCGACCGGGAAGCCGAGGCCGCGAGCACCGCTCCGCTCGGGCTCGCCGAACACGAGGAGCTTGAGCTGCTCCGTCATCTCCCCAGACTCGGCTCGCCACTCGTGCAGCTCCTGAAGCGCGGCCTCGAGCAAGTCGAACCCCTTGCGAGGGTCCCTTCCGCCACCGAATGCGCCGAAGAGCACGGCGCGCTGCTCGCTGCCCAAGCCCACGACTTCCCTCGCCGCTCGGCGGCTCACCGGCTTCCAACGATCCATGTCGAGGGGGTTCGGAACCCACTCGACCGCCCAGCGCCGCGTGAGTGGACTCTGCCGCGCGCACTCCGCCATCCACCGGCTCGGAGCGACCATGTGCATCGGCCGCAGCCAATGTCGACGCTTCCGCTCGAACGCCCAGCGCTCGACGTCCATGGTGTTCCCCGTGCTTGCCGGCGCGTAACCGCTCCGCCATCTCTCGTCCGTCGCGTAGTGCTCCGTGCCACAGAACGGCCACATGTCGTGCATCGTCCAGACGATCGGCTTCTCGATCTTGCCGATGTCCTCGATGGAGATCATCTCGCCGCCTACCCAATGTAGGTGGACCAGGTCGGCGTCCGAGGCGTTGATGGTCGCCGGCCAACCAGAAGGGATGAGCGCGGGCGAGCGCAAGGTCATTCGCTCCGACCGCAGCAGCCCGTCCAATCGAGACGCGACGTGACCCCGAGCCGAATATGCGAGACGTGCCAGCCCTCCGAATGGCGCCATCACGGTCTCGTCCCCGGACCCGCTCCGAACGACCCACATCCGTGAATCGACCCCTGCAGCGAGCACCGCCCGGTGGATCCGGTAGGCAGCTCTGGCCGCACCGCCTTCGGTGTCGGCGTAGCTCAGGTGGAGGACTCGCACGTCAGCCTTGCCTCCTGAGCTGATGGTCCAGGACTCGGTGCGTGAGCACGCGTCGGACTCGCCCCGGGAGCGGCCGGAGCCAGCGATGGATCCGGCGCGAGCGGAGCTCCACGTCCCGCGCGGCTGCGAGGTCGAGGGAGCCCACCCTCTCGAAGGCTCTCCCGTATTCGACCGGCTCTCGCGGCCTGAGGCCTGCGCGTTCGAGCACACGCTCCCAGGTCCACTCGAAGTGGAAGTTCTGCGGCAGGTGACAGAGGACCACGGGACGAAAGCAGTTGGCGATCAAGTATGTGCCACCAACACGGAGGAAAGTAGCCGTGTCCACGGCCAGCCCGAGAGGATCCGAGACGTGTTCGAACACGTCCGTCGCCACCATCGCGTCGTATACCCCCGTCAGTTCAGCACGATAGCGAACGTTCTCGCGGCGCGCTGCGAGCTCGACGGCGACAGGGTGTGGGTGCGGCTCGATGATCTCCACTCGGGCGTCTGGGAGCGCCGACCCGAGCATCCTCGCCAAGGCTCCGAAGCCGCCCCCGAAATCGGCGACCCGGCGCGGGCGTCTGCGGACCAACCATTCGACGAAGCCTCTTCGGTGGGCCAGACTCTCCGGGTCACGCTCCGTGAAGAGTCCATTGAGCAGCCATACAGGATGCGCATAGAAGCGCTCGACGCGATGATCGAGTCGATGGGGGTCGCACCCGAGATCTCGCCAAACGTCGTCCATGAGTTTCCACAACCGACCGACACTCAACGGACTCCCACCGAGCCCTTCGAGCACCATCCGCACCCAGCGAGTCTCCTCGCGCGGCAAGGCCGAGAGGATCTCCTCGTCGAGCAGCCCACGGACTTCGATCATGCCGCCTCCCCCGACGAGGGCCCGACTGTCCCCAGTCGACCATGGCGATCGCAGAGTGACGCGGCGACCCGAGGCGGGCTCGGAGCGGTCGAGCCGGCGGCGACGAAGCGTTGCGCCGTTCGGTGCCCCGCCTCGTCATGCGGACCGGTCGGACCAACAGGACGCTCCAAGGCTCGCGCGAACGAACCGGAGCTCGACGCCACACCGTCTGCGCACGGCACCCTCACGAGGCACCGCCACGCCACTGCCACCGAGATCGGGTGGATAGCTGCCAGAGGCTCCGGACCGACTGGGGAAGAGACCTCGGGAACCGCTGAGATCGGCCGCCGAAGGCGTGATCGAAGGCGAAGCGATCGGCCTTCGCGTCAGCCTCGACCCGCTCCGGGTGCCTCAAGGGCCCGAGCTCTCGCAAGGCGAGACCGGCCAATGGGCTCCTCGGGCTCGTGGTATGCGTCGCATCGCGTCCGAAACCGATGTTCGAGACCAGGTTCACGTTCGGCGTCGCCGTCAGCCCTCGACGGTACCAGATGCTCGCGGTCCACGGGTAGGCCCAGGAGTCTATGGCGCCCGCGTGTACTCGGTCGAAGATCCCTTCCCAGTACCGGCGCTCGACGGGGTCAGGGTGAAGGACCGCCCACGCGCGCGACGATCTCCAAGACGGCCAGAACGAGACGGCGCCATCGAAGTGGCGCCAGGCTCTGGCCCAAGAGGCCCACCCCCAGCAGTGGTTGTACTTGGAGAAGTAGTACGAACCAGTTCCGCGCTCCTGCCCCCCCTGGAAGTTGTCGCCGGTGACGGCCCAGACGCGCTCGTCCCTCGCATAGCGCTCGAGCAGCGCATCGCAGTAGCCGAAGAAGTCCGGGTGGGGCAGGCAATCATCCTCGAGGACCACCGCGCTCTCGACCGCGGCGAAGACGCGATCCAGGCCGGAGCTGACGCGCCGCTTGCAGCCGAGGTTGGAGTCCGCGTAGTGGCGCTCGACCTCGCACGGCCAGTCGACCTTCTCGACGATGCGCCGAACCTCCAGGCAGCGCCGTGCGTCGGTGGGGTGTGCGCGTCGTGGGCCGTCCGCGATGATGAACAGCCTGGAGGGCCGATGCTTTCGGATTGCCGCGAACGTCCGTGCGGTCAGCTCCGGACGATTGAAGACGACGTATGCGACGGGGCGGTTGCTCATGGCGAAGACCGGACGAGCAGGGGGCGCCTGGATCGGACTCCCCCGACGGGGAGGGCTCGGCCGAGACGCCCCGAGCAGCAGCGACAGGTGCCGATGCTCACTCCCATCAATGCACCGCCTTCGAGAAGTCCGGGTCGCGGTGGGCGGCGATCAGGCCCCCGGAGATGGGCTGACTCTCCGACAGGACCTGCCCAGCCGATCGCAGAGGCCACAGCGGGCTCCCCCCCAAGAACGAAGCACAGGCAGCGAAGGTGCTCGGCGGCGCGACGATGTGGTCGCAGGCAGACAGCTCCAGGAAGCTCTGAAACCAGTGACCTCCCCGGTTGAGGGTCCCGCTCGCGAGCTCTACCGGAAGATCCGCCCAGCGCTCGAGCGGGAATCGTTCGTCTCCGGCGAGCAGGACCCCGACCCTGCGACCCGGAAAGAGGGCGCAAATCTGGCGGGTCCACGCGACGTATTCATGCCACCCATGGTAATGGCGGCCCGAGGCCCACTGGGCGTAGTCCCCGCGACGCACGAACAGCCCGACGAGCACGTCGTGCCGTCGCCGAAGCGCCTCGACGTGGCGGCTCGCACTGAGCCACGGCGCCGTCGCCGGGAGGAGGAGCTGCCGCACCCTGGCCTGGTGGCGCTCCAGTGCGCCCCATGCTTCGAAGCGCCAGCCGCTGCACACGACATGCGCATGTCCGGAGCCAAAGCCATCGACATCCAGGTCGCACGACTCCCCCGAAGCGTCATCGAGTTCGACGACCCCGGTCGTCGGCCACAGGTGGCCACCACCGACCAACAGCGCACTCACGCGAGGGTCGGCGTGACGCAACACGCGGTCGGGGAGCACCGAGCGCAGGGCGGCGAGGCCGTCGAGCCAGCGCTCGCCCCAGGGATAGACACATCCTGGATGTAGTCTCCAGGTGGCGAACAGCCGTGCATACGGCCAGAACGCGACGTCGACGACGCGCCGCGCGGACGGTGCGTCCAGGACCCAGGCGAGCCAGTGCGCGAAGCGGAGGAGCTGGTTGCCGAACCTACCCCCTCCCCGCGCATGAATGACGGTCTGTACCGTGGAATGCCTCAGCTCCACTGACTCCTCGACCGGGGTGCGAGGGCAACGAAGTTCGCGTAGGCGAAGTGATCCATCCACGGCGCGTAGCGACGGACCTCCACCGCACCAGGCAGCAGCTTGCCCACGAGGTAGCCACGAGCCTCGAGCAACTCGAAGAAGTCTCGGAGCCGATGGCCCGCGTCCAGGGTCGTCCCCCCGTACTCGAACTGGATGAGCTCCACCTGTTCCGGGTCGAGAAGACTGCCCAGCCCGTGGAGTGCGCTCAGCTCGGCCCCCTCCACGTCGAGCTTGAGGAAGTCGACGCGCGAGACCCCCTGGGCGGCAAGCAGCTCGTCGAGCCGGATCGCCTCCACCTGGTCGATGACTCCGGTTCCCGCGGGGCCGATCCGCACGACGGATGCGTGTTGGCTGCCTGGAGAGGGCGCGTACAGGGCGCTCCTGCCCGATCTGTCCGAGACCGCCAGGCTGAGGATCTCCACACGACGGTCGGAGGAGAAGCGTTGCCTCAGCGTCGCCGACGCGTCGGGGCTGGGCTCCAGCGCGAGGACCCTGACGGGGACATGCCAGCGTTCGGAGGCGGCGAGCACTGCGAAGGTGTAGTTGCCGACGTTCGCCCCCGCGTCGACCACGACGCGAGGAACACCGGCCGGACGAGGATCTCTCGCCCAGCGGGAGAAGAGCGCGCGGAGGAGGCGTAGCTCCCCATTTCGACGTGCGCAGCAGTCGCCATCGTTCTCGGCCCAGCGATGGAGGTGCCCGCCCATGAACCGCGCTGCCCGACGAATCCAGGGAGTTCTGGAGGCGAGTCTCATGGCTTTCGCAAGTGGAGAAGGATCGTGCCGAACCCTCGCTCGGGCTGGTAGTCGGCGAGCAACTCCCGACCGTAGAGGTAGGCCTCTTCGACGATCTCGAGGCCCTCGCAGCACTCGAGCAGGTAGTCGCGGGTGAAGGCTCGGTGGGCGTTGAAGTACACGCGGCACCTGCGGTCGACAGGCACGCTGAGGTAGAGATCGCCCCCAGGCGCGAGCACGCGCCTCAGCTCGAGCAGAGCCTTCTCGCTGCCGCGCGCGTCGAGCGGATCGCCGTAGCGCCCCAACCCGATGTGCTCCACGACACATAGGGAGGAGAGGCTGGAGATCGAAGCATCGGCGAAGGGCAAGGACAACGCCGACCCTTCGACGAAGGTGAACCCCGGCACATGGATCGGTACGGGCCGGATGTCGACCATCGTGACGGGCACGAACTGGGCGAGGATCGCCATCGTCTTCGCGGAAGAGCCTACGTCGACGTGCGCCGCAGGTCGACGCGAGGCCAGCCGCCGCGCGAACCAGGTGTCTTGCACGAAGTAGATGGGCTCGATGGGCGTCTCGTCCGTGCGGTCGAGCAGACACGGGAGCAGGTGCGCGGTGGAGAGCTCGAAAGGGCCCCGCGCACCGGCGAGCTCCCGATAGCGCGCGAACTCCACCGCGAAGCGGGAGAGCGCAGCGACGCCTCCCATCGGTCGCGGTCCGAGGCCGAACTGGGCACTGAGCGCACGCCCGCTCGCCCGGGCAGCACGCAGGAGGGGAACCCGAGCGAGCACGTCGCGCACGCTCACGTGGCTCCTCTCGACCTTCCCGGGGATCGCGGGTGGCTCACAGATGCTCCCTCAGCCATCGGCGGAGTCGGCCGCCGCGGGGCCTCTGGCGCCACTCGACGGTGGCCTCTGCCTGCAGCAGCTCCCGGGTGCGCACGGCGAGGGAATGCGGTACCGCGAGGAAGACGTCGTCGAAGAGATAGACGGCGCGGCGCCCCCCGGCGGACAGCGCCGAGACGACCGTCGTGAGGTCGGGCCAGGCCTCCGCGCGATGGGGCGCGGGGGGAGGCGCGGCGAAACACCGGGCGTCGTCCACGAGGATGGCATCGTCGACCGTGCGCCCATTCACAGCCGAGAGCTCGTCGAGCAAGGGGCACTCGCTCGCTTCGCCGTGAGTCGGACCTCCGCTCCAGTGGGCGTCGAGCCAGAACAAGCAGGGCTGGGGCCTGTCTCGGAGGGTCGCGCGGAGCTGTAGGCGCGAGTCGCCGAGGCGGAGCTCGATGTTGGCGCGGTCTCGAAGACGACGTCGCGCTTCGGCATGGAGCTCCGGAGAGGCCTCGATGCTCACGACTTCACGGAAGTGAGACGCTGCCCAGCGCGCGGTGTCTCCGCGGAAGGTACCGGTCTCCACGAAGCACCCGATGTCGAGCCATCGTCGAAGCTCGAGGACGACTCGTTCAGGTGGACCCATCCGTCGCTTACCCATCACGCTCCGGCCAACAGGCGACGCCGAAGCCCGTGGCCGCCTCGGGCCGCCAGGATCGACGCATGGTGGCACGGTAGCCGCTCGGCGCGGACGAAGCACGGAACCTGCGGACCAACTCAGCGCCCCTCGAGGCGGCGAAGACCGAGGGCCGCCGCGATCGTGCCGAGGTTCCGCCTGGCACCTGGGTGGAGCAGGTCGAGCAGCAGCGTCGTGAAGGTGAAGGACACGAGCGAGGCGGCCACGCAGCCTGCCGTACCCCAGCCCGGGATGAGTAGCAGGTTGAGGCCAAGGTTCACCGCGGCACCGGCAACGGCCGTCCACATCGCATGCACGAACAACCCTTCGTTCGTGATGAAGAGCCCCCTCGCGACGCCGAGGTTGGTCAAGACCAGCCGAACGCCGAGCATCGGAAGGATCGCGGCCGAGTCCGCGAAGCGGGCCCCGAAGACGAGCGCCACCAGCTCCGTCGCGAACAAGGCCACGAGACCGGACGATGCGACGCCCACCACGAGCACGGCACGATACAAGTCACGCATTCGACGCTCGAAGAGCCCAGGCTCTGCTCCCCAAGCGCGCGCGACCTCGGGCGCCGCGGCGGTGGCGAGCGCGGTCGGGAGGAAGCTCCAGATCGTGACCATCCGGAGCGCGGCGACGTAGTAGCCGACCTCCTCCGCGCTTCGGAGTCGCGCGAGGAGGACCTGGTCGAATTGTGCTTGGATCTGGACGGCGATGCCGGCGCAGGCCACGGGCCAGGTCTGCGCCAGCAGCCGCTTCGCGTAGCTCGCCCGGAAGCTCCAGCGTAGCTCCTGGGCGGACCTCCGGACGTACGCGAGGGACCAGCCCAGCGCACAGAACGCGAGCTCCAGCCCCGTCGTCGCGGCGAAGAACGGAAGGGGAGCCTCGACGAGGATCAGCCCTACCTTCACGAGGTTCACCGCGATCGCCGCGACCGACCGGATCCACGCCGGAACCCTGGAGATGCCTCGCCCCTGGAACCAGAGGTCGACCACCTCCGTCGCCTGGAACAGCGACCCAGCCAGGGTGAGGACGATCATGAGGAACACGAGATCGGCGCCTCGCGCGACGAAGGCCACGGACGCGCCGAGCGTGATGCCCAGCGCGGCTCCGGTCAGCTTGAGCGCGAGTGCGGTGCCGAGGATCGCGCCTTCGTTCTCGGGCTCGCGGGTCAGATCGCGCACGACCAGACCGTTGATGCCCAAGGACACGATGGCCATGAAAGGCGCGCTGAAGGCCACCGCGGCGCTCAAGGTGCCGAGCTTCGCGGGGCCCAGGTGACGGGTCACCCACGCGCCGACCACGAACGCGAGCGCGAGACGGAACAGGTTGTCGGCTGCGAGCCAGAGGGAGTTGGCCGTGACCCGGCGGACGGTGCGGCGTTCGCTCCACTGCGCCCTGAGGCGCGCCGTCAGGCGCGCGAGGCCGGACGGCATCGGGAGGTCTCGAGCTGGAAGAGCGGCGATCGGGCCTGCGGCTGGTGCCCCCTGCGCGAGGTCGCGAGAGACCCCGCTCGACGCTTCGAAGGACCCCGCGTAGCGCGCACCTACTTCGCCCCTCTGCCGGTCACCACGACCGGCAGCGTCTTCGCCAGGAGCTTCAGATCGAGCCACAGCGACCACTCGTCGACGTAGCGCAGATCCATCGTCATCCACTCCACGAAGCCGATCTCGCTGCGGCCGCTCACCTGCCAGATGCAGGTGAGCCCGGGCTTCATCGAGAGTCTACGCCGATGCCAGCCCCGGATCTGCTGCTGTTCGGCGAGCGGCAGCGGCCTCGGGCCCACGAGGCTCATCGCGCCCGAGAGCACGTTGAAGAGCTGCGGGAGCTCGTCGATGCTCGTCCGTCGCAAGAGCCTGCCGAGCGGGGTGATCCTCGGGTCGGCCGCCATCTTGAAGGTGGGCCCGCCGGTCTCGTTCGCGGACTCGAGCTCCGCCTTCCGGGCCTCGGCGTCGCTCACCATGCTGCGAAACTTCAGCATCTTGAAGGGGCGCCCACGAAGTCCGGCTCGGTCCTGAGCGTAGAGGATGGGGCGACCCATCGTGGCCCAGATCGCGAGCGCGGTGGCGCCGAGCAGTGGCGCGAGCAGCGCGATGCCCAAGGCGGCGGCGACGACGTCGACCCCATGCTTGATGGCGAGCAGCGCGGCGCTCTTCGGCGCGACGTCGTAGCTCACGAACTCGTTCTCCCCGAGGCGCTCGAGCCGAGGCGCTGCGCGGTGCGGCGTGGGCAGCTCCAGCGCGAAGCTCGCGACGACGCCGTGCGTTTCGCAGACACCGAGCGCCTCTTGAAGCTCGTCGGGGTGGTGCAGTGGCGGAAAGAAGAGGACCCGATCGATCGGATGGTCGTGGAGGACCTGCTCGAGATCCCGCAGCGACCCGAGTCGAGCCGGCGCCTCCGGCGCGCCCTCCGGCGGGGGCGCCTCGCTCGCGGCCCCGGCGTCGCCGCCGAGCCGGCCCACGAGCTCGGGAGGGAACGCCGCGTGGGCCGCGACCTCCGCGAAGGCTCGCATCGGCGCAGACCAGGGCCCGACGAGCAAGACCCTGAGCCGGCCGAGCCCGCGGCGGTGCTGGAACGCGAGCCAGCGCGCGAGCAGGCCGCGCTCGAGGTAGAGGAGCAGGAAGCTCGAAAGCAGGAACAGCGCGACCATGCTGCGGTTGATCTGTCCCTGCGTGAGGAAGAGCACGGCGCTCAACCCCACGAGCCCGGCGAGATGCAGCTTCGCCAGCGCGAGCCACATCGCTCCCCGGCTCCACACACGCTCGACGACCCGATGCAGTCCGAGGCTCGCGACCAGCACCAACCAGAGCGGCAGGGCCGCGACGACGAGCCCTGCGTAGGCCTCCAGCGGGGGAGGCTCCCGCAGCTCCGGGACGAGCCCGCGCAAGGTGGCGTGCGAGCCGTAGGCGAGCAGCATCGCGAGCACCACGAGCACGCCATCGGCCACGAGGACCACCGTCCCAAGCGAACGCGCTCTCGTCGACTCCACGGCCGAGTGAAGCCTAGCCCGGCGGCTCCGGCGGAGATACTTCGTGTGCTAGTCCTGGGCGGTGCACGCCCCCCCGAACGCCGGCGAGGTCCTGGGACTCCGGGTCGATCGGATCGCGTACGTCGAGGCCGTCGATCGCGTGCTGGCCGCTGCTTCCGAGCGCCGGACCTTCCGCGTGGCGGCCGCCAACGTGCACGTCGTCATGGAGGCCCACGACGACCCCTCCTTGGCGGCGCTGCTCGCGCGCTTCGAGCTCGTCGTGCCCGACGGTCAGCCGCTCCGCTGGATGCTGAACGCGCGCGGCGGGCCGAGGCTCGAGGAGCGGGTCTACGGCCCGGAGCTCACCCGCCGGGTGTGCGCGGGCGCGGCGCTGCGCGGGCTCCCGGTCTATTTCTACGGCTCCACCGAGGGGGTGCTCGCGGATCTCTCCGAGGCGCTGCGGGGGGCCTTCCCTGCCCTACGGATCGCCGGCGTCCGCGCCCCTGGCTTCGGCGAAGCGCTCTGGCGTGAGGCCGAGGGCGACGTCGAAGGGATCCTCGACAGCGGTGCGCGCATCGTCTTCGTCGGACTCGGCTGCCCGCGGCAGGAGCGCTGGGTGGGGCTGTACGCCGAGCGCCTGGGCCTGCCTTGCCTGGCGGTCGGCGCCGCCTTCGATCTGCTCGCCGGACGCAGATCCATGGCGCCGGCCTGGCTACAGACGCGCGGTCTGGAGTGGGCCTACCGCTTGGCCACCGAGCCCGAGCGCACCTGGAGGCGCTACCTGCTGCACAACCCTCGCTTCGCGGTGGGCGCGATGCGCGCCTTGATCGCCGACCAGCTCCGAGGGTCTCCGTCTCGTCGCGGTGATGGCTGAAGATCGCGCTCAGCCGCAGAAGCGCGAGCCCGCGCAGGAGGTCTCGCACACGTCGCAGTAGATGCAGCTCGCCGCGCGGTCCCAGTCCTCGATTCCGGCGGCGTTCTGCATGCGGCACATCTCGTCGCAGTCGGTGTCGCCCTGGCAGTAGAGCATGCACTCGTCGAGACCCACGCAGACGGGGTTGTCTTGGCAGGCGGCGAGCAGCGGCGCGCAGTCTCCTTCGGAGGCGCACACCCCGCAGTCCTGGCAGGTACCGCGTGCGTCGCAGCCCGTCGGGCCCTCGCCTCCGCCGCTCTGGCTTCCCCCGCCCGCGCCGCCCGCCCCGCCCTGCTGTCCGGGCATCACGCAGCCGCTCAGGAGCCAAGCGACCGAGAGCGCGAGAGCCGCGATCGATGCGGAGGAGGAGGCGTGGCGCGCGTGCATGGGAGGCCGCTAGCACGCAGCCTCAGGGCGGGCCAAGCCGAGAGCGAGCGCCGACGGTGTGTGGAGGGCGATGTGCGGGAGGGCTTGCGCCCACGTGCATCGCTGCGCTAGAAGACTCCCCGTGTCGCGGCACTGCGCGAACACGCGAAGCTGGCGGAATTGGCAGACGCGCTGGATTCAGGTTCCAGTGGGGTAACTCCCGTGGAGGTTCAAGTCCTCTGCTTCGCACCGAGCGACGCGACCCGTGACCACTGACGGGGTCGATGCCCACATCGAGTCGGCCCAGCGGGCGCTCCTGGAGCGACGCTGGGCTGACGCGTTGCGGGCGCTCGATGCGGCCCCCGTCGCAACGAGCTCCGCCGAGTCGCACAACCTGCGCGGGCGCGCGCTCGTCGGGCTGGGTCGGCGCATCGAGGCCTGCGAAGCCTTCCGAGACGCCATCACGGCGGATCCGTCGGATCCGCGCCCACGCTCGAACCTCGCGCTCCTCCTACGTGACGAAGGCGCGGTCGACGAAGCGATCAGCCTGCTCAAGCAAGCCCTCGGCCTCTCGGGGCCGAATGCGCGCACCCTCGCGAACCTGGCGAACACCCTCGTGGTCGCGGGTCGAGCGGTGGACGCCGAGGCGGCCTACCGACGCGCGCTGGAGCTCGAACGCAGCGTGCCCGCGCTGCTCGGGCTGGCGCGGCTGCTCGCGCGATCGGAGCGCTCCTCGGAGGCGACGGAGCACTTCGTCGAGGCCGTGCAGAGGAGCCCCGTGCGCATGGAGCTGCTGGTCGAGCTCGCCAACGCGGCCGAGCCCGCGCGGGCGCTCGAGCGTGCCTGCGGCGAGCTCCTCACGCTCGCGTCGAGCGTGACCGACCTCGAGCAGGCTCGCACGCTCGCGCGCTTCGGCGCGAGCTACGCTCAGTGGCAGCTCGCCGAGGCGGCGGCGCGGCGCGGCGCGGCGCTCGACGAGGCCGACGCCGAGTGTGTGCTGATCTGGGCGCGCGCGTGGGCGCAGCGCGGTGAGCTGGCCGGCGCGGAGCGCGTGCTCGCCGAGGCGGCCAAGCGTCTCGACAAACCCTCGCTGTGGGTGGAGTGGGCGCAGCTCGCCGGGCGGATCTCCGGAGCGGAGCGCTCCGAGCGCATCTTGACCGACGCCGTCACGGCCAACCCACGTTCCGGCGTGCTGCTCGCGCACCTCGCAGCGGCGAAGATCGAGCGGGGGGAGCTCGGTGCTGGTGAAGGCCTGCTGCGCGAGGCGCTCGTGCACGAGCCGACGAACGCGGCGGCGCTCAACGCGCTCGCAGGCTCCAGGCTCAACTTCCGCCGCCACGAGGAGGCCCTCTCGGGCTTCGAGCGGCTCGTCGCGCTGCACCCTCTGCGCGCGGAGCACCACTCCAACCTGGTGTTCATGCGGCACTACCTGGACACGCCGCCGGAGGTCCTCTCGTCTGCGCATCGGGCCTTCGCGGACAAGTTCGAGTGGGCCCGCCCGATCGCGCGCAGCTCCCTCGGCGCCGACCCGGAGCGCCGCATCCGGGTCGGGTACCTCTCGTCGGACTTCTTCGATCACAGCGTCGCGCGCTTCATCGAGCCGATCCTTCGCGCGCACGACCGTTCGAGCTTCGAGGTCCATTGTTTCGCCACGGTCGCGAAGTCCGACGAGGTGACCGCTCGGCTCCGGAGCTTGGAGCTCCACTGGCACGACGTCTCGGGGATGGGAGACGCCGCGATCGCGAGGAGCATCGCGGCGGCAGGCATCGACGTGATCGTCGACCTCGCTGGGCACACCTCGCAGAACCACCTCAGGTGCTTCGCGTACCGGCCCGCGCCCGTGGCCTTCACTTACCTCGGTTACCCCGACACGACCGGGCTCCGGTGCATCGACTACCGGCTGACCGACGGCGTCGTCGACCCGGAGGGCGACGCCGACTCGCTGGCGTCCGAGCGCCTCGTGCGGCTGCCTCACACGGCCTGGTGCTACGAGCCCGGCGTGGACGTACCGATCGACGATCGCGAAGACGGCCCGATCACGTTCGTCAGCTTCAACGCCCTCCACAAGGTGACCGACCGCGCGCTGGCGACCTGGTCGCGCATCCTGCGGCGCACACCAGGCTCGGTGCTCGCGTTCAAGTCCTGGGCGCTCGGCGAGCCGGAGGTCCAGGCTGCGCTGCTCGCCGACTGCGAGGCGCACGGCATCCCGCGAGAGCGCGTTCTGGTGCGTGGCTTCACGCCGACCCGCCGCGAGCACCTCGCGATGCTCGGGGCGGGCGACGTGGCACTGGACACCTTCCCGTACAACGGCACGACGACGACCTGCGATGCGCTGTGGATGGGTGTGCCCGTGGTGACCTTGCGAGGCCGGGTGCACGCGGGTCGAGTGAGCGAGAGCCTGCTCCGAGCGCTCGGTCTCGACGACCTCGTCGCCGAGGATCTGGACGACTACGTGGAGCGCGCCGTCTCACTGGCTGCCGACGGCACACGGCGCAGGCGGATACGCGCCGAGTCGAGGTCCCGCTTCGCCGCCAGCCCCCTCGGGTCGCCGGCTGCGTTCATGCCCGGCTACGAGGCCCAGCTTCGCGAAGCGTGGCGAACGCACTGCCGCGAGCTGCGCGAAGGGCGTGCCCCTCGAACGGGTGAGCTGGTCGTTCCGCTGGGCGGTGACGTACGCATGTTCGTGCCCGGCGACGTCACGCGCGCGCCGAGCTTCGCGCTCGTGGAGCACCAGGGTTGGCCGGAGGCCGAGCTCGACGCGTCGTGTGCGCTCCTGGAATCCGGCGACTCGGCCATGGACCTCGGAGCCGGCTCGGGCATCTACGCGCTCAGGTGGGCGGCCACGGCCCTCGAGAGGTCGAGCACCGCGCCGGGCTCGGTGCTCGCCGTGGACGCAGACGAAGCGGCGCTCGAGCGGCTGGGGCGCAGCGCCCGCGCGCAGGGCCTCAGCCACCTCTCGGTCGAGCGCGCGACCGGCTCGACCTGGCGCGCCGGCACGGCGGGCCCGAGCCCGCGCCTCGTCCGGCTGAGCGCGGCCTTCGTTCCGCGGCTGGAGCAGCTGCGGGCGCAGTGGCCGGCGACCTGCTTCGTCGTGGAGCTCGGATTCGAAGCGGAGTCTCGGCGGAGGACGCTCGAGCTGCTCACGAAGCTCGGAGACCCGCTCCGGTGGATACCGAGCCTCGCGCTCTTCGTACCGATCCCGCGCGAGCCGAGCTGCGACGAGAGCGTGAGCGCTGCGTTCCTGCCGCCGCTGCGACGCGACGCATGGGCGGAGACGTTCGCCGCACGCGTACTCTTGCCCTCCCCCGCAGCGCCCCTCCGGTCGGCGCAGCCTGACGCGGCGACCGCGGAGGCGATCGAAGAAGCGCGAGCCAGTCATCGCCCCGCCCACGAGCGCTACGAGCTGCTGCGCGTGTTGGCCGAAGCCACGGCGGGTGCGCGGACCCTGTCCGAGCGCCTGCACCATGCCTGCGTACGCGCGGAGCTCGGCGAGTACCGCGCTGCGGCGCGTGCGCTCGAGCCGCTGCTCGAGCAGCTCGGTGGACTCGAGCCGCCGGCGCCGCTGGCGCCCCTGCTCCTTCGCTACGGGGGGCAGGAGGTGCCACGCACGCCCGCTTGGCTCGAGGCCCAGGTGCTCGAGGCTTGGCTGCTCTGGTCCGCGACGAGCATCGCGTCCCGAGGTGTGGCGGAGCTGCCCAAGCTCCTGCGCCTCTTCGCGCTCGGCTTCGCCACGCCGCTCACGGCGAGGCGCCTCGGCCTGCTCGCCGCGCGCGAGGGCATGCTGAGCTGAGCGCCTCGAGGGCTTGTGAGCCGAAGCGCCCTCGTCGAGACTGACGCCTCCACCATGACGTCGCACTCGGATCCGCCGCTCGGCGTGCTCGCTCGTTCGTGCCTTCGTGCCGCCGAACAGGGCGGCCGAGATGCCGTGCGTCAACGGATCGAGCAGGCGCGTGAGCTCAGCGCGGAGGAGCTGAACGACTGCGCGAACGAGCTCGCGCGCGCCGGCGCGATGGCGCTGGCCCAGCTGGCGTACGAGGAGGCGATGCGGCGCGACCTCTCGAGCGCGAAGCTGCTCGCCAACCTCGGCCGCGCGCTCGTCGCCCAGGGGCGTTTCGCCGAGGGCGCGAGCTGGCTCTGCGCCGCTGCGGAGCGCGCGCCGAGCTCCCTCCCCACGGCGCGCTCGACGCTGCGCGCCCTCGAGCAAGCCGGCAGGCGAGACGACGCCGCCTCGCTCGCGTCGCGCCTCGTCGGCGCGGGGCTCGAGCCGCAGCTGTTCGCGCTGCTGTCGCCTCCGCGAGAGCAGAGCGCGCCGGCCGAGGGCTCGCCCGCAGCCGGCTCGAGTGCGCCTGGCGCTGCCCGAGCGGCGGAGCGTGCCCGCGCGCTCGCCCGTCAGGGTCGGCGGGAGCACGCCGCCGAGCTCATCGACGCGCTGATCGAAGACGCCCCCTTCGAGGTCGCGGCTTGGCTCGCGCGCAGCGACTTCGCCGTCGGCGCCGAGGCGCAGGCTCGCGTCCTCGAGCAGCTGACTGCGACGATCGGCGATGGCGCGTCGCTGGACGCACCGGCGCTGCTCATCGAGGCCGCGAGGCTCTGCGACGAGCTCGGCCAGAGAGCGCGCTGCCGCGCGTTCCTCGACCGGGCGGCCCAGCTCTTTCCAGACGCACCCTTCGTCGCGAGCGCGCTCGCAGACTCGGCCGCCGACGCGGGTGAGCTCGACGAAGCCGTCCGGCTCTGCGAGCGGGCCGTGGGGCTCGCGCCGGAGGAGCCCCACCTCCGCGCACGCCTCGCCTACCACCTGGTGAGCGCCGGGCGTCCCGGACGCGCGCTCGAGCTGCTCGAGCAGTCGCTGAGACGCGCGCCGTTCACGATCGAGCTCCACCAAGCTCGGCTGATGACCTCGCTGTACGTGGAGGGGCCGGATCACCGCGCGGCCCACGACGAGTTCGGGGAGCTGTTCGGAGAGGTCGAGCAGCCGCTGGGCGCTCCGGCGCCGAGCGCCGGGCGACGTCGACTGCGCGTCGGCTACTTGTCCGCCGACTTCTGCGATCATCCGGTGGGGCGTTTCGTCTTCCCGATCCTCGCAGGGCACGACCGTTCCCGCTTCGAGGTGTACTGCTACTCCGCTACGCGCCGACTCGACGCGTACACCGCGCGCATACGAGGGCTCGACCTGGTCTTCCGCGACGTGCGCGGCCTGGGTGAGCGAGGACTCGCGCAGCAGATCCGGCGCGACGAGATCGACGTGCTCGTCGACCTGTCGGGGCACTCCCACGGCACCCGGCTCCGAGCCCTCGCGTGGAAGCCCGCGGCCGCACAGCTCAGTTACCTGGGCTACGCGCACGGCACCGGCCTCGACCAGATGGACTTCCGAGTCTCCGACGAGGTCGCCGATCCCTCGGGCGCGTCGATCTCCACGGACGCCGAGCGCGTCTGGCGCCTGCCTCACACCGCGTGGACCTACGACGCACCCGTGAGCGCGCCCCCCGCCGCCTGGCGCGGCGATGCGTCGGCGCCACGCCTCGTCGCGCACCACAACCCAGCGAAGATCTCGCCACGCTCGATCGACCTCTGGGCGGAGATCCTGCGCCGCCTCCCGCAAGCGACCTTGAACCTGGGCTCGCGCGCAGCGCTCGTTCGTGAGCACTACGAACGCGAGTTCCGACGGCGGCAGGTCGACCCGGCCCGGCTCGTCTTCCCTCCTCGACTGCCGATGGGCGAGCACTACGCAGCGCTGAGCGCGGCGCACCTCGCGCTGGACGCCTTCCCCTACCACGGCACCACCACCACCGCGGACGCGCTCTGGGCGGGGCTC
This sequence comes from uncultured Polyangiaceae bacterium, assembly GCA_938004785.1. Taxonomy (GTDB): domain Bacteria; phylum Myxococcota_A; class Polyangia; order Polyangiales; family Polyangiaceae; genus CALKVW01. The sequence continues at coordinate 54,070 of CALKVW010000230.1, forward strand.
CCGGTCGTCACGCGTTTGGGTGAGACGCACGTCGCACGTGTCGGTGCGAGCCTGCTCGCGGCGGTCGGGCTCGACGATCTCGTCGCTCCGACCGACGAGATCTACGTGGAGCGAGCCGTCGCGTGGGCGACGGACCCCTCGCGCCGCGAGACGATCGGGCGCGAGCTCCGGGAGCGGCTGCTCGCGTCGCCTCTCGGTGACGGCGCGCGCTTCACCCGCAGCTTCGAAGCCGCGCTCCTCGGCGCGAGAGACGCGGTCGAGGCCGATCCAGAGCGGCGCCCCTGCCGTGGCGACAGGAGGCGCGTCCGCCTTCCGGACGGCGTGTACGTGCTGCCTTCCTCGCTTCGTCACCCGTCGACCTTCTCCACGCTCGAGCACCGCGGCGCAGACGCGGCGACCCGAACACTCGCGGAGCGCCTCGCGTCGCGCTGGCGGTATGCCGAGCTCGCACCAGTCGACGCGAGGCGGAGCATGGCCTTCGCTTCCCGAACGGATGCGGCCGTGGAGATCGTCGACGGAGACGAGGAGAAGCGACGCTGCTTCGACGCGAGCTTCGCGGCGAGCGGCGTCGAGGACCGAGCACGGACTCGCGCCGGTGATCCGACGGACCTCGAGCGTTGTCTCGGCACGCTCGACCTGCGCACCCGGCCTGCGATCTGTGGCTTGGGCTTCGTGAGCGCGGAGGCCCTCGCGCTCCTGGCCGAGCTCGCCCCGGGGAGCCTGGCCTACGGCCCGCGTCCACACGACAGGGACTGCGATGCGCTGACGGGCGACGGCTGGTGCGTGCTCGACTGGCGCCCGGGCGCCGGGCTGTGGAGTCGGTCCGAGGGGCTGGGCGATCCACGCGCCGAGGCCTCGCTCTGGGTCCCTCGCGAGCAGCTCGACAGGCTCTCCGCGCGACTGCCACTCCACGCCGCCCGTGTGGATGCTGCGCTCGCACGCGCCGCCCAGCCCGACGAAGCGCTCGCTTCGCTCGAGCCCCTGCTCTTCGCCGAGCTTGCGTCGACGGGAGCCTGTCCGCTCAGCCTCAGGTTCCTCGCCACCGCGAGCCTCGCGACCGTGGAGCCGGCGGTGCGCGTCGCCAGCCTCGAGCGTGCCTGGATCGAGGCGAGGCTCGAGCTCCTCGAGCGCCCCCGGAGCCTGCCGCGCACGCTCACCGCCGCACGGCTGTCCCTCGCGCTCGGTCGCCGCTCCGACGCGGTCGACCTGCTGGGGCCGTGGATCGACCGCCCCGAGCTCCTCGAAGAGGGACGGCACCTCTCCGATGAGGAGGTCTGCCTGGCGCCGGTCGCAGGCTTCCGCTCGCCGCGCCTCGACGAGCTCGGCCCGTGGTGCGTCGCACAGGCGATCGCCGTGAGCGTGCTCACGCTCTCGAGCTGTCTCCCACACGCCCCGACGGTGCTCGGCATGCTGCGCCAGCTCGCGCGCACGGGCTTCGCGCATCCGGAGCTGCGTCGTCGCGCCGGGCTCCTGCTCGCCCTGAGCCCGAGCTTCGACGGCGGCGGTGCCTCGGCGACTTGGTCCGAGCCGCGCGCCACAAAGGAGAGCCCCGGGTGAGCTCCGAAGAGCTCGAGCGCGTCCAATCGCTGCTCGCGGCGGGAGAGCTCGAGCGCGCCGTCGAGCTCGCCGAGACCGTCGTCGCGGCCGCTCCCGACCACGCCGAGGCGTGGAACACGCTCGGGACCGCGCTCGCCCGGTGTGGCAGGCGGGATGCGGCTACGGAGGCCTACCGTCGCGCGATCGAGCTCGCGCCGGGCGACCATCGCCCGCTGGCGAACCTCGCAGTGATCCTGCGCGGCGCCGGGCGGCTCGACGAAGCGTGTGGTCTGCTCGAGCGGGCGAGAGCGCTCGCACCCGGCTCCGCGAAGGTGCACACGAACCTCGGCAACGTATTGCTCGCCCTGGGTCGCCACGTCGAAGCCATGGCGAGCTACCAGCGCAGCGTCGACATCGAACCCTCGCTCGCTGCGCACCGCAGCCTGGGTCAGCTCGCGCGACAGCACGGCCGACACCAGCTCGCGCTCCAGCAGCTCTCGCTCGCCCACCAGCTGGCGCCGGGCGATCTCGGGCTGGTCGCGGATCTAGCGACGACGGCGGTACACGCCGGGCAGCTCGAGCTGGCGCGTGAGTACGTCGGCCGCGTGCTGCCCTCGCTCGCGACCCTCGACTCGGCGCTGTCGGTCGCGCGCTTCACCGCGAGCCTGGGCTTCTTCGGCGAGTGCGAGCGAGCCGCGCGCCTCGCGATCGAGCTCGACGCCGGTTGCGGAGAAGCCGGGCTCCTGCTGGCCCACGCGCTGAGCTCCACCGCGCGCGTGGCCGAGGCGGAGCGCGTGCTCGCCCCCATGGCGGCGATTGGCGAAGACGAGAGGCTCTCGCTGGAGCTCGCCCGACTGCGTCGCCGGCTCTCGGATCCACAGGGCGCGCAGACGGCCCTGCTGGGGTGGCTCGCGCGGCATCCCGAGAGCGTCGCGTCGCGCCTCATGCTGGCCGACGAAGCCGTGCGTCGTGGAGAGCACGAGCAGGCGCGGCTGCTCGCGCGGCGCGCCGCGGACCTCGCCCCGGACGACCCGGCCGTGCTGGGGACGCTCGCGAGGATCGAGCTACGTCGCGGACAGAGCGCGATCGGCATGCGCGCGCTCGAGCGCGCCGTCGCGCTCTCCCCGCGCAGCCTCGCGCTGCACTCGAACTACCTGTACGCGTTGCAGTTCTCCGAGGCCACCGAGCCGCGCCAGCGCTTCCACGAGCACCTCCGCTTCGGCGCGAAGTTCGATCACCCCGAGCAGATCCATCGGCCGCCGGTGGACTACACGCCGGAGCGCAGACTGCGCGTCGCATACCTCTCGCCCGACCTGCGGGATCACTCGGTCGCGCGCTTCATCGAGCCCATTCTGCGTTTCCACGATCGATCGCGCTTCGAGGTGAGCTGCTACTCGACGTGCCCGTCGCCAGACGCGACGACCCGGCGACTGGCCGAGCTGGCCGACGCCTTCCACGACGTGCGCGGCCTCTCGACCTTCGCGCTGGCACAGCGCATCGCCGACGACCGAGTGGACCTCTTGTTCGAGCTGTCTGGTCACACGGCGGACCACCGGCTGCGGGTGTTGTCGAGCAGACCGGCGCCGCTCCAGCTGAGCTACCTCGGGTACCCCGACACCACCGGGCTCGGGTCGATCGACCTGCGCATCACCGACGAGATCGCAGACCCTCGCGGCGCGTCCGACGAGCTCGCGACGGAGCGACTGCTGAGGCTCCCGAGCGCGGCCTGGACCTACACGCCGGGATGTGAGCTCCCGCTGCCCACCGCGCCGAAACCAGAGCGCCCGGTGCTCGCTTCGTTCAACAACCTTCGCAAGCTCACGCCTCGCATGCGGCGACTCTGGGCCGCCATCCTCGAGGCGCGCCCCGACGCCCGCTTGCGCTTGAAAGGCGACCTGCTGAGCGACGCGGAGTCCGTGCCGGCTTTCCTGGATGGGTGCGAGCGCGAAGGCCTGGACCCGGCGCGCCTCGAGCTCCGGCCTTGGTCGGCGTCGCGAGAGGAACACCTGCGCTGCTACGAGGGGGTCAGCGTCGCGCTCGACACCTTCCCCTACCACGGCACCACGACCACGATGGACGCGCTGTGGATGGGGGTGCCCGTGATCGTGCTCGAGGGTGCCACGCACGTCTCTCGCGTCGGCGTCAGCTTGCTCCGCTCGCTGCAACTCGACGAGCTCGTCGCCTCCACACCCGAGGACTACGTCGCGCGCACGCTGGCGCTGCTCGACGACCGACCTCGCCGCGAGGCGATCCGCGCGAGCCTGCGCGAGCGCATCCTCCGCTCGGTGCTCGGCGACGGTCGGCGCTTCACCTCCGAGCTCGAGGGTGCGATCCGCGACGCCTGGCGCGAGCGCTGCGCCGAGCACGCCGCTGGGGTGCTGCCGGAGCGCTCCGAGCGGGTCGTCTCGCTCGCCTCGGGCGTCGAGCTCGTCTGCGTCGACGATCCGCGCACGCGCGAGCGAGCCACCGCGGTCGACGCCACCGACGTCGACCAGCTCACGCTGGCCATGCACACGCTGCTCGCTCCTGGTGAGCAGATCGTCGACTGCGCTGGCGACGGCTTCGCCCACGGCGCGATGGCGCTCGCCGCCGGGCGACGTGTGCTCCTCGTCGCCGACGACGCGGCCGGTGCGCAGCGAGCGAAGGCCACCGCCGCGCGCAGCGGGCTGTCCGGCCTCGAGCTGCTCGTCGCGCCGGATCTGCGCGCGCTCTCGAGAGCGATCGCGGAGCACCGCCCCAGGGTCCTCCGCGCGAGCGCGGACGCCCGAGGCCTGGAGCTCGTCGAAGCTGCCGCCGCCGCTCTCGCGGAGCTGGGAATCGTCGTGCAGCTGGAGCCCACGACACCCACCGCGCTCACCGCGTGTGCCCGAGGCCTCGCGGCCGCAGGTTTCTCGCTCGCTCGAAGCGGCCCCCGACAGCTGTTCCTGCTCGGGGCGGAGCCCCCTGAGCTCAGCGCTCCACTGCACGCGATCCCGACCGCGCGGCTCGATGCGCTCCGCTCGCGCGGGCTGGTGGCGGACCCCACGGCGCGCTCGTCGCCCGAGCCGAGCGACGTCGGGCACACCCTCAGGCTCTTGCTCGAGTCCGGGATCGTGCGTGGGTCCGCCGATGACCGCGACGCTCGCGCGCTCGCCGCGTGCGCCGAGGCCCTGCTGAGCCCACCGGACGACCCTGGGCGCGGTGCGCTCGTCGATCGACTCCTCGAGCACGCGGCCGCGCTCGCGGCGAGCCGCGCGCTGTCGCTCTCGGTGTCTGCGCGTGCCGCCGTCGAGACCGGTCGCTTCCTCAGAGCGGCGGCGCTGATCTCGGAGCTCGAGCGCCTGAGCGACGCGGAGCTCTGCCAGAGCGCGCTGTGCAGCGTGCTCCCGCGGTACGACGGCATCGAGACCGACGCGACGCTCCCGTGGTTCCGGTCGCAGCTCACGGAGGCCAGCATCCGTCTGGCCGCGCGGTCGGTCGCCGATCTGCCCGACGAAGCGCTCGCCCGGCTCGACCGTTTCCAGGCCTTCGCGGTCCCGTCGATCGGCATGGACCGTCGACTCGGGCTGCTCTCGGCGAAGCTCGACGCCTTCGATCCCTGATCCGCAGGCGGAGCTTCGCACTTGCCCCGTGCCGGACTCTGTCCGAACCTCGTCGCGGCGATGACTACACGGAGCGGACGTCTGACGCAGAGAGCACGAGAGCGACTCGCGGTCGGTGAGCTGCTGCAGGCGAAGACCCTCGCGCACGCCGCTCTGCTCGACGGCCCCGACCTGGAGGCTGTCAACACACTCGCCACGATCGAGGTGCGCCTGGGTGAGACCGCGCGCGCGGAGCTGCTCTTCCGGCGTGGGATCGAGCTCGACCCCGCGAGCCACAAGCCCCACGCGAACCTCGCCACGCTGCTCGGCAACCAGGGCCGTCTGGGCGAGGCCATCGCTCACGCGCGCCGAGCCGCGGCGCTGGCGCCGGAACACCCGAGATTCCGGGTACAGCTCGCCCGCTGGCTGCTGCAGGCCGGCGATCCGAACGGTGCCGAGGCGGCGCTCGACGGAGTCCAGCAGGCGCCAGGCGCGGAAGCCCTGCTCGACTCGCTGCGGGCCGCGATCTCGACTCGGCGGGGGGCCCTCAGCGCCGCGCGCGAGCACCTCGACGCCGCCAGGGCGCGGAGCACGAGCCCCGACCTCGACGCTCTGCTGGACGACGTGCGCCTCCGCTGGGCGATGCACGACCTCGACGATGCTGCGGCCCTCGCCGCGGAGCTCTCACGCTCGGAGCCCGCGAGCTCCTCGGCGATGGAGCTCGACGTCCTGTTGGGCGACGCCAGAGCGCCCGCCAGCCCGGCGCGACGCACCGCCTCCCGCCGAGAGCGCTTCGAGCTCATCCACGGCCGCGCGCGCTTCGTATCGAGCCCTGCGGGCGCGGCGAGGCTCGATCCCTCGAGGCTCGCCGTGACCGTCTGGGCGCACGGGGTCGACGAGGTGCCTTCGCTCAGACGCTCGCTCGAGGCGCTCCAGGCCGCTGGGGCTGAGGTCCACGTCTACGCCGAGCGACCTGCCTACGAGCACCTCGAGGGTTCGAAGCTGCACGAGCTGGTCGACGTCAGCGGCTGGAGCCATGCCCGAGTCGCCTCGGCGCTACGCGAGCTCGGAGCGAGCGCGTACCTCGACGCCGCCGGCGCGGGCCCCGCGGGCCGGAGCGCGGTGTGGTCTCAGGTGGAGCAGCTCTCGGGTCTACGCGCCGGTGCCGCGCTCGGCCGGAACCAAGAGCTCCGGCACAGCGCCACGGCGCTCCGAGTCGCGCCCTCGAGCGTCACGAGCGATCGGGGGCCGCTACCGCTCGGCGCGCCGCGCGTGCTCGCGGGGCTCGACCCAGCGCATCGCTGGGCCGCGCACGAGAGGCGGGCGCTGCTCGAGTCCGGCGCCTCCCGCGTGGTGATGCGGGGCCACCCCGACGATCTGAGCGCCGTGTCCCCCTCCCTGCCGCGCGCCGCTGCGGCGCTCGAGCTCCGCGTCCCGGTCACTCGGCCCGTCGAGCCAGGGGATCTCACGGGCATCGACGCCCTGATCTGCCCGGCAGCCGGCTCGATCTGTATCGCGCTCACGGCGCTGGCGGCCGGCGTGCCCATCGTGGCGATGCCGGGGGGCGCGCTGTCGGAGTTGCTGCGGAGCTGCGAGCTCGACGACCTGCTGCTCCGCGAAGGCGAGGCCTTGATCGACGCCGTCGAGCGAGCCGCGCGTGCGACGCTCGAGCACCGCGACGGGCTCACGAAGCGCCTCCTCCTGTCGCCGGTCGAGGCAGCAACGAAGCTCGACGCCGAGCTGGGCCTCGGGCGCCCTGCCGTTCATGCCAGCCGGTCGGAGCTCGGGGCCGAAGACCGCGTGGTCGAGACCGACGCCGGGCTCGGGGTCGTCGTGCCCAACGATCTCGACAACATCTCCACCTACGTGCTCGTGGAGCAGCAGCGCTGGTTCGAAGACGAGGTCGACTTCGTCGACGCCTTGCTGTCGGAGGGTGACGTCGTCGCGGACATCGGCGCGAACCACGGTGCCTACGCGCTCCCGATGGCGCGGCGGGTCGGCCCCAAGGGCAAGGTGCGCGCCTTCGAGCCCGCCCGCGACACGGCGCGTCGGCTGAGGGCCAGCGCGGCGCTCAACGAGCTCGGCTGGCTCGTGGTCGAGCAGAAGGCCCTCGGCGAGCACCCCGGCATCGTGACCCTCTCGCACGGCAGCAGCCCCGAGCTTCACCAGATCGGCACCGGGCCGGGTGAGCAGGTCGAGGTGCGCCGGCTCGACGACTACCTGCCCGAGCTGCGAGGTCTGAGCTTCGTGAAGCTCGACGCCGAGGGCTTCGAGGAGCCGATCCTGCGCGGAGGTCGCGCGGTCCTCTCGACGGAGCAGCCCCTGGTGATGTTCGAGCTCAAACACGGCAGCGAGGTGAACCACGCGCTCATCGAGCGATTCCGCGAGCTCGGCTTCGGCTGCTACGTGTTCGTGCCCGCGCTCGACGCGCTCGTCCCGCTCGAGCTCGAGGCGATCGATGGTTTTCAGCTCAATCTCTTCGCCGCGACCGACGAGCGTGCCGCGCGGCTCGCCGCGCGCGGCCGGCTGTTCGACGGCCGCGTGCCGGAGCATCTCGCTCCCGACCTCGAAGGCGCGAGCCGATGGCTGCGCGAGCGCGCCTACGGCAGGAGCTTCGGGGTCCAAGCGACACCCCTCATCGCCTGGCAGCTCATGGCCGAGGATCGTCGCCGCCCCGTCGGAGAGCGCAGAGCCTCGCAGCTCGCGGCGCTGCGGCTCTCGCTCGGTGAGCCATCCAGCGAGGTGGGTGTCTGCGAGCTGCTCACCCGGGCGAGGGTCCTGCGCGGTGCGGGCCTACGGACGCGCGCGCTCTCGCTGCTCGCGCGAGCTCGCGATCTGTTGGCGGCGCGGTCGGCGAAGCTTGCGCCCATGCTGCCCGTGCTGCCTCGCTTCGACGCGCTCGAACCCGCGCTCGCATCGGAGTGGCTCGAGGCACAGGCGCTCGAGGCCTCGGTGCGCTTCCAGGCCTACAGCTCGTGCTTCGGTGGCGACGAGCCGCTCGCGTGGCTGCTCCGCCTGCAGGAGCTCGGCCACCACGCAGACGAGATGAGCCGCCGCCTCTCCCTCATCCTCGAGCGCAAGCGGCGCCTCGATTGAGCAGCCTTTCGCGCCGCGGTGGGTGCTCCCCGCCGCGACGCGCGCGTGGCAACCCTGCCTCGACCGTGCATGATCGTGGGTGACCACGGTCCCTACCAGGACGACACGATCCCATGACGACCGATCTTGCGACCCTGCTCGGCGCGCACCTACCTCAACTTCGGATCGTCGACGTCGGCGCGATGGATCTCGGGCCTGGCACCGCGCCCTACGCACCCCTGTTGGGCCTGCCGGGTGTCGAGGTCATCGGCTTCGAGCCCAACGAGGAGGAGTGCGAGAAGCTGCTCCAGCTCGCGAGCCCGGGACACCGCTACCTGCCCTACTTCGTCGGCGACGGGACCCAACGCACGTTCCGATTCTGCTCCTGGAACGCGACCAGCTCCCTCTACGAGCCGAACCAAGAGCTCCTGTCGCACTTCGTCGACCTGCCCGACCTGCTGCAGGTCAAGCAGCGCGTGCCGGTCGCCACGACCCGCCTCGACGACATCCAAGACCTCGGCCGCGTCGACTTCCTGAAGATCGACGTCCAGGGGGCGACGCTCGACGTGCTCCGCGGGGCGCCGCATGTGCTCGAGACCACGCTGGTCGTGCAAGCCGAGGTCGAGTTCGCGCAGCTCTACGAAGATCAGCCGCTCTTCTCGGAGGTCGAGCTCGAGATGCGCAAGCACGGCTTCCAGTTCCACTCCTTCGTGGGTCGAGCGCTGCGCCCCCTCGCACCGATGGCGGCGGCGCCTCCGGACAAGGCGCAGTGGCTCTGGGCCGACGCGGTCTTCGTGAAGAGCTTCCTCGCCTTCGACGAGCGCTCCCCCGACGAGCTGCTCCGGCTCGCGCTGATCATGGCGAGCCTCTACGACGCCGCCGACGTCGCGCTCCACGCGCTCCGCGCACACGACGCGAAGACGGGCTCCGAGCTCTGGGAACCCTACTTGCTGTCGCTCACGACCTGAGCGCGGAGCTGCTCCGACCTCTCATTCGGAGAACCCGCACGAGCGCGCCCGCCCCTACCGCCGCGAGCACGATCACGAGTGGATCACTCGACACGCGAACCCTCGGGTTCCCGTTGTAGACCGCGAGCACCGCGAGCACGGAGAGCAGCACCCCGACGAGCACCACGAGCCCCGCCCTCGCGCGGCCGTCGCCTCGGCGCGCGCGCCCCCCGAGCACCCAAGCTCCACCGATCGCCGGGAGGAAGCCCAACCAGAAGAAGCCGCGTGAGGACAGGTCGATCTCCTCGTCGTGCAGCATCGAGCCCGGCCAGAAGGGCTGGTGCGGCCAGCCGCGGCGCGGCGCGAGGCCGAGCCCCTCGAAGAGCGCTTCGGCGGCGCGCGAGAGGCTCGCAGGATCGCGTAGGGCGAAGCGGAGGCCCTCGCGATAGAAGTACGCCTCGTCGTCGAGCCGCGCGCCTTCGACGCAGAGCCGCTCGAAGCGCGTGCGGTTGAAGTGGGTGCTGACCTCGACGATGGCACCACCCAGGCTCGAGCGCACGGCCTTGCAGTCGCTGCGCGCGAGATAGAAGTTCACGCCTCCGTTGGTCGCCAGCAACGCAGGAGCGCCACGCACCGAGCTGTGGTGCACCGCGAGAGGTGCCATCACGAAGAGCCAGGCTCCGACGAGTAGCGCGAGCCCGCGACGCTCGTGTCGTTCCTTGGAGGCGACCAACCAGATCGACGAGAGCGGCAGGAGCGCGAGCAGGCTCGGGCGCACCATGCACGCGAGCGCGAGCACCGCGCCGGCCGCGAGCGCCGCTGGCCTCGAGGAGCTCGACAGCGCGTGCACGGCGAGCGCTGCGCCCAGCGTCAGCAAGAAGCTGAAGAGCGTCTCGCTCAAGAGAAACCCCGTGTAGAACACGAGCGGGAAGTAGAGCGCGACACCGAGCCCGGAGAGCCAGCCGACGAGGCGACCGCCGAGTCGGTCTCCGAGCCAGGCCGCGAGCGGCGCGACGAGCGCGCCGAGCACCGCCTGCGTGCCGGCGACGAAGCGCAGATCGCCCGGTGCGACCCGCTCACAGAGCGCGAGCCATGCGGGGTAGCCGACCGGCGTGAAGAGATCCCAGGGCACCCGAGGCCGCTCGAGCAGCGCGCGACCTCGTTCGAGGTAAATCGCCATGTCGGCGACGACGTAGAGCTCCGGTGGGTGCTCGACGAGCGCGAAGTCCCAGCGCCGCCACAGCGCCAGGAGGAAGACGGCGGCGAAGAGCAGCTCGACGCGCCCAGCGATGCGCCCGAGGCGCTCGAGGCGCGCTGGACTCGAGCTGGCCGTCGCCATGCGATCGCCGGTCTCCGCTCAGCTGAAGCCGAGCCTGCGCAGCGCGACCTCGCGCACCCCGGGGATGCGGAAGCGGTAGATGAAGGCGTCGGCGAAGTAGTGCGCCATGACGAGGGAGTTCAGCACGAACAGCGCCTCGTGGAAGAGGCGGCTCCCCGAGATGCCGAGGGGCGCGGCGAGCGGAGATTGAGGGAGCCCCACGAGGAAGAGCGGCAGCATGCTGAGCCCGATGAGCGGCCAGACCCAGGCGGCGCTCGGCCCGCGCGCGGTGTCACCCTCGCGCGGCTTCATCATGCGCGCGCACAGGAAGTAGTACTCGAGACCGTGGATCGTGCCCCAGACGATGCCGCCCCACACCGGCGACACGATCGCGAAGCTCACGGCCGCACCGTGGGTGCCCACGTGCAGCATCTTCGGCAGGTTCGCCCCGCGATCACGCCCGAGCTCGACGAGCAGGGCCGCGACGAAGAGCAGCCACCCCGCGACGAGGCCGTACGCGAGCTCGTAGGGCAGGATCGCCGGCTCACCAGGGATGGCCTGGAGCAGCGGGAACATGCGCTCGGGGCCAGAGGGGATGAAGAGCCACGAGACCATGACGAGCACGAGCCCGACCGAGACCCAGTGCTGCTGCATCGATCGCTCGCGAGCGCTCGGCGCTGCGTGGCGCAGCTCGCGGCCGCGCAGGTTGTAGAGCGACCAGATCCCCTTGGCCTGCGAGAGCCTGTGGTGCGTGCCGAAGATCGCAGCGACGGCGATGGGGAAGCCCGACCACGCAGGCAGGTAGGCGTCGAAACCACGAAACACCGACCACGCGACGAGGAAGGTCAGGAGCGAGCCCACGATCACGAGGCGAGGCTGGCTCGGCGTCGCGCGCAGCACCTCCGGCCTCGCCGCGAGCAGGAGGAAGGTGAGGATGACGTGCGTGGTGTTGCCGAGCACGAACTGCGAGGTCCAGAGCGCCGTCGACGGCTGCTGGTGACCCCAGACGCCGAGCGCGAACGCGAGGAAGAGCCACGGTCCGAGCATGACGATCAGGTCGGTGTAGCGACCGTGGATCCAGCCTCGCGGCGACTCCAGTGTGAAGACTGCGCTGGTCATGCGTGTGCTGCGCGACGGAGGTGCGTCGCGTCGAGGCGGCGCCCGTGGGGGAACGAGGATACACCAAGTGTGACCGGCGCTTCGGTCACCAGCCACGCTTCGCTCAGCGCGGCGGAGCCTCGAGGCGGGCGGGTGCGGCCACGAGCACGCGCTCCAGCGCGCGTGCAAGCCCCGACGCGTCCGAGAGCGCGCTCGCCTGGTAGCGCGCGACACGCTCCACCCTGCCCGCACGCAGCTCGGCGACTCCGTCCGCGAGCTCTCGGAGCCTCGCGACGTAGGCTCCGCGGCTCGACACCGAGAGCTCCCCCAGCCCCACCTCCCCGAGCAGGCTCGGCGAGACACGTGACGCCGGCGTCTCCCCGACGAGCGACACGACCGGCGTGCCGACCGAGAGCGCGTCGCAGGTGGTCGTGGTGCCGTGGTAGGGGAAGGTGTCGAGCACCACGTCGACCTCGGCGATCTCGGCCAGCGCCGCCTCGGGCGACGCCACCCAGCCTCGCAGCTCCACGCGCGCACCGAGGCCGCGCGCAGCGAAGTGGGCGCCGAGGCGCGCGCGCACCTCGGGTTCGTCGAGCGCGCTCGCGCGCACCAGCAGGGTGCTCTCCGGCAGCCTCTCGAGGGCCTCGCACCAGAGGGACAGCGTCGCGGGCGAGAGCTTGCCGAGCCGGTTGAACGACCCCATCGAGAAGGCGCGCTCGGCTCCTGGACCCGGCTGCATGCTCAGCTCGTGCGCGGAGGGGTAGGCCCAGCTGGTCCGCCCCAGCCTCGCCAGGCGCTCGGCGTAGTCTCCTTCGCTGCCTGGCGGATCGACCAAGGCATCGGTGATGCGTAGGTCGATCGTCTCGAGCCCGGTCGTACCTGGGTAGCCGAGCCAGGTGAGCTGCAGCGGAGCGAGGCGTAGCGCGAGGATCTCGACGACGCTCTCCGAGGTGTGACCGCCGAGATCCACGATCACGTCGAGCTCCGCGTCCGCCACGCGGCGGCGCTGCTCCTCGAGCGAGAGCCCTCGCAGCTCGACCCAGGCGTGGGCCGCCTCGAGCCGCGCGCTCGCCGCGTCGTGCTTCGGGGTCGCCGAGAGCAGCACGGGCTCGACCACGCGGCGGTCGTGAGCTTCGAGCACCGGCTCGAAGAAGCGCATCACGACATGCTCGCAGAAGTCGGCCGAGAGGTAGCCGACACGCAGTGCCCGCCCTTCGCGCGGGCGGCGTGCCCTCGCTCGGGCCTCGATGGCCGCGGCGTCGGGTGTCGCGAGCGCACGGGCGCGTGCCTCCCTGCCCCAGCCGAGGTGCGCGCCGAGCAGCTCCTCGCGCGCGACGGCGTCGTCGTGCGACGCCACGAAGAGGTAGGTCGATCCGCACTCGCAGCGCTTGTGCTCGGGCGCGAGCTGCCACGCCTTGCGCGCCGCCTCGGTCGCCTCGGGCACCTCACCGAGGTGATGCAGCAGCATCGCGAGCGCCTGCCAGGGCTCGTACCTCCCCGCGTCGAGCGCCGACGCGCGCTCGAGCTCCCCCCTCGCCTCTCCGAAGCGCCGAGCGCGACGCAGAGCATCGCCGTGGTTCCACGCGAAGGGCGCGGAGCGTGGGTCGAGCGTCGCCGCCCTCCCGAGGGCCCGGAGCGCCCGCGCATCCTCGCCGCGCCTCTGCAGGAGCAGCCCGAGGTTGTTGTGGGCCGCGGCGGACCCAGGCTCGAGCTCGACCGCGCGCATCAGCGCCTCGAGCGCCTCGGCGCCTCGCTCCGCCTGCTCGAGCGCTTCCGCGAGCGAGAGCCAGGTCGTCACCGCGCTCGGTTCGAGCTCGAGCGAGCGCCCGAACGCGTCGAGCGCCGCGTCGAGCTCCCCTGCGCGTCGCCTCGCGCGCCCGAGGTTCGCCCAGGTCTTCGCGCTGCCGCCGGCCCGAGCGGCCCGCTCGAGCAACGACCTCGCCTCGACCTCATCGCCCGCCTGCCCCCGTAAGAGGGCGAGGTTGTTCAAGGCGCGCGCGTGCTCGGGGGCGCGCTCGAGCGCCGTGCGCAGCAGCGACTCGGCCTGCTCGCGCGCGCCCTCCGCCAGACGGCTGCGGCTCTCTTCGAACAGGCGCTCCGCCTCGGCCTCGTCTCGGGGGCGCCCCATCCCGAGCAGTGTAGCCGAGCCGCTCGCGAGGCCGATGCCGCTGCTCGTCGCTCCGCCCGCCGGGCCGACGTGCTAGAGCCCTGGCCTCGAGATGCCCGCACCCCGCCCAGCTCGACTCGCGCTCGCCGACGGCACCCTCTTCGAAGGCCTCGCGCTCGGCGCGCCGCTGCCCCACGACGGCGCCGTGCTCGGCGAGGTCGTCTTCACCACGGGCATGACCGGCTACCAGGAGGTCTTCACCGACCCCTCCTACACCGGCCAGATCGTGACGATGACCGCGCCGGAGATCGGCAATACGGGCATCAACGAAGACGACACCGAGAGCCGCGACGCTCGCCCCCAGGTGCGCGCGATCGTCGTGCGACACCTGAGCGAGCTGCGCTCGAACCACCGCGCGACCGAGGGGCTCGACGCCTGGCTCACGCGCCACGGCGTCACGGCGCTCACCGAGGTCGACACGCGCGCGCTGGTGCGCCACCTGCGCGATCGTGGGTCGCAGAACGGCGCCATCGGCGAGGGCAGCGCAGCCACGCTCGTCGATCGGGCGCGCTCGGCCCCGAACATGGAAGGCCTCGATCTCGTCGCCCAGGTCACGCCCGAGGCGAGCTACACGGTCGAGCGGGGCAACCAGCCAGAGTGGCGCGTGCTCGAGGCCGGGGGGTCGCGGCCCCACGTCGTCGCGCTCGATCTGGGCGCCAAGCAGAACATCCTGCGCTCGCTGGTCGACGCTGGCTGCCGGGTCACGGTCGTGCCCGCGCGCACGACGGCGGCCGAGGTGCTCGCGCTCTCGCCCGACGGCGTCTTCGTCTCCAACGGCCCAGGCGATCCGGCCGCCGTCACCTACGCCATCGACACCGTGCGCGATCTGCTCGGCAAGAAGCCGCTCTTCGGCATCTGCCTCGGGCACCAGCTCTTGAGCCTCGCGGCCGGCGCGCGCACCTACAAACTCAAGTTCGGCCACCGCGGGCTCAACCAGCCGGTGCTCGACCAGACGACCGGCCGCGTCGAGATCACCTCGCAGAACCACGGCTTCGCCGTGGAAGTCGCGACGCTCCCGAAGAGCGCCCGCTCGACGCACATCCACCTGAACGACGGCACCAGCGAGGGCCTCGCCCTGCCCGAGGCACGCGCCTTCAGCGTGCAGTACCACCCCGAGGCCGCCGCCGGCCCGCACGACACGCTCCACCTCTTCTCCCGCTTCGTCGCAGCGATGACCGCCTGAAGCTCCGCGCGCCCAGCGACCGTTCGCGCTCCATCGATTCGACCGCAGCACCCATGGCCCACGCCCCCGCCGCACCGAAGACCATCCACCTCGTCAGCCTCGGCTGCCCGAAGAACCGCGTCGACTCCGAGGTCATGCTCGGCGTCGCGCTCGGCGACGGCTACAGGCACGTCGACGATCCCTCGAGCGCCGAGGTCATCGTCGTGAACACCTGCGGCTTCATCGGCGAGGCCAAGAAGGAGAGCATCGAGACGATCTTCGAGATGGCGCAGCTCAAGGAGAGCGGCGCCTGCCAGAAGCTCGTCGTGGCCGGCTGCCTCTCGCAGCGCCACCCGAAGGAGCTCGCCGACGAGATGCCCGAGGTCGATCACTTCCTCGGCTCGAGCGACATGCTCAAACTCAAGAAGGTGCTCGAGGGCGGCGCCGAGCGCATGCTCGTGGGCACGCCGGCCGACTGGCTCGTCGCCTCGGCGAGCCCACGCACGCTCTCCACGCGCCCGGGCAGCGCGTACCTGAAGATCGCCGAGGGCTGCAACCGCAGCTGCTCCTTCTGCGTGATCCCGAAGCTGCGCGGCAAGCAGCGCTCGCGCACGGTGGCCGACGTCGTGCGCGAGGCCGAGCAGCTCGCGGCCATGGGCGTGAAGGAGCTCAACCTCATCTCGCAGGACACCGTGGCCTACGGCCGCGACCTCGAGGGCCGCCCCACCCTGCCCGAGCTGGTGCGCGCCGTCGCCGAGGTGCCCGGCATCGCCTGGGTACGCCTCTTCTACCTCTACCCGGAGACGCTCACCGACGAGCTCATCGAGCTCATCGCGCACCACCCGCGCGTGCTGCCCTACGTCGACATGCCGCTGCAGCACGCCGCCGACGCGATGCTGCGCCGCATGCGCCGGGGGCACGGCGGTGCGCGCCTGCGCACGCTGGTCGACAAACTCCGCAAGAAGGTGCCCGATCTCGTCTTCCGCACCGCCTTCATCGTCGGTCACCCGGGCGAGACCGACGAGGAGTTCCAGGAGCTCTTGGACTTCGTGCGCTGGGCGGAGTTCGACCGCGTCGGCGTATTCCAGTACTCCGACGAGGAGACGAGCCTCTCGGCCGAGCTGCCCGGCAAGGTCCCGGCACGCACCGCGCAGAAGCGACACCGTCAGCTCATGAAGCTGCAGCGCGAGATCGCCCACGCGAAGAACGCCGCGCTCGTCGGGCGCGAGCTCGAGGTGCTCGTCGAAGGCGAGAGCGACGAGCACGAGTACGTGATGATGGCCCGGCACCGAGGGCAGGCGCCCGACATCGACGGGCAGGTCTACCTGTCGGGCGGAGAGGCCACGCCGGGGGAGCTGCGGCGCGTCGTGATCAGCCAGGCTGCAGACTACGACCTCGTCGGCGAGCTCGTCGACGAAGGCGAGGCGCCCTCGGTCGCAACCAAACCGGCGAAGAAGGCGCCCAAGCGCCTGCGTGTGGTCTCTGCGGGCTGAGGTCCGGGGCTGGGCGAGGTCCGGGGCTGGCGCGCCGGCCCGGCGCTTCGCGCCAACGAGGATGGCTCGCTTCAGCCAACTGGGTTGGCGCGCAGCAGGGCTGCACCGGGAATTCTCCGGGGAACCCGCGTCGGCACGGGTTTCGCTAAGCTGCGTGTGGCCCACCATGCAGCGCCGCAAGCTCAGCAGCCTCTTCGCGCTCGCCGCGCTCGCGCTCGGTGGAGCCTGCCTGAGCCCGACCTTGCCGCTCCCCCCACCCGAGGAGCCTACGGCCATCGAGCTGCTCGGCGACGGCGAGACCTGGTCGATCCGCGGGCGCGCTGCCGAGGGCGCGCAGGTCATCGTGCTCAACGAAGCCACGGGCCGCGGCGTCGTCTTCGAGGACCGCGACCGCGCGGGCATCTACTCGGTGGAGCTGCCGGCCACGGCCTGCGATCTCGCCAGCGTGTCGATCGTGCTCGACGGCGAAGCGAGCGGCAGCACAAGCTTCGTGATCCAGGAGCGACAGGGCGGCGTCGACGTCGACCCCTCGACCTGCGCCCCCTGAGCCGTGCCCGACGAAGCTTGGTGGCTCAGGCCCCGAGCGAGCCGTCGCGAAGCCCTGGCGGGATCTGATAAGACACCGAATCGTGAGCGTTCCTCCGCCCAGGCAGCCTCCTCCGCCAGGTACGCGGGCGCTGGTCGTCGACGACGAGCCCTCCCTGCGTGAGATGCTCACGATCGCGCTGCGGCGCGCGGGCTACGAGGTCCACGCGGCCAGCGGCGTGGGTCCGGCGCTCGAGCTCTTGCGCGACGCGCCCCAGCCCTTCCCGCTCGTGCTCACCGACCTGATGATGCCCGACGGCTCGGGCCTCGACGTGCTCGGCGCCGCCAGACAGCGCTCTCCCTCGAGCGAGGTCATCGTCATGACCGCGCACTCCACGGTGGAGGCCGCCCTCGACGCGATGCGAGGCGGGGCCTACGACTTCGTCGTCAAGCCCTTCAGCCCTGCGCACATCGTCGCGCAGCTCGACAAGGCCCTCGAGAAGCAAGGCATCGCCTCCGAGAACGAGCGGCTGCGCGCGCAGCTCGAGCGCCTCGAGCCAGCGAACCTCGACCTCGGGCAGAGCCCAGCCATGCGGCAGGTCTCCGAGCTCGTCGAGAAGATCGCGAAGACCAAGACCACGGTGCTCATCACGGGCGAGAGCGGCACCGGCAAGGAGCGCGTGGCGCGCGCGCTGCACGAGCGCAGTGACCGCGCTGCCGGCCGCTTCTTGGTGGTGAACTGCGGAGCCTTGCCCGAGGCGCTCATGGAGAGCGAGCTCTTCGGCCACGAGAAGGGCGCGTTCACCGGCGCGGCGGGCCGCACCCAGGGGCTCTTCCGCGAGGCCGACGGTGGCACGCTCCTGCTCGACGAGGTCGGCGAGCTCCCGCTATCGTTGCAGGTCAAACTTCTTCGGGTGCTCCAGGAGAAGAAGATCCGCCCGGTGGGTGGCACGAGCGAGATCCCGGTCGACGTGCGCGTGCTCGCGGCCACCAACCGCGACGTCGAGGCCGACGTGCGCGAGGGGCGTTTCCGCCAGGACCTCTACTACCGCCTCAACGTCATCCGCATCCCGCTGCCGCCGCTGCGCGAGCGTGAGGGCGACATCGGCAGGCTCGCGGAGCGCTTCGTCAGGAGCTTCGCCGCCGAGATGGGCAAACCTCTGCGCGGCCTCTCGCCCGACGCTCTGCGAGCCCTCGAGCGCTACCCCTTCCCGGGCAACGTGCGTGAGCTCGAGAACCTGGTCGAGCGGGCGGTCGCGCTCACGAGCGGCCCCACGATCGGCCTCGGCGACCTGCCCGCGTCGGTGAGCGGGGTCGCCTCGCTCCCGACGCCGCTCGTGGGTGAGCTACCTCAGGCGGGCATCGAGCTCGACGCGGTGCTCGGTGAGCTCGAGCGGCGTTACATCCAGCAAGCGCTCGAGCGCACGGGCGGCGTGCGCACCCAGGCCGCCAAGCTGCTCGGCGTGAGCTTTCGGTCCTTGCGCTATCGCCTCAAGAAGCTCGCGATGGACAACGAGGGAGACGACGACGACGACGACGACGCGCAGCCGCCAGCGAGCAAGCGGAGCGGCGCGAGAGAGGCTTGAGCTTGCCGGGGAGCGAGCATGCGGCGGCGCTCGACGCGATCGAGGCGATGCTGCGCGAGGGCCGAGCGGATGACGCTGCGCAAGCGCTGCGCGAGCTTCTCGCCAGGCGCGACGACGACCCCGAAGCCTGGAACTCCCTGGGTCGAGCGCTCGCCGCGCTCGGTGACCTCGCTGCCGCCGAAGAGGCCTTCGCTCGGGCGGTCCGCGTCGACCCGTCGCACGACCGCGCGGCGTGCAACCTCGCCAAGCTCCGGAGCGAGCGGGGCGATCTCGAGGGCGCCGCCCGTGTGCTCGAGTCCGGCGGCGAGCGACGCCCCGACTCGCGACGCATCTTGCGCGCCTTGGGTTTGTTGCGTCTGCGGCTCGACCAGCCCGAGCTCGCCATCGCTCCGCTCGAGGCCGCGCTCGCGATCGAGCGCGACGAGAAGCTGCTCGCCGCCCTGGTGGAGGCGCTCGACGAAGTGGCACACCGAGCCGAACGCGCCCGGCTCTTCGACACGGCCGAGCAACATCTGCGGAGGGCGGCGGCGCTCCGCCCGGACGAGCCGAGCTTCGTGCGAAGGCTCGCGGTGTTGCTCAGCTCGACGCGACGCGTGCCGGAGGCGCTCTCCTTGCTCGAGGCCTACCCGGCGGAGTTCGAGCCGAGCCTGTGCTCGACCTGGCTGCACCTCCGGCACTTCGTCACTGGGTGGACCCGCGAACGAGCGAGGCTCGATCACGAGGCCTACGGAGATCGGTTCCTCGGCGCCGAGGTGGGGCCACGCCTCGCGCCGCGCTCTGCGCCGCGGGCCGAGCGCCTGCGCGTAGGCTACTTCTCGCGCGACTTCCGCAAGCACGCCGTGGCTTGGTTCTTCCTCCCGATCGCGCGCACGCACGACCCCGCACGCGTCGAGCTGGTGTTGATCTCCGACGTCGCGACCCCCGACGAGGTCACCGCCGAGCTTCGGCGCCTCGCGCACCACTTCGTGGACGTCTCGGCCATGAGCAACGCCGAGCTGCGCACCGAGCTGCTCCGCCTCGAGCTCGACGTGCTCGTCGACCTCGGCGCCCACACCGCCTTCACGCGTCTGCCGGCCTTCGCCGAGAAGCTCGCGCCACTGCAGCTGAGCTACCTCGGCTATCCCGATCGCACCGGCCTCGTGAGCTACGACGGCCGCATCGTCGACGCGTGGAGCGATCCACCCGAGCTCGACGCGGTGGCGCGGGAACCTCTCCTGCGCCTCGCGGTGTGTGCGTGGAGCTTCGAGCCGGGTGTGTCGCCGATCTCGGTGGAGCGTCCTGCGCGGGAGCACGTGGTGTTCGGCAGCTACAACTTCTACGGCAAGCTCTCGGACGAGACGGCAGAGGTCTGGGGGGCCATCATGCGTCGCGTGCCGCGGGCACGGCTGCGCCTCAAGAGCGCCAGCTTCGGCGAAGAGGGCGCGCGGCTGCGCGCTCGGCGCGACCTCGGCCGCTTCGGCATCCAGGCCGAGCGCCTGGATCTCGTGCCGTACACGCGGACGCGCGAAGAGCACCTCAGCAGCTACGCCGAGGTCGACATCGCGCTCGACAGCTTCCCCTACAATGGGACGACCACGACCTGTGAGGCGCTCTGGATGGGCACGCCGGTGGTCTGTCTCGGGGGAGAGTCCCACGCAGGGCGGGTGGGTCTGAGCCTGCTCGAGGCGATCGGTCACCCTGAGCTCGTCGCACGCGAGGAGGGAGAGTACGTCGAGATCGCCGCCTCCTTGGCGGCGGAGAGCCCGGCGCACCGGGCCGCTCGTGCACACACCCTGCGCGCAGATCTGCTCCGGTCTTCGCTCGGCCGAGGGCGGGCACTCAGCCTCGCCCTCGAAGCGCTCTACGCCTCCCGGCTCGCCCGCTCCTCTGCAGTGCAGTAGGCCCAGGAGGCGCACTCGTGCGACACTGTGAGCTGCCCCTTTGAGTCAGCGAGGACGCGCGCGATGGACCAACTTCGTCATGAAGGCATGACACCTAGCTTGTCGTACCGGGCAGATCTCGGGGCGGAACCGCGGCAGACCTGGCACTGCGCATGTGGCACGCGGCGTGCAAGCCGGGTCGGCGTGCGTCGAGGATTCACCCTGGTCGAGCTGATGATCGTCGTGGCGATCGTCGGCATCCTCGCGGCGCTCGCGATGTATGGCTTCCGAAAGTACCAGCTCGCGTCGAAGTCCGGAGAAGCGACGGCGATGCTCTCGGGCATCCGCGGCGCACAGGAGGCCTTCAAGGCCGAGAACCTGAGCTACCTGAGCTGCACGGCGGCGGCCGGTACCATCACCGACGGCGATTTCTACCCTCGCGCGCTCTCCGTGCTGCAGACCAGCGACCAAGGGCAGCGAAAGGCGTCCTGGGATTTCCCCGCGCACACGCGCTTCGCGTGCTTCCGCGCGCTCGGAGCCCGCCCCGATGGCGCCGTGAACTTCAGCTACGCCACGACCGCGGGCCTGCCCGCGACGGGGAACACCGCCATCAGCGTCCCCCAGAATTTCGACCGAGGCCTGACGATCACCGCGCCACGTGAACCCTGGTACGTCGGCGTGGCCTTCGCCGATCGCGATCGCGACGGGGTCTACGCGAAGCTCATGGTGTCGTCCCTCCAGAACGAAGTCCACATCGAGCAAGACACCGAATAGCTCGATCCACGGAGTCCATCGACTCGAAGCGTTTCACCCGCGAGGCCCTGGCCGGCCACCTCGCGAGGCCTCCTGCGGGTCCAGCCCGCGGTCACGGTCGGCCGATTCCCTCAGGAGGCATCTCAATGCGAGCTTTCAAGCGTCACGGAAAGTCTGGTTTCACCCTCGTCGAGCTCATGATCGTCGTCGCGATCATCGGCGTTCTCGCCGCGCTCGCCATCTACGGCGTGCGCCGCTACCTGCAGAGCGCCAAGACGAGCGAGGCGAAGAACAGCATCGGCGCGATGTCGCGCGGCGGTGTCGGCGCCTACGAGCGCGAGACCACGTCGAACGAGATCGTGGCTGAAGGCAGCACGGCGCAGTCCTTCACCCACGACGTCTGTGCCGGCGCGGTTTCGGCCGTGCCTGCGGCGGTGTCGGCGATCTCGGGCAGGAAGTACCAGCCCAACTCGGCCCCGACCGCCGACTTCGAGACGGGCAGCGCCACCGGCGGGTGGAAGTGCCTCAAGTTCACGATCACCAACCCGATCTACTACCAGTACCACTACGCCGCGACGCGCGTGTCTGGTGGCACGACGGGCACGAGCGGCACGCGCCTCACGGGCACCATCCCCACCCCGGGCTTCCTGGCCTCGGCCGTCGGTGACCTCGACGGCGACACGATCTACAGCAACTTCGGCATGCGCGCCGCCGTCAACACCAGCACGCGCTCGATCCGCCTGGACACCCAGGTCGAGATCGTCGACGAGTTCGAGTGATCTGCACGCAGCGAAGCGTGCACGCCTCGTGGAGCTGATCTAGCCTCACGGTCGTGCGCTTCTCTCTGCTCGAGCTGGCGGCCATCGTCGGGATCGGAGGTTCGATCCTGGCGGTGGCCGTTCCCTCATTCGGGCGCTCGCTCTCGGCGTCCAAGCTCAGCGAGCCGCTCGACGCGCTCGCGCGCATGAGCCGCACCGCGGTCGCCCGCGCCGAGCAGCACACGCAGCCCGAGAGCTTCCCGCCCTCGGTGGAGCTCACGCCCGTGGAAGTCCCCCGAGGCGTACGTGTGCGCGCTCCCGAGGGCAGCTGGGAGCACCTCAGCTGGCGCGCGCTCGACTTCCGCTTCGAGCACGAGCAGGCCTACGCCTACAAGTTCGAGAGCAGCTTCGACCCGGTGAGCGGGCGCGCGCGCTTCTGGGCGACCGCGCACGGCGATCTCGACGGCGACGGCACGTGGTCGACGCTGCAGACGCAGGGTGAGCGCCTCCCTGGCGAGGCCGCCCGGGTCCTGCCGGGGCTCTTCGTCGCGCGCGAGGTGGAGTGAGCCCGACCGACGCAGCCCTTCGGCCGCGCCCGGGCGATGCGCTCGCCGTGGGTGTGCTCGCCTGCGCGATCGCTGGAGTCGCCGCCGCGCAGCTCCCAGCGCGGGAGCTGCATCAGCGGGTGCGTGAGACGAGCGAAGCCTATCTCCTCCCGCCGCCCGAACAGCTCGTCGTGGCTTCGCTGGGACACCGCGCGGCGCTCGCGGATCTGCTCTGGGCGAAGGTGCTCGTCACGCAGGGGCTGCGTCTGCAGGAGCGTCGCCGCTTCGAGACCGTCGTGCCCTACCTCGACGCGATCCACGAGCTCGACCCGACCTGGCGCGATCCCTACCGGATGGCCGAGCCACTCATCAACTTCCAGACGGTCGCCTCGCCGCTCGAAGACGTGCGCGCCGTACGTCGTATGCTGGAGCGAGGCGTGCGCGAGCGCCCCTTCGACGCGGAGCTCTGGATGCTGCTCGGCATCTACGTGAGCTTCATCGCGCCGAACAGCTACCTCGAGGGCACCGAGGAGGGCGCGCGCTGGCGTCAGGAGGGTGCCGAGTACCTGATGCGCGCCACCGAGCTCGGCGACGCGGACGCGAACATCGCCTGGCAGTCGATGGGCGCGGCGGGCGTCTTCCTCAAGAGCGGCCAGACCGAGCGCGCCGCCGAATTCTACGACCGCATCCTCGCCACCACCGACGATCCCGAGCTGCGCGAGCGCGCCCAGCTCCACCTGGCGAAGCTCGCCAGCGAGGAGCAGCTCGAGGCGAAGCGCGCGCGCATGCAGGCCTTCCAAGAGCTCTGGCGCGATCGCTACCCGGGCATGTCCATCACGACCGTGCTCACGCTCGGCCACCCGCGCGACACCGCCGCGTGCGCGGGCGCCAGCCGCGCAGTCGCGGCCGACGCCCCTCGCTGCGCGAGCTCCTGGTCGGACTGGGCCGAACGCTCCACCGGTCGCCGCTGACCCCCGCTCGGGCGCCGCCGGAATCGGACTGAGCTCGAGGGAGTCGCCGTGGCGAACCGGAGTGGACGGAGTCCACGCAGTGGACGGAGTCCACGGAGGTGCACGAGGCGCCGAAGGCGCGGAGTGAACGCCCGAGGCTAGAAAGCCCTCCGCAGGCCTACTTCACGTAGGCCGAGGAGGGCGATCGAAGCATCGGGCTGCGCAGCAGGCGGATCCCCGAGCTCAGGGGAACTTGACGGCTGCGGTGGCCGTCTTGCCAGCCTGCACGGTGACGGTGCGCGACTGCTTGCCCTTCTCGGGGTGGATGAACACGACGGTGTAGCTGCCCGGCGGGACCTTCACGCTCTGGGGCGTGGAGCCGAGCGGGCGGCCGTTCATCACGACCTTCGAGATCGGGATCGAGTTCATGTTGAGCGTGCCCTGCCCGCTCGCGGCCGGATCCTTCGGAGGATCCTTCGGTGCCGCGGTGGCGGTCGTCGCCGCGGTCGCGGTCGTCTTCGGACCAGGTCCGGGTGCAGGGCCGGGCGCAGGGCCAGGCGCGGGGGCGGTCGTCGGCTCGCTCGAGGCGGACAGCTCGATCGGAGCCTCGCCCTTCTCGCTGAGCTTGATGCGGATCGTCTTCTCGGCGGCGCCGTCGTCGAAGCTGATGTCGCGCTTGAAGTCCTCGAGGCCCTTCTTGGTGGCGACGAGCGACCACTGATCCTTGGTGTCGATGTCGATGCGCACCGGCGGGCTCTTCCACACCGAGTCGGCCAGCTTCTTCTCCACCTTCTTGCCGTTGATCGTGCTCGACAGCACGACCTCGGCGCCCTCGGTGTCGAGCTCGAGCGTGAGCCGCCCCTTGAGGACCTTGAGCTGGATGTCGCCGAGATCGGCGAGCTTGCCCTTCTCGACCTCGATCGTCTTCTCGAGCGGCTCGAGCCGCTCGCTGCCCTCGAAGCGCAGCTTGCGCTGGCCAGGCTCGAGATCGCTCAGGTTCACCGGGAGCGTGCCGCGCTCCTTGCCATCGACGAGCACACGCACGCCAGCCTGCGAGGAGCTCGCCTTGAAGCCCGTGCCGCTCACGACCGGGGCGTCGGGGGTCGTCGCTTTGTCGCCTCGGTCGTCGAGCGTGATGACGACGAGCTTCTCCTTGCCGGCGTCCACGGTCTCGGTCGTGTCGACGGGCTCGATGCCCTCGGCGATGACCTTGACCGTCTTCGGGCCGGGGGACAGCTCGCTGACCACGCAGGGCGAGGTGTCGCAGCGCTTCTGACCGTCGACGAAGATCTCGCTCTTGGCGAGCGACTTGCCGCTCTTCGCCTTGACCTCGATCTTCAGCTGACCGCTGCGCGGCATGAGCATGAAGACGCCCAGCGCGACCACGGCGACGAGCGCGAGCGCGCCGAGGATGACGCCGAGCTTGCCTCCGCTGTCGCGGCTGCGCACCGAGGTGTTCTCGTCGAGGCCACGCTGCGCAGGCGGAGGCTGAGCGGAGGCGACCGGGACGGGAGGAGGCGCAGGCACGGCGGCGAGCGTGGTGGCGGCAGGGTGGGCCGCGGCCGGCGGCGGCGCGCTCGGCGCGACGGGCGCGGCCGGCGGAGGCACGCTGCGTGGCGCAGCGGTGCCGCCGGAGCCGGCGAGCAGCGCCGCGGCGGAGCCCACCTTCGAAGACACGGGGCCCATCTCGGCGGCGGCCGCGGGCGGCGGGGTGCCAGCCGCCGGCCGTGGACCCAGCCCCAAGGAGGTCGCGTGCTTCTGCTTCTCGAAGACGTGGGTCGACTCCTCCTCGTCTTCCCAGTCCATGTTCACCGCGGCGCCCTTGGTCGTCGTCGCGGCCTCGGTGGACGAGTCGGTCCCCTTCGGCGGCGTGATCTCCTCGAGGTCGGCGGTCGCCTTCGCCTTCTCCTTGTCGGAGCCGAGGCCGAGCTGCGAGCCGATCGAATTGGGCGGCGGCGGCACGGCCGCGACGAGCGTCTGCGGCGCCTTGCTCACCGGCGGAGGCAGTGGAGCCGGCAGCGGCGTGGCGGTGGCAGCCGAGGGGAGCGCTGGGGGCGTGGCGGAGGTAGCCGAGGGGAGCGGAGGGGGCGTGGCCGCCGGGATCGAAGGCGAGGAGCTCGACCTGGAGGCCCCGGGCGGAGGCAGGTTCGGCGGCTTGATCGAGGGCGGCGGCACCGCCGGCACCGAGGTGGGCGGGTTCGTGGGGAAGGGCGCCGGTACGCCCAGGAGGGTGCTCTTGCCCTTGGACACCGGCGGAGGAAGCGACGCCGCTCCACCAGGCTTCAGCGACGGGGGCATCGACGGCGGTGCAGCGTCTGGGATGCTCGGCGAGCGGGTCGACTTCTTGGCGAGCCCCTCGAAGACATCCAGGTCGCTACCGCCCTTTTCCTCGGCCATGTTCAGGCTCTCCTCGAACTCTTGCGCGCTGGAGCGCGCCTCGACTGGAAACAACACCGCCATCGTGCTCGCCACGATGCCCTCGCCGTCGGGCTCGGGTGCGAGCGATCGAAGATCGGCGATCAGGTGTGCGGCCGTATCGTACCGCTCCTTCGGGCTTTGCGCGAGCACCTTACGGAGGATCGCGAGCATCCGACCGTCGAGCCCCGGGGCGACCACCTCGGGGTCCGGCACGGAGCCGCGCGCGATCCGCTCGAGGGCGTCGACCGGACGCAGCCCCTCGAAGACGGGCTTGCCGGCGAAGAGCTCGAGCAGGAGCACGCCGAGCGAGTAGAGGTCGCTGCGTGCGTCGAGTTCCTCACCCCTGACCTGCTCCGGAGACATGTAGCGCACGGTGCCCTTGACCTCGCCGATGCCCGTCGTGCGGCTCTGCATCGCGCTGCGGGCGATGCCGAAGTCGACCAGCCTCACGCGACCGTCGAAGCCGACCATGACGTTCGAGGGGCACACGTCGCGGTGCACGAGGCCGAGCGGACGCCCATCGACGACGAGCGCGTGCACGTGCTCGAGCACCTGCGCGAGCTCGAGGGCGAGCTGGACGGCGAAGGCGCCGTCGAGCGAGACACCGCGCTCACGAGCGCGCGCGGCGATGGTGTCGAGATCGCGGCCGCGGATGAGCTCGTAGGCGACGAAGCTCCCACCCGGTGCAGCGCCCCGCGCGACGACCTTCGGCACGCCCGGATGCGCGAGCAGCTCGATGAGGTCTGCCTCCTGCTCGAGCGAGCGCGTGGCCTCGGCGTCGCCCGTCTGGCCTGCGAGCACGCGCTTCAGGGCGACCGGAGGCCCCCCCGCTCGCAGCCTCGCCAGCAAGACCTCGGACCGCGCGCCCACGCCGAGTCGGTCGTGGACGAGGTAGGGGCCGAAGGACTGCGGTGCTGCCAAGGCGCGGGCCAGTTAGCACGGTGGACCGATCGTCCAAAGCGCTTTGCTCCGACCTCGCGTGCGCACAGGCGTGTGCCCGTCGGCCCGAGCGCGGCGCGGTCGCCGCCCGGGTTCAGTCGGCCTTCTTGAAGTAGCGCACGCGGTGCTGTTGTTTGGGGTACCACACGTCGCGGCCGACGACGGGGGTATCCTCGAAGATGCGCTTGCCACGGGCGGCCTCGGCGCGCACGAGCCGCAGCACACCCTGGCCGCTCGGCGGGTGGATCGGCTGCTCCTCGAGCGAGCTGTTGCCACCGAGCGCGACGGACAGCGGGTTCGCGAGCGTGATGCGCTGCGAGCAGCCCACGCGGCCCAGCAGCTCGCTCATCGCCCCGACGGGCGCTGAGGTGTCGCTCCCCTCGAGCTCGGCGTAGATCAGCATGCCGGACTCGTCGTGTACGCCGATGACGGCGCGCCCCTCGCTCGCCGTCGCCGAGCCCGAGGCGAAGCGGTGCGCCGACTTGCGCGGCGCCTCGCTGGCGATCGAGAACGAGCGCGCGTCGAGCCACACCGAGTCCGCGCCTTCGCTCGAGCGGGGATCGACGATCGCGACGACGGGGCGCTCGGCCTTCGGGTCGCGCGCCACCTCGAAGCTGCGCGGGTCGAGCGCGAGCACGCGGAAGCGCCGTTCGGGCGCGGCTGCGTCGGGGCGCACGAAGCTCGTGGCCATCGCGTAGGGGAAGCCATGCTGCGGCAGGCCCTTCACCCGCCAGCTCCCCTCGCCTTCGAGCGCAGGAGCGATGACGGTCGGGAGCGCCTGCCCGGGCAGCACGTGGCGCATCGTGAGGTAGAAGAAGTCGCGCGCTTCGCGCTTGATGTACCTGGGGAAGTTCATGAGGCCCATGCCTCGGATGAAGCGGCGCGAGCGGTAGTCCCAGCCCGGCATCTGCGGGACCTCCCCTTCGGCCTCCCAGTCGCGCTGCAGCGGCCTGTCGATGGGCGGCAGCTCGCCTTTCGGCGCCACGTTGTAGAACTCGAGCCCCGCGTGGCCTGCGTTCATGTCGAGCGCGAGCCCGTAGCTGCAGCGCGTCTGGATCATCGCCTGCGCGAGCGCGTCGGGGCTGAGATCGGCGCCGTAGAAGTAGGCGCTGAAGCCCTCCTTGGTGAGACAGATGCCCGTGCGCACGGTGTGCGTCTTGTCTTCGGCGCCGGGCACCGTGCCGCCCCACCAGGTGCGCTGGTAGGGGTTGAACTTCTCGTCCTGCACCATGACCGTCATGTTCTGGCGGTAGGAGACGACCTCGTCCGGGATGCTGGCGTCGTCCGGCCAGGTGCCGAAGGCAGTGGAGCCGTCGCGCAGGCTCGCCACGGTGGCGGCGTAAGGCTTGGGCGGCAGATACACGGTGCCATCGGCCATCATGCCGTACTCGCCGTGCAGCGCCTGGAAGCCCGCGTTCGACGCAGCGACGACCCTGCGCATCACGTCGGGCGTGCGCGGAATGAGCCCGGGGCCAGCTTTGCCCGTCGCGCTCTTGGGCTCCACGGTGCCGGCCATCATGTGCAGCTCGATGCGGCGCGGATCCCAGAGCACGACGTAGACACGCGTGGCCTTGCGACCTCGATCGCTGCGGATGAAGGTCGTGAGGAAGGCGCTCGGCAGACCCGGCTGGTTGCGGAACCACTCCGGCTCGTCCTTCGCGTTCCACTGCCCCTCGCCCGGCAGCGCGGGCGTGACCCAAGGCTCGAGCGGCGGCGGCGGCCAGCCGAGCTCCGGGTCGACCGGCACCTCGCGGGTCGGCGGCGCGAGGACCGAGCCGCCGAGGTCCTCGGCGATGGAGTCCTCGCCCGTGTCACCGGTGAGCTCCTCCTTGTTGCGCAGCACGAAGTCGAGCGCGGTGAACGCCACCTGCTTGATCGCCTGCATGCTGTCGTCGCCGATCTCGGCGCGCACACGATCGACCGCCCAGGTCGTGAGGTTGCCGGGGCGGGCGAGCTCGAGCGGCTCCTCGACGATCCACGCCGGCAGCGCGGAACCGTCGACGCGCGCGCTGCGGCCGTCGCTCTCGACGACGAGCGTGCCGCCTTCGAAGCGCGGCACGAGCTCGGCCTTGCCCTCCACGACGAAGAGTCGGCGCGCGACCCCGGCGAAGCGCCCCGTCTCCTGGAGCCGGGTGAGCGCCCCTTGCACGCGCTCGAGCCTGCCCCAACCCTCGGGGCGCGCCGCGCCCGCGAGGTCGAGCAAGCTGAGCATGCTCGGCGCGCCCTCGACCTCGCTGCTCGAGGCGAAGGCGACGAGCTCACCCCGCACGACCGGAAGCGACTCCTCCGCGCCGGTGGTGTTGCTGAGGTTGTAGACGCCGCCCACGTCGAGCAAGGAGCCCGCGGGCGAGAGGCGCGTGCGCACGAGGTAGATGTCGGTGGGCTGCTCCTCGCCGTCGTCGCCGGGCCTGGGCCGCGCCCGGACGACCGCGCGAGCGCGCGTCGCCGCCGAGCCCACGAGGCCCGAGGGACCATCGACGAAGACCACCGAGTCGGCGTCGGTGACGAGCCCCCGACGCGCGAGCACCTCGGCGAGCGCCGCCCGCCTGTCGCTGGCCTCGCCGCCGTCCTGCCCGAGGGTCGCGGCCAGCGCGACGGCGGCGCCGAGGCCGACGAGCAGAGCTCGGCCGATCAGGCCGTCGTAGCTCGCCCGTTGGGGCCGGGGGGTGCCCTCGTCGCCGCGCTCCACGGT
>CALKVW010000231.1 GCA_938004785.1 uncultured Polyangiaceae bacterium
GAGCTCGCCGCGCGCCTCGGCGCCCTCGATCATCGAGAGGGCCGGGCGGTCCTTCACGCTGCCGCCCGGGTTGTCGCCCTCCATCTTGCCGAAGATGCGCACCCCGCGTCGCTGGTGCATGCGCGTGAGCTCGACGAGTCGGGTGTTCCCTACGAGGTCGGTGAGCTTCATGGGGAGGCTACGTTGCCACGATCCGCGCTGGCGGACGAGCCTCTCACATCACGGCGGCCCTGAAAGCGCGAAGGCGCGCCGGCTCTCGCCAGCGCGCCCTCGGTGAAATCGCCTCGGCGGACTGCGCGAGCTTCGAAGCTCGCCAGAGCGCCGCTCGGCGTTGCCCGTCGATCAGAAGCGACCGCCGCGGCGATCACCACCGCCACGGCCACCACGGCCGCCGCCGCCGCCGCCGCCGCCGAAGCCGCCGTCACGGCCACCGCCGCCGCCGCCGCCGAAGCCGCTGCGACCACCACCGCCGCCGCCACCGCCGCTGCGCTGGGGCTTCTCGTCGGCCGGGTTCACTCGGAGCGCGCGCCCCTCGAGGTCGGCTCCGTTCATCTTCTGGATGGCCTGCTCGGCCATCTCGGGGGTGCCCATGGTGACGAAGCCGAAGCCACGCGACCGGCCGCTCTCGCGGTCGATGACGACGTGGGCGTCGGTGACCTCGCCGCACTGCGAGAACGCAGCGTGGAGGAGATCGGACGTGACGTGGAAAGGCAGGTTGCCGACGTACAGGCGCGTGCTCATGACGATGTCTCTCTCGATGCGGCCCGAAACAGAGCGCCTCGACGTTCGAGGGCGCTCGCGCTCTGCCATCCGACGCTGCCGCGCGGATCGGAAGGAGGGGAGCGGGCGACCAAACCTGCACCCCACGGGTAGGTCAACTCTGCGCCCCGTCGATCCGATCGAGAGAGTGCGTCGCTGCCGTCCTTGAGCAGTGCAACAGCTATCGCGTCGCCCTTTCGGGCGCAAGAAGGCCGGAGAGGGCGCCTCGGGGCCCGGGGGCGGAGCTCGACGCGCTGCTCGGGTTGCCTGCTTGGCCACCCCCGGCGCCGGGCAGGCCGGCGGGAGCCTCCCCCGGCTCGAGCCTCGCGGCGGCCTCGGCGGCTCGCACGCGAGCGAGCTCGTTGCCGAGCCTGGCGCCTTCGCCGGCGCGCAGGGCGCGGTGGATGGCGACGAAGCGGTCGAAGGCCCGGAGCAGGTGCTCCTCGACCTCGGGGCCCTCGAGCGCGCCGAGGGCGTGGGCCAGGGCCTCGAGCGTGGCGAGGCCCCCCTCGACGGGCTTTCGGCGCAAGCGATAGCGGCTCGTGCCTGGATCCGGCAGGCTGACGAGCTCGACCTCGGGGCGGCGCAGCTCGTGCTGCGCGATGCGGCGCGCCTGCGACCAGCTGCCATCCGGCACGACGAGCCTGACCGGCCCACCGCGCGCGAGCTCGGGCCCGAGCGCGAGCGCGTTGGGGCTGGGGAAGAGCAGGAGGCGGCGCTCTCCTTCGCGCGGCCGCGCTTCGGGCGGCGCCGTGACACCGACGATCTCGAGCTCCGCGCCCGCCACCAGCTTCGGCACGAGCCGCCCCGTGTTGGTGAGCTTGGTGCTCTCGACGCGGTGCATGCGCACCACGACGCGCGTCGCCACGGCGAAGGGATGGAGCTCGGCGCAGAGGCAGGCGGCGACCGGCAGCGCGCAGCCGGTGCACCGTGGCAGGCGCCCGGCGTCCTGGTGCACGCCGGTGTGCGTCGCGGAAGGAGGCCTCGGCGGCTCGCCGCGGCTCATCGCGCGACGAGCAGCGCGAGCTTCACGAGCTCGCGGCCTCGCGGATCGCGCCCGGGTCCGGTGGCGATCCCAGCCGCGCGGATGTCGGCGGTGAGCAGCGAAGGCGGCACGGTGTAGAGGCGCGGATGCACGAAGGCCGCAGAGACGAGCGCCACGCTCGACCACTTCGTCTGCGGGCCGAGCTCCCGCACCACGCCGTCGGCGATCGAGCGCGTCGCCGCCGTGGCGAGGTCGTCGGGCAGCTTGCCGACGGCCCAGGCGGCGAGCTCGTCGAGGCGCGCGTCGCGCGGCAGCGCGGGCAGGCCCTTCTGTTTGCGCGCTTCGTCGATGCGTCGCTCGAGCTCGCCCCTGGCCTCGTCGGCCGAGAGCGGCTCCACCTTCGTCGCGAAGACCTGCGTGACGAGCAGGTTCGCCGGGTCGGCGACGCCGCCGCGCACGACGCCGATGCCCACGTGGCTGACGTCGCCCGCGAGGATGTTGGCGCGGTGGCCAGGGCTCGCCATGAGGCCGGCGTGCGTGCGCTCCGGGTCGGGGCCCTCGCCGAGGTTCTCGCGGGCGACCAGCGTGAGCTGCCCAGCCCGGTCGAGCCTGTCTTCGAGCGAGCCCGTGTTCGGCGAGTCGTGCGCGAAGAAGCGCGCCTCACGCATGTCGACCGAGTGCGCGCGCGCGACCGCGTCGAGCTCCGCGTCGCGCTCGAGCGTGCCGAGGCCTTGCTTCCGGCGCTCTCCGAGCAAGAGCTCGAGCAGCTGGCGCTCGAGTGCGTCGACCTCGGGGCTGGGCGGAGGGGCGATCACCCCTCCGCTCCGGACCTCGGTGCAGGCGCTCGCGAGCGGCGCGAGCAGGACGAGACGGAGCAGCTCGCGGCGGTGCGTGACAGGCTTCATGGGGTCCTCGGCGTGTGCGCCGGAGAGCGAAGCAGCCGCGCGCCCTGCGCGCAAGCGCTGGGGCGGCCCGGAGGCCGCGCTGCTCAGTCGAAGCAGCGCGCGAGCGCGTCGCGCAAGACGCGCGTGAGGCGCTCGGCCATGGTGCGCACACCCTCGGCGCTGCGCACGCCGTCGTTGCGCATCTCGACGATCGCCGAGGGCAGACCGCGCGCCTCGCCGTGCACCGGCACCGAGTAGTCGCCGCCGTCGGTCACGCGGTAGGGCTCGTTCTCGCCGATCACCAGGTGATCGAAGCGACGCAGCCCCTCGAGCAAGAGCGGCGCGATGCGAGAGCCGTTCCGGTGGAGCACGCCCACGTGCCAGGGGCGCGCAGCGCCGAGCAGGACGGGCGTGAAGGAGTGGATCGTCACGAAGGCGGTGGGCTCGCCGCGCTGCTCGCGGGCGTCGAGGATGCGCTCGAGCGCGCGGTGGTAGGGCCAGTAGCAGGCCTCTGCGCGGGCCCTTCGGGAGGCGTCGTCGAGCTCGTGGTTGCCCGGCACGTCCACGCCGCCAGACTGCTCGGCGATCGAGCTCGGCACGCCGAGGGGACGGTTGCAGTCGATGACGAGGCGCGAGTAGCCGCTCGCGACGAGCGGCGCGTCGAGCGCCTCGGAGAGCAGCTTCGCCACCTCGAGCGCGCCCGGGTCCCAGCCGATGTGGTCGTCGAGCTGCGACGCGTCGAGCCCCAGCGTGCCGAGCGACGCCGGGACCGCCTTCGACGCGTGGTCACAGCCGAGCACGAGGCGCGCGCGCCCCTCCGGGCGGTAGACCGAGTAGGCAGGGGGGTCGAGCGGACCGAGCAGCGGCGAGGCCATGTCGCCGCCGCTCCTAGCACGGCGCGCCGAGGCCTGCGCGTGCGCGCCGCTCAGCCCGTCGCGCGCTCGAGCGGCTCGCGACGCACTCCGGGCAGGAGCGGCACGAAGCGCACCGGGCCGAGGTCCTCGGTGAGGAGCTTGCCGGCGCGTTTGGTGCCGCGCAAGAGCCTCTGCTCGCCGAGCTCGGCGGGCCCGACCGGCGCGACGATGAGGCCCTCGTCGTTGAGCTGGTCGATCCAGGCCTGTTCGATGCGCTCGGTCGCCGCCGTCACGAGCACCCGGTCGAAGGGCGCGTGCTCGGGCCAGCCTCCCGAGCCATCGCCCACGGCCAGCCGCACGTTGGCGTAGCCCACGCGGGAGAGCCGGGCGCGTGCCTGCTCGGCCAGCGCCTCGACGCGCTCGACGCCGAAGACCTCCCTGCCGAGCAGGCTCATGACGGCCGCGTGGTAGCCCGAGCCTGCGCCGATCTCGAGGATGCGGTCCATCGCGTCGATGCGCAGCGCGTCGCACATGAGCCCCACGACCAAGGGCTGCGAGATCGTCTGATCGAAGCCGATGGCGAGCGGCCGGTCGTCGTAGGCGAAGTCGCGCAGGAGCGCCGGCACGAACAGGTGGCGAGGCACCCTCAGCAGGGCGTCGACCACCCTGGCGTCGAGCGAGGGTGCGGCGCGTTGCACCTCTGCCACCATCGACCAACGCCGGCCACGTTCGACTTCGGTGTCCAGACGCGCGAAGTCGGGAGCGGTCGGAGCGAGCTCGTCGGGGTAGCCGGTTCGATGCGAGGTCACCATGCTTGGAGGCGAAAGCAGGATCCAGGCCGAGCCCGCAAGGGCACGAAAACCGTACGATCGACCAGGGATCCGAGCCCTCGGGACCGCAGCAGCTGCGATCGGGGCCGCACGCTCTGCGCGTTCGAGCCGTGGAGCGCGCCCAGCGTGCTCGCGCGACCCGTGCTTCGCGGGTCCGCGCCGCGGCTGTGCTAACGGCCTCAGGCGATGACGGCGGCTTCGGAGAGCGGGCAGCGACGGCACGAGGTGCGGCGCACGGGCGTGGTAGGCGGCAGCGGTGTCTACCAGCTCGACGGCCTCGAGCAGGCGAGGTGGGAGGCGGTGAGCTCGAGCTTCGGCACACCGAGCGACGCCCTGCTCCTCGGCAGGCTCGCCGAGCACGAGGTCGCCTTCTTGCCGAGGCACGGGCGCGGCCACCAGAAGAGCCCTTCGGAGATCGACTACCGCGCGAACGTCGACGCGCTCAAGCGCGCCGGCGTCGCGCAGCTGCTCAGCGTGAGCGCCGTGGGCTCGCTGCGCGAGGAGCTCGCGCCCGGCACCTTCGTGCTCGTCGACCAGTTCGTCGACCGCACCTTCGGCCGGGCTTCGAGCTTCTTCGGCAGCGGCGTCGTCGCGCACGTGTCGATGGGGCACCCGACCTGCCCCAGGCTCGCCGAAGCGACGCTCGAGGCCGCGCGCGCGCTCGGTGTGGCCTGCGTCCGCGGAGGGACCTACCTCGCCATGGAGGGGCCGCAGTTCTCGACGCTCGCCGAGTCGCGCCTCTACCAGAGCTGGGGGTGCTCGGTCATCGGCATGACCAACCTGCCCGAGGCCAAGCTCGCGCGTGAGGCGGAGCTCTGTTACGGCCCGATCGCGATGGTCACCGACTACGACGCCTGGCACCCGGAGCACGAGCACGTGACCGTCGACCAGGTCATCGCCACCCTGCACGGCAACGCCGAGCGCGCGCGAGCGCTGGTGCGCGCCGTGATCGAGCGCATCGGCGGTTTCGAGGGCCCCTGCCCACACGGCTGCGATCGCGCGCTCGAGCTCGCCATCATCACGCCGCCCGAGCGCCGCGACCCTGCGGCCGTCGAGCGCCTCTCCGCCGTCGCCGGGCGGGTCCTCCAGAAGCCATGATCGACCTCCGCTCCCTCGTCCGCTCGATCCCCGACCACCCCAAGCCGGGCATCGTCTTCCGCGACGTCACCACGCTCTTCGCGCACGCCGAGGGCTTCGCGCAGGCGATCGAGGCCCTGCGCGCGCGCCACGCCGCGAGCCGCGTCGACCTCGTCGCGGGCATCGAGGCGCGCGGTTTCGTCGTGGGCGCCGCGCTCGCGCACGCGCTCGGCGCTGGCTTCGTGCCGCTGCGCAAGGCCGGCAAGCTACCTGCCGAGACCATCGGGCACGACTACGAGCTCGAGTACGGCACGGACCGCATCGAGGTCCACGTCGACGCGCTCCGCGCCGGGCAGCGCGTCCTGCTCGTCGACGATCTCATCGCGACCGGCGGCACGGCGCTCGCCGGCCTCGAGCTCGCGAGGCGGCTCGGCACCGAGCTCATCGAGGCCTGCTTCTTGATCGACCTGCCCGAGCTCGGCGGGCGCGCGCGCCTCCGAGCGACGGGGCTCGAGTCCTTCGCCCTGATGTCCTTCGAGGGGCACTGAGGGCCCCGCGGAGTAGGCATGCTCGTCGACGGAGCCCACCACCGCACGATCCGCCTCGGCGACGACGGCGCCTCGGTCGTCGTCATCGACCAGACGAAGCTGCCGGATCGCTTCGAGCTCGCGACCCTGCGAAGCCTCGCCGAGCTCGCCCACGCGATCCGCGCGATGGTCGTGCGAGGTGCCCCGCTCATCGGCGTGACCGCCGCGCACGGCGTCTGGCTCGCGATGCGCGCCGACCCGAGCGACGCCGGGCTCGCCGAAGCATGTCGCCTGCTCGCGGCGACGCGCCCCACCGCGGTGAACCTCGCCTGGGCGCTCGAGCGCGCGCGCCACGCGCTCGCGCCGCTCGCGCCGAGCGCTCGCCCCGAGGCCGCGCTCGCGTTCGCGACCCAGCTCGCCGACGAAGACGCCGCCACCTGCGAGGCCATCGGCCTCCACGGCGCGGAGCTCTTGCGCCAGCGCTGGCTCGAGCTCGGCCGCCCGGCGCGACTCGAGCTGCTTACCCACTGCAACGCGGGCTGGCTCGCGACGGTCGATTGGGGCACCGCGCTCGCGCCGATCTACCGGCTCGCCGACGAGGGCATGGAGCTGCACGTCTACTGCGACGAGACCCGGCCTCGCGACCAGGGCCTCCTGAGCGCCTGGGAGCTCGGCCAGCACGGCATCCCGGCGACGGTGATCGCCGACAACGCGGGCGGGCTCCTCATGATGCGGGGCCGCGTGCACGCGTGCATCGTCGGCGCCGATCGTGTCACGCGCGCAGGCGACGTGTGCAACAAGGTCGGCACCTACCTCAAGGCGCTCGCGGCGCGCGCCCACGAGCTGCCCTTCTACGTCGCGCTGCCCGGCTCGACGGTCGACTTCGAGCTCGCCGACGCGTCGAGCATCCCGATCGAAGAGCGCGATCCGGCTGAGCTCTTGGGCGCGCGGGCCTTCCACGGAGAGAACCCGGCCTTCGATCTCACGCCCCGCGCGCTCGTCACGCGGCTCGTCACCGAGCGAGGCGCCTGCGAGGCGAGCGAGGCCGGGCTCGCGGCGCTCTACCCCGAGCGCGCGCGGCTGGCCCGAGAGGGGAGGCCCGCTTGAGCGGCGACGAGCTCCGGCGCCTCTCGGAGCGGCTGCTCGCTTGCGCGCGACAGCTCGCGCCGCTCGGCCTCTCCTCGGGCACGAGCGGCAACCTGAGCGCGCGCGTCGACGCGCAGAGCTTCCTCATCACGCCGAGCGCCGCCGCCTACGCCGCGCTCGGGCCCGCGGACCTCGTCGTGCTCGCTCTCGACGGCACCACGCTCTCTGGCGCACGCACGCCCTCGAGCGAGTGGCGCATGCACGCCGATCTCTACCGCGCGCGGCCCGAGCTCTCCGGCGTGGTGCACGCGCATCCACCGCACGCCACGGCGCTCGCCTGCGCACGGCGGCCCGTGCCCGCGCTGCACTACGAGATCGCGCGCTTCGGCGGACCCGAGGTGCGCTGCGCCGACTACGCGACCTTCGGCACCGAGGCGCTCTCGCAGGCCGTGCTGGCGGCGATGGAGGGGCGGCGCGGCTGCCTGCTCGCCAACCACGGCCTGCTCACGGCGGCCGACACCGTCGAGGAGGCGCTCTCGCTCGCGGTCGAGCTCGAGAACCTCGCCGCGCTCGTGGTGCGCGTCGCCGCGCTCGGAGGTGGCGTGCTGCTCGACGACGCCGAGATCGAGCGCGTGCGGCAGCGCTTCGAGCGCTACGTGCGCGGAGAGCGGCTCGACGAGGCCTGAGGCGGCTCGCTCGCGGGCTGGGGCGGCGCGATCGGCAAGAGCACCGTGAAGCTCGCCCCTTCGCCTGGGCGGCTCGCGACGCGGATGCTGCCCCCGAGGGAGCGCACGATGCCGTGACAGATCGCCAGGCCGAGCCCGCCGCTCGGCCCCTCGCCCGAGGCGTAGAAGGGCTCGAAGATGCGCGTGAGATGCTCCGGCGCGATGCCCCGACCGGTGTCGCTCACCACCGCGTAGACCCGGTCGCCCTCGCGCCCCGTGCGCAGCACGATGCGCTGGTCGACGGGCTGGCCCTCGGGGATGGCCTCCGCGGCGTTCAACAGCAGGTTCAGGAAGACCTGCGCGAGCCCGCTCTCGCTCGCGAGCGCAGGAGGGATGCTCGCGTACTCACGCACGATCGTCGCGCGATGCTTGAGCTCGTGGGTCGCCATGCCGAGCGCGAGCTCGAGCGGGCGCTCGAGCTCGACGGCCTCGCGCACCTCGTCGTCGTCGTCTCGCGCGAAGACGCGCAGATCGCTCACGATCTTGCGCACCCTCGCGGCCCCCTCGGTGGCCGTCTCCACGTGGCCCGCGATCTCGTCGAGCAGCTCGACGTTCGGCGCGGCCTGCCGGAGCTCTGCGAGCTCCTCGGGGCTCAGCCGCTTCTCGAGCAGCGCGCGCGCCGCCGCGACCTGCGGCCTCAGCTTGCGGGTCGCCGCGCTCACCGCCCCGAGCCGGAGCAGCACGTAGGTGAGCGGGTTGTTGATCTCGTGGGCCACGCCCGCGGCGAGCGCGCCGAGCGAGGCCATGCGATCGGCTTGCGCGTAGCGAGCGCGCCTCCTGCGCTCCTGGGAGACGTCGCGGACCGCGAGTGCGATCTGCGGCTCGCCGGCGAGCCGAAAGTCGATGCGCACGATGCTCGCCGCGAGGGTGGTCCCGTCGCGCAGGAGCAGCCGATCCTCGAGCTCACGCTGGAGCGCGCGGCGCGTGCCGCCCGGGCTGCGAAGGCCCGTGAGGCAGGCCTCTCGATCCTCGGGGTGTACGAGCTCGACGAAGGGCCTCCCCACGAGCTCGCTCGGCGAGACGTAGCCCAGGAGCGCGCTGAAGCGCTCACTGCACCAGCGGACCGCGAGCTCGGCGTCGAGCATCACGAGGCCGTCGCTCGAGCCCTCGGCGAGGCTCCGCCACACGTCGTCGGGCGGCTCGAAGCTCGGGGGCTCGCTCATCGAGGGCCGGATCGTAGCGCGGAAACCGGGGTCGGGCGCCGAAACCAGCCCCAGCGCGGCAAGTGCGCTACGGCTGGACCGCCTCCGCGCCCTCCGCCGTCGACGCGTCGAGGCGCTCGGCGAGGCGCACCAGCAGCGCGCGCAGCTCCGCAGGCGAGCCCACCCGGTGACGCGCTCGCGTCGAAGCGGCGCCCACGTGCACCGTGACCGCGCCGGGCAGCGCCCCGAAGAGCTCCTCGTCGGTGCGGTCGTCGCCAGCGGCGAACACCACCTCGGGCTCGAGGCGCCTGAGCCAGGTCCGCGCGGCGACCCCCTTGCTCACGCCGCGCACGCGCACCTCGACGACCTTCTTGCCCTCGAGCAGCTCGAGGCCGTGTCGCTCCAAGGTGGGCTCGAGCGCCGCGCGAAGCCGCGTGAGCGCAGCCTCTGCCGCCACGGGCTCGGCGCCTCGCACGTGGAGCGCGACCGAGCCCTCCTTCGCTTCGACCAGCGAGCCGGGCAGCGTGGCCTCGACCTCGCGCAGCGTGGCGATGATCGCGTCGAGCACGCTCGGATCGATGTGGCGCTCGCGCGCCCAGGCGCCCGCGCGGCTGCGCGAGTAGAGCCCGTGCTCGGCCGAGAGCCCGATCGGCAGTTGGCCGATCCATCGCTCGAGCGTGCCGCGATCGCGGCCGCTCACCACGACGAGCTCGGTGCCGGAGCTCGCCGCGAGGCGCGCGAGCAGGCGGTGGAGGCCAGGGTCCGGGCGCGCGAGCTCGGGACGCTCGGCGATCGGGACGAGCGTGCCGTCGTAGTCGAGCAGGAGCAGGCGCCTCTTCGCCGAGGCGACGCGCTCCACGGCGCGCGCGAGGTCGACGTCGGCCGCGGGCAGCGCGATCGGGGGGAGTGAAGACGGCTCGAGCGACTCGTCGACGAGCTCGATGCGACTGCGTCGCTCCTCGGCGTGCGCCTCGAGCGAGCGCAAGTAGCCGCTCGCCCACAGGTCGACGCGCGAGCCGGCGAGCGCCTCGCGCAGCCGAGACATGCGAAAGCGACGCTCTCCCTCCTCGAGCTCGAGCGCGCGCTCGATCGCCTCGCTCAGCGCGCCGATGTCGTAGGGGTTCACGATCAGCGCGTCCGAGAGCTCGTCGGCCGCGCCGGCGAACTCGCTGAGCACCAGCACACCGTCGCCGTCGATCCGCGTGGCGACGTACTCCTTGGCCACCAGGTTCATGCCGTCGCGCAGAGGCGTGACCAGCATGACGTCGGCCGCGCGGTAGAGGGCGCTGAGGTCTTCGCTCGACACCGAGCGATAGAGCAGCTGCACCGGGCTGCTCGTCGCCGTGCCGTGCTGCGCGTTGATCCTGCCCACCGCCTCGTTCACCTCACGCCGCAGCCTGGCGTAGGCATCGACCTTCTCGCGCGAGGGCACGGCGATCTGCACCACGTGGATGCGCTCTCTGAGCTCGGGGCGGCGCTCGAGCAGGCGGTCGATCGCGAGCAGGCGCCGGAGCAGGCCCTTCGTGTAGTCGAGCCGATCGACGCCGAGCAGGATCGTCTTGTCGCCGACCTCGGCCCTCAGCGCCGCCGCGGCGGCGGCGACCTTCGGCCGGGCGGCGAGCTGCTCGAATTCGGGGATGTCGATGCCGATGGGGTGCTTCTCGAAGGAGACGCGGCGGCCTTCCCAGTCGGCGTGGGCGGCGCGCTTCGGCAGCCCGAGCACCGCGCTCACCGCGCGGGCGAAGTTGTCGCGGTAGCCCTCGGTGTGGAAGCCCACGAGATCGGCTCCGAGCAGGCCGGTGAGCACCTCCTCGCCCCAGGGCAGGATGGAGAAGACGTCCGGCGAAGGGAAGGGCACGTGGAGGAAGAA
>CALKVW010000232.1 GCA_938004785.1 uncultured Polyangiaceae bacterium
CCCCCCCATCGCGCGCCTCCGAGCGACACCCGACTACGCGCCTCGCCGGTTGGCGTGGGCTGGGGCGGGGGAGAGAGCGCGCCAGGGGCACGGCTACTTCCGTCTTCGCGGCGTCTCCTTCGACGTGTTCTGACTGAGCTGCTTCGTCTGGGCCACGATGCGATCGAAGTCGCTTTCGAACAGGCGGTCCTGCACGATGCGATACTTCTCGAACTCGGTGAGCGCGTGCTGCTTCGCCAGCTCGGCGCTCACCTTGCCTGCGTCCTGCAAGATCTCGCGGTCCCACAAGCGAAGGAAGCCCGCGAGGCGCTCTTCCCAGTCGGCCATCGTCATCGGGATGCGGCGCGTGGCCTGCATCTCGGCCATGTCGAGGTAGGCCGAGACGATGCGTTGCATCTGGTCCATCTCGGACGCCGACAGGTAGTTCTTGGCGACGACCACGTCGTAGCGGTGGATCTTGCCCTGCGGTGCGCCATCCCAGGTCGTCAGGCCCATGTGGGGTTGCTCGGCGTCGGCGCGATCGACGATGACCTCGGCGGCGGTCTGCCCGTGCACCGCGTAGTGCAGCTTGTTCTGCACGGCGGCGAAGAAGCGCTGCGTGGCTGCGGCCGTCGCGTCGTAGTCCACCGAGGTCGCGTAGATATCGGTGATCTTCTGGTAGAACTTGCGCTCCGAGAGGCGGATTTCCCGGACCTTCTCGAGCTGCCTGTCGAAGAACTCCTGGGTCAGCACGCTGCCGCCCGCCTTCAGGCGGTCGACGTCCATCACCCACCCTTGGATGGTGTAGTCCTTCACGACCTGCGTGGCCCACTTGCGGAACTGCACCGCCCGCTCGTTCTCGATCTTGAAGCCGACGGCGATGATGGCCTGCAGGCTGTAGTGCTTGACGTTGTAGGTCTTCCCGTCGGCAGCAGTTGTTAAGAGCTGCTTAATGACTGCCTCCGGGACCAGCTCGCGGTCGGCGAAGATGCGCTTGAGGTGCTGGTTGATGGCCGGGACCGTGACGTCGTAGAGCGTTGCCATCATCTTCTGCGACAGCCAGATGTTCTCGTCCTCGTAGCGCATCTCGACGGCCTGCTCTTGCGAGCCCGTGGCGGCGACGAAGGTCAGGTACTCAGCCGCTGAAGAGCGCACGAGTGAGGCGGGGGGCTGCTTCGACATCTCTACCCGGGCCATGTTGCCTCATCCCGCCTGTGCAAGAAACCGGGGGAGGCACGGTGCCCGAGGCGGTCGTTCACGACGCAGGGCGTGCGGTGTCGGCCGAAGCCAAGAACACCACCATGCTCGGTGCGATGGGCCTGCTCGACGGCTCGCGCACGTTCGTCCGGCCGCGGCAGGCGCGGCGCCCGATCGGCGCCGTCATCGACCTGAGCTGCGACGACTTCGATCGCGAGAGGGTGCGCAGCTACGTGCTCGGCGCGTATTCGCTCGGCGACCTCGATGGCGCCTCGCGCAACCGGGTCGCCAATGGGGCGTGCCGTGGGGAGTACGTGCGCAACGAGCGTGAGCTGCAGGCGAACTTCGTCGCGCGCACAGGAGGCCTCGCGGGCGTCGGCCTCTCGCGCGCATCGCGCGCGGATCGCAACATCCTGCACGATGACCCGAGCAGCTACGCCATTTTCGCCTCGCGTAGCCAGCTCGAGGCGCCCATCGCCAAGCTCGGCGCCCACATCGCTGCGTCGCTCGAGCGCACGGAAGCGTATTGGAAGGGCGCCATCTCGCTCGAGGCGGGGCGCGACAAGGGACTCTGGGGCGGCGCTGTGGTCTGGCTGCAAGACGAGAAGGTTCGGCGCGTTCTGGTGAACGTGCTCGACGATACCGAGCTCGACTCGCTACCTGCGCTCCTCTCGAAGGAGTACGGGGCCGAGCCGTCGAGCAAAGGAACGACGCACGTGTGGCAGCTTCCGGGCGGCGCTCGGGCGACGCTCGACCTGGGCGCGGCGCGCTCGCTGCTGATCGAGCCCGCCGGGCCCTGAACGGGGCGGGGATCCGCGCGTGTCGCGACCGTTCCTGTCGCCGTCGCGTGTTCAGGTGGGGCGACGAGCCGGTTGGTGGTCACCGCGCTCGAACGAGTTACCGTGGTGAGGCTGCGAGTCGCTTCCAGGCAGACTGCTCTCCTGGGCCTCGTCGCAGGTCGCCGACCGTCGAGGCCTGGCGCAGAGGCGCGCCGCTCGACGTCGACGCCTGGCGCGCGCCG
Organism: uncultured Polyangiaceae bacterium; assembly: GCA_938004785.1. Lineage (GTDB taxonomy): Bacteria > Myxococcota_A > Polyangia > Polyangiales > Polyangiaceae > CALKVW01. Next base: position 2,198 of record CALKVW010000232.1, read on the forward strand.
CGCGCCGACGGCCGCACGCAGGCGACCATCGTGAGCGTCGCGCACCTCGACGACGACGAGCGCCGCCTCGTGCTCGGCGTGGTGCTCGAGCAGTTCCTCGCCTGGGTGCGCACCCAGGCGGGCACGCACCACCCTGCGCGCGCTGCTCGTCTTCGACGAGGTCTACGGCTTCGCGCCGCCGCACCCCGCGAACCCGCCGACCAAGAAGCCGCTGCTCTCGGTCATGAAGCAGGCGCGCGCCTATGGCGTCGGTGTGCTCGTCGCCACGCAGAACCCGATGGACCTCGACTACCGCGTGCTCTCCAACGCAGGCGTGTGGTTCGTCGGTCGCCTGCAGACCGACACCGACCGCGCGCGTGTCGTCGAGGCCATGTCGAGCGTGCGCGGCGCAGGCGGCTTCGAGCCCGACGAGGTCGCCGACGCGATCAAGAGGCTGGCGCCGAGGTGGTTCGTCGCGCGCAACGCGGTACCGGGCGCCGGGCGTGGGGCTCTTGCAGTCGAGGACGACGCTGTCGTGGCTGCGCGGGCCGATGACGCGCGAGGATCTGCGCCGCGCGCGGGCGCGGGGGTAGGGGAGGCGGGCGCAGCTCAGGTTGGGTCGAACCTGTGCGCATCTCGCCTCCCCCGGATGCGGTTCAGGTGTTTGCCTGTCGGCGGCGCAGGCGTTCGAGTCACTCGAGCCCTCGCGTCAGAACGTCGCCTCCTTGCACGAAACCAAAGCCTGGCTTGAGTTTGCTGCGTGAGCGGGCCAGCTACCCGATCGCCCGACTGGGACCACCTCTTCGAGATCGGGGCGGCACAAGAGGGGCTCTTCACGGCGCGGCAGGCGGCCGAGGCCGGCTATTCTCCGCAGCTGCTGGCGCACCACCTGGGGGCGGGGCGCATGTCCCGCGTGCGCCGAGGCGTGTACCGCATCGTCCACTTCCCGGCGGGCGATCACGAGGACCTCACGGCGATCTGGCTCTGGTCCGATCGGGAGGGCGTGTTCTCGCACCAGACCGCGCTCGCTCTGCACGACCTCTCGGATGTGCTCCCCGCACAGGTCCACCTCACGCTTCCCGAGGGGTGGCGCAAGCGGCGGCTCCGCGTGCCGGACGGCGTCGTCGTTCACCACGGCGAGATCGCCGAGAGCGAGCGGCGCTGGTTCGGTCCGGTGCCTGCGACGCCTCCCCGGCGCACGCTGGAGGACTGCGCTGCGGCGCGCCTGTCGCCTGAGCTGCTCCGGGGCGCCGCTCTCGACGCGCTCGCCCGCGGCCTGGTCGCGCGCAGCGAGCTCGCCGCAGTCGAAGCCGCGCTCGTACCCTTCGGGGGGCTCGGGCGATGACTGTACGCTTGACGTATAACATACAGGCGCTACCTTGGGTCCATGGCGGTCGTGTCGTTCCGGTGCTCGGACTCGCAGGCCGTCTTCGCAGGTCGGCCTTGCGCCCGATTCACCAACATCCGTTCCGTTCTGGAACGGAAGCTCGCCATGCTCGATGCCGCGGTCACGCTCGATGATCTTCGGGTGCCTCCCGGCAACCGCCTCGAAGCCCTGGTCGGCGACCGCGTCGGCCAGCACTCGATCCGCGTGAATGGTCAGTTTCGTCTCTGCTTCGTGTGGACCCCAGAGGGTCCCACCCACATCGCGCGTCGACTACCACTGAGCCGATGCACCGCAGCAAAGGAACAACCCGATGAAGCCCAAGAACGGCATGCGCCCGATCCATCCCGGCGAGGTGTTGCGAGAGGAGTTCTTGGCGCCGATGAATGTGAGCGCGAACCGTCTCGCGCAGGCGATCGATGTACCGACCAATCGCATCACCGAGATCGTCGGTGAGCGGCGCAACGTCACGGCGGATACCGCGCTCCGGCTCGCACGTGCGCTCGGGACGTCGGCGGAGTTCTGGATGAACCTGCAGAAGACCTTTGAACTCAGGACGGCGGAGCGAGAGATCGGCGAGCACCTGGGCGACATCCGCCCCCTGCGCGCTGCGGGTTGAGCGACAGGACGGAAACGAAGATTGGCCTGCGCATGCGCGAGCGACGATCGACGACCTCGCACGGAGGCTCCATCATGGCGTTTAGCCGCGCGACCTACACCGAGCCGGCGCCCGCGCCCGAGGTGCTGACGGCGCGCATGGTGAGCATCGGGATGAACTTCGCCGCGAACGCAGAGGCCGACGCGGACATCGAGAGCACGCTCGTGCACGCCTCCGCCCTCGGTATGGACGAAGGTGATCTGCGCGTGCTTGGCGTGCTCACCACCTGGCTCGGCGTGCATCACACGCGCGTGAACGCTGACCGGCTCGTGCGCCTCGTGTGCGCCCATCCGTCTGAGCGTGTCCGGGCCTATTGGGCGGCTGTCGCGACGTGGCTCGAGAAGGATCGTCGTCTCGTGCGTCTCGGACAGGCCCACGAAGGAGCGCCGATCGAGCTGTTGCCGACGGGGAATGCGTTCCAGTTGAAGCGGCGCGGCGAGGATGAGCGCTTCGCCGGGTCGAAGCTGCGCGTACCGAAGGGCACCCTCCGCGATCGCCTCGACGACGTGCTCCCGCCGGAGGCTCTGGTGCGACGTCATGCGGGCTATCGAAATCGCGTGCTCATGGGCCCGTCGTTTCGCGCCGACGTATGGACCGCGCTGGAGCACGCACCCGACCTGTCGATCGCCGACCTCGCGCGGAAGGCCTCCTGCTCCTTCGCCACCGCGTGGCAGGCGGCGCAGGACTACCGGCTCCTGCGCGCGGCGGGTGGCCCGGGCGATAGGAGAGCCCGCGGCCTGGCGCGCGGCCTGCCCGAAGACCTCGGGCGAGAGGCCCAATCGCGAAGCTGAGGCGTGGCTCGACGTTCGTGCTGAGTGCCCACCGGGAGGTTGTCGCCAGCCCCCCTCGAGCCGCACGTTCCCTACGGTGCATGGCTTCCCGTGGCCGCCATGAGAGCTGCTGCACAGCCCAAGCTCACGCCCGGTCGCGCGTACCGAACGCGGGACCTGCGCCGCTGGCGCCGGCCGCTGGCGAGGAGCTGCTGCGGGCCCTCCTCGGTGGCGAGCCCTTCTTCGTCACCGGCGCCGCGGTGGAACGCGCTCGGGCTCGGCTCGACGGCGATGTTCGCCTCGCCGCTGGTCTACAACACCCATCGCACGGGTGAGGTCGTCTTCGATGGGCGGCGCTTCCAGTTGCGTCGCGTGTACTTCCCGGAGCGTGCCACCACCGAGTGGTTCCTCGTCGACCTGCTCCAGCACCACGACATGGCCGGCGTTGCGCTGAGTGAGCTGCGCGAGGGGCTCGTGGCCACGCTTCGGCTCGGCCGCTGGGATCGCGAGCGCCTGCGCGAGATGGCCCAGAGCTACGGCACGAACGCGACGCTCGCCCTGGTCGAGGGCGCCCTCCACGAGACCGAGGCGAGCGCCGCATGATCTTCGTCCACGAGGACCCCGAGTTCGTGTGGTCGAACGACTCTGCCTCCTTGCACGAAACTTAAGCCTGGCTTGAGGTTGTTGCGTGGGCGGGCCAGCTACCCGGTCGCCCGACTGGGACCACCTCTTCGAGATCGGGGCGGCACAAGAGGGGCTCTTCACGGCGCGGCAGGCGGCCGAGGCCGGCTATTCTCCGCAGCTGCTGGCGCACCACCTGGGGGCGGGGCGCATGTCCCGCGTGCGCCGAGGCGTGTACCGCATCGTCCACTTCCCGGCGGGCGATCACGAGGACCTCACGGCGATCTGGCTCTGGTCCGATCGGGAGGGCGTGTTCTCGCACCAGACCGCGCTCGCTCTGCACGACCTCTCGGATGTGCTCCCCGCACAGGTCCACCTCACGCTTCCCGAGGGGTGGCGCAAGCGGCGGCTCCGCGTGCCGGACGGCGTCGTCGTTCACCACGGCGAGATCGCCGAGAGCGAGCGGCGCTGGTTCGGTCCGGTGCCTGCGACGCCTCCCCGGCGCACGCTGGAGGACTGCGCTGCGGCGCGCCTGTCGCCTGAGCTGCTCCGGGGCGCCGCTCTCGACGCGCTCGCCCGCGGCCTGGTCGCGCGCAGCGAGCTCGCCGCAGTCGAAGCCGCGCTCGCACCCTTCGGGGGGCTCGGGCGATGAGCCAGTCGTATCGCACCGCCGACGCTGCGGGTGTACCCGGTCGAGACCCACCTCGCAGAGAAGCTCCACGCGTACACGATGCCGCGTGCGCGCCCGAACTCGCGGGTCAAGGACCTCCCCGACATCGCGCTCATCGCCACGGCGGGCCCGGTCGAGGCGGGCCGGGTTCGCGCCGCGATCGAGCAAACCTTCGCGTTCCGCGGCACCCACGGCGTGCCCGAGGAGCTCCCTGCTCCGCCTGAGACCTGGGCGGCGCCCTACGCCGCCATCGCGCGCGAGGACGAGCTGCGCTGGTTCACGCTCGTCGACGCGTACGAGGCAGCGCGTGTATTCTTGGGCCCGCTCCTCACCGGGCGAGGCGGCGCCGTGTGGGATCCCACCGACTGGCGCTGGCGCTGAGCGAGGACTCTCCGGTCCGCGAGCGCAGAGCGTCGTCGTTCCGCCTTCGTGCGCGTTCCTCACTGCGTGAAACGCAGCGATTCGTGGAACGGTCGGCAACGAAGGCGTTCCACAAGAGTGGCTGTTCCGCAGGAAGCGGAACGGTCGTGGCTCGTGGTGTCGCGCGACGGCGGGGTTCGATCGGGGAGTACGCGCCGCGCGCGCGCGGGGGTAGAGGAGGCGGGGGCGGCGTGGAGGGACGCCGGAAGCGGGAAGGTGTCAGCGATGTGCTGGCGCCGTGCCGAGCAAGAGCTCGAGCGCGCGGCGACAGTCGTCGTCACTGAGTCCGACCGCGCGGGCTGTCTGCACGAGGCGGTGTTCGTAGGGCGCGAGGTCGTCGTGGTCGTCGAGGATGACGAAGCGCTCGACCTCGGGGTGAGCCTCGAGCCAGCGCGCCACCTCCTCGCCGCGCGGCGGCTCGGGCCCGAGCTCCTCCTCGAGGTCGGGCGTCTCGTCGTGCAGTCGCAGGCCGGGCGCGTGCACGCGCAGCGCGGCCTCGGTCGCCTCGCGGCCTCGGTCGGCCACGAGGCGCCACGTGCTGCTCAGCACGCACACGACCTCGAGCCCCTTGCGGTCGAGCTGCTCGTGCAGCCACGCGAGCCTGCGCACGGCGCCGGGATCGAGGCGCTCGTGCAGCTCGTACGGCGGCCGCTTGCGCTTGCCGCGCTCGAGCACGAAGGCGTGGCTGTTGAGCACGCCGTCGACGTCGAGGAAGAGCGCGACGCGGGGGCGGGAGCGGAGGTGGGTCATGGGGGCGGTGTGCGAAGGAGTTGCTGGCATTGCTCGCACCGGACATGCGTCAGCATGCGAAGAGAAGCTGGGCGACAGGGCGCATTGTTGCGGTCTCGAGATCGCGGACACTCGATCGTTGACAAGCCCGGGGGGGGGGTAGCCTCGACCTTTGTGACCATTTCGCAGGAAGAGCTCAACAGGGCGCTCGGTCTCCCAAGCACCTCACCGCTGACTCCAGAGCAGGCGGCGAGGAGGATCAAAGAGGCGTTCGACGCTCAGGAAGAGCAGATCCGTCAGCTACGCGAGCTATTCGAGCAGCAACTGAACCGCGATCAACAAGGGAGATGAAAGAGCATGTTCGAGGTTTACATTGAGGGGGGCTATCGGGGCAGCTTCAACACGGCGGCCGAGGCCATGGAGTACGTCGAACGGTACGCGCGTCCGTATAGGAGTAGCTGGGAGATCAAGGACAAGTACCGCCAGACCTACGCGAAAGGGTAGGGGCTTCACTGAGGTGTCCCAACGTCGGCTGAAGGCTGGGATTCTGTCGCTTCCTCGCGTTCGTTGCGCACGGTCAGGCATGCGACGGTCGCCTACTCGAATAGCTCACACGCGCGCTGACGTACTTCCAGGTCCAGGCAGGATGTGCGAACGACGCGTTGAGCAGGGGGGGTTGAGCCGTGCCGTGACGCAGCAAACTGAATCGCTGAGGCTCGACACGATCCCCGCGTCTGGTCGGTCGCGCAGTGCCACCGAGCGCGGCGCTGCGCGATCGAGCCTCTGCGGTCGCTGGATGTGGGTGGCCATCTCGCTCGCGCTGTCTGCCACACTCGGGTGCCGCAGCCGGATCGCGAGGCCCGAGGACAGGCGAAGTTCCGTCGCGGCGAGCGAGAGCAGCCTGCCCTCGTCGGCACCGCCGATCCCTTCGGCCGAGCAAGGCGAGGAGCAAGACTCCGGTGTCGACGCGAGCCAACCGGCGCAGCCCGGCCAGCCGGACGCTACCCCTGAAGCTGCCCGATACGGGGGCCCTCGCGCGCCGGGCTCGCCGCCACCCATCGCCCTCGGCGTCTATCCGCCGCCATCCGCGCCGCTACCACCCCCGGCGCTGCTGGGCGCGCTCATGCCTCTGCCCGAGGAGCGCCTCGCCAAACCTATCGAGCTGCCGGGCTGCCCCGAGGTGACGATCATCGAGTGGAAGCACAACGGCGCGCAGGAGATCCTCACGAAGCCGCTCCCCGCGCTCATCGTGGAGCTGGGCGCGCTGTGCCGGACCGTCGTCGACGAGCTCGACCGACGCATCCGCGCGGCGGGCGTCGAGCCTTCGGCTGAGTTCGCGATGCGACTCACGATGAGCGTGCTGCCACCGGGCAAGGGACCTCGCGAGCTCAACGACGTGAGCGGGCGGATGCGTGTGGCAGGTCCGGCCAGGAGCGAGACGCTCCACGGATCGTACTGGTACGGGTTCCGGCATGCGTTCATGCAGAACGGCGTGGCCAAGCGTGACCCGAGCGGTGGCCTGACCCTCTCGACGGAGGCGCGCCGCGTGTTCGCCCACGAGCTGTTCCACGCCTTCGTCCACCAGCGCGGCGTCGCTTGGCACTTCGAGTCCCAAGGCGGCGAGGAACAGGGCGCCCAGGAGTTCACTGCGTCCATGGGGTTCGGCCGCTGAGTAGGTGGCGGAGCGCCATGCGGTCGTGCAAGGGCTGCAGCGCACTCGCAGTCGTGAACGCAACCGAGATGCGCTCCCCGCTTGGTGCGCTCGCGGGACTCGCACGCGTGCCTTCAGGACGATCGCTACACGATCGCCTGCAGGCTGGCGGCAGCCGCCCACAACCGCGGTTCGCCGTGCGCGCTGGGCCGGTTGCCGGTACCAGCACCGACCGAGGATCGCCCTGGCCGCAGGCGCTCAGCTCCTTGGCCGCGCGCTCAGGCCGAACCTTGCGTCACGATGCAGTCGGAACAAGACTGTAGCCTGAGGCGTTGTGTCGAGCGTAAACTCCGAGGTAGAGGGAGCCCGAATGACGACGAAGCGGAACTGTCGGTACGTCCCGCTCAGCCAGAACCCGCTGGTGCTCGTGCTTTCGCAGGTGCGCTTCAGCCCTGTCCGCAAGATAGGCGACTACATCCCTGGCATCCAGGAAGCGTTCCGGCGGCACGGCTTCCCGATCGAGCGCGCGGGCAAGTTCCAGCAGCTCACGATCACGCCTGCTGGCGTCCATGCGGTCGAGCAGGAGCGCTGGGAGTACAGCACCAAGGACGAGCAATGGAGCGTGACGGTGCTGCAGGACAGCGTCGTGCTGCAGACGACCGCCTACCAGCGCTTCGAAGCCTTCGCCGAGAAGCTCGAGGTTGCCGTGAAGACCGTCCTCGAGCAGACGGAGCAGGACAAGCTCGGACTCATCTTGCGCGTCGGTCTACGCTACGTCGATCTCATCCAGCCACGGGGCGGCGAGAGCTATCGCGACTATCTCCGGCCAGGCTTTCACGGCGCGTCGGACGCACCCTTCGTGATGGGCTCGCACCGGCTCCACGTCGAGAGCGTGGGCCGCACGGATGTGAGCGACACTCCGGGCACCATGGTCCTCCGTGTTTCCCAGAACGACCAGGGCTTCGACCTGCCGCCCGACCTGATCGGCGGCGCGCCGAAGTTCCAAGCACGGGCCAGGGCCGGCGAGCTCGTCACGCTGGTCGACATGGACCACTTCATCGAGGGAACGTTCGATCCGAGCGCCGAGTGGGTGACGGCACGCACCTACGCGATGCACGATCATCTGATCGAGACCTTCCACGAACATGTGGTCTCCAAGCGAGCGATCGAGGTGTGGCAATGAGCCTCGTCATCGAATCGTACGGCGGGGGCGGCGACGACGCGTTCCCGATCGTTGCCCGCGAGTTCCAGCGCGCGCAGAGCATCGACGGGCCCTGGCAGCAGGCGTTGATGCGCTCGATGCGCGCCGGGAGCGCGGGCGTCGTCGTGCTCGTCAGCGGCTATGCGCCCTACCTGCCTCACGTCGGAACGAGCCCCGCGGTGTTCGACAGCCGCGGGATAGTGCGCAGTGCGCCCGCGTCCGCGTCCGCGCCCGCGCCAAAGGTACCTGCCGAAAGCGCACGGACGACGACGCGACACGCGGTGCTGCGGATGTCGCCGGCGGACCAGGCGCTCGAGCTCATGGCAGCGCTCAACCTGAACAAGACCCAGCTCGCTGAGGTGCTCCGGGTGTCGCGCCCCACGGTCTACGACTGGCTCGACGGCAAGGAGCCGAACGCCGCGAACGCCCAGCGCCTCACCGCGCTGGTGCGGCTCCTAGTGAACGCCGGCGTGAGCGCCGCCGCTTCGATCAGCCCTCGCTTCACGCGGGAGTCGCTCGCCGATGGTGAGCCGTCGCTGCTCGAGTTGCTCGAGGCCGACTCACTCGACCAAACTCGCATCGCGAAGGTTCTCGCATGCGCGAAGGCGCTGGAGGACGAGGCCGACGGGGCGCGGCTGGCACGTGAAGATCGCCTGCGCGCGCTCGGGTTCGAGGAGCCCACCGCCGGACAGCGCACGGCGAACCTCGCCCTCGACGCCGCGCTCCGCGATTGGCCGAAGGATTGACCGGCGATGTCCACGGCGTTCGATGCCGGCGAGATCGAGCAGCGCGGGTGGCGACAGGGTGCCGTGCTGGGCGCGAAGCTCACCGCCGAGGCGCGCGAGCTCGCGCCGACTGGGATCGTCTTCGCCGAGACCGACTGGCTGATCGTCACGAGCCACGACTGCGACGTCGTGAACGGCCGGCTCGAGAAGGAGCCCACCGTCGAGGTGCTCCGCGCCGAATTGGTTCAGCAGAAGCGAAAGCCCGACAAGCAGCAGGTGTGGGGCCGCAACCCGCGCGAGCTGCAGCTCGCGGCCGACGACGGCGAAGGTGGGCAGTCGGTTCTCTCCGCGAAGGTCCACGAGCGCTGGCCCATCCCTCGTGAGATGCTCGTCTCCGAGGGGCCTCGCGCGATACTCGACACGAAGACGCGCCGGCTCATCGCCGAGTGGCTGGCCAAGCGCTACATCCGAGCCGCGTTCCCCACCGCCTTCGACGCGCGCTGGCGGTCAAAGATGAAGGAGTGGACCGGCCTGCTGGAGAACCAGAGCCAGTGGCTCCAGGGGATCTACCTGAGGCTCAGCACGCAGACCGAGCTTCCCGACGCGAGCCCCTACAAGATCCATCTGATCGTGGCGGTTCCTGTGGCATCGACCACGGACCCAGCCTGGCCAGGGAAGAAGGATGAGCTGGAGTCGCTCGTCGAGACGTTCTGGAAGCAGTTCGGGCCGGGCATCGAGTGCGTCGGCGTCGAGGTGCTCCCCACGAGCAAGCTGACGCTTGCGACGATCGAGCCCTACCAGCGCTTCGACGCGGACTGGGTCAGCTTCTCTGACGACTCACCGGCGACCCCGACTGCGGCCGACATGCGGAGCTGAGACC
>CALKVW010000233.1 GCA_938004785.1 uncultured Polyangiaceae bacterium
GTCCAGCACCGGCGGGTCGAGGTTCGTCGGCAGGGGCTGCGCGTCCGGCGACTCCGGGGCTTCGTTCCGCGCTCGCTCGAGGCCCAGCGCGATCGCGGCGGCGACGCGCTCACGAGGCAAGGCGAGCTCCGCGTGGGCGCGCGACAGCCGCACGAGCGCTCGCCCAGCCGCGGCGCGCACGGGGAAGCTCTCCGCGGACAAGCCGCGAACGAGCGCCTCTCGAGCACGCTCCTGAGCCACTCCGCCGAGCAACACCGCCGCCCATTGGCGCAGACGGAGGTCTTCGTCGGCGTCGAGCATGGCGTCTTCGAGCGCGCCCGTCGCGCGCGCCGCGCAGCGCTCCAGCGCCCTCCGGGCCGGTGCTCGGGCGGCCTCGTCGAGCAACAGCGGCAGCGCCGCGCGCGCCAGACGTGGGTCGAGCGGCTCGGCCAGCTTCTGCTCGAGCGAAGCGCGGTCGGCGGTGCCCAGCGCGTCGAGCGCGCCGGCGCCGATGACGAGCGGAGCCCGCGCGGCGCGCGAGGCCAGGTCGAGCTCGCCGGCGCTCGGCTCGGGTGGGTCTGCGGCCTGCCGGAACAGCTCGATCTCGCGGAGCAGACGCTCGCGATCGATCGCGACGCGCGTCTCTCCCAAGGTGCGTCGCGTCGTCGCGTCGAGCTCGGCGTCGGCGTCGAGGCGGATCGCGCCCTCGCGCAGCGCCGCGACCAGCGAGGACACGTAGCCCGACTGCAGGCTCGGCACGACGGCGAGCGCGAGCAGACCCAGCACGCTCACGCCCACGAGCAGGCCACGGAGCGGCAGGTCCGGCAGGAAGGCCAGCATGACGAACAGGAGCAGGGCACCCAGACCGTCACCGAGGCGCGAGGCGGCGACGTCGACCAGGAGCTTCGCCGGGCGCCTCACCGCGTCGCGGAGCGGCGTGAAGAGGACCTCGTAGCCGGTGTGGTAGACGCCGTTGGCGATCATCGTCTCGCCTCCCCGCAGCACGACGAGCGACAGGAAGCTCGGCGCGGCGACGCAACCGAGCCCTCCGAGCGCGAGGAAACCCGGGAGCAGCGCGAGCGGCAGGGCGAAGCCGAAGCGCTCCGCCAACCTCGAGCCCACCGCCCACTGCGCGAGGAAGGTCAGCAGCCCGACCGCCGTGTGGTACCAGCCGAAGAAGGTGATCATGCCCCCTTCGCTCCGGAAGGCCTCGGCGACCTGCTCCTTGAAGGCGAAGTCGAGGATGGCCTGCGAGGTCGCGATCGCGAGCCCCAGCGCGGCCACGCCACCGAGGTAAGGCGCGTCGCGCAGCGCGCTCGAGCCGGAGGTCCCTCGGTGCAGAAGAGGCGTGGGTTTGCGTCGCACCAGGGACGCGAAGCGGTGGACGAGCGCGGCGCCGGCCAGGCTCGTGAGCATCAGCACGACGAGCAGCCCCTCCGCGCCGAGCACGCGGTGTACGCCGTCGGCGACGACGCCACCGAAGGCGCCGCCGAGCGTCGCCCCGGTGGCGATCCGACCCACGACGCTGCGCGCGCGGTGTGGATCGAAGCGACCACCGACCAGCGACCAGAGCCCGCTCACGAGCAGCGCACCGAGCGCGGCGACGTGGAGGTAGAGCGCGACCGCAGCCACGTCGGGCGCGAACCGGGCGAGCGCGAGCTCGCCGACGTAGAGGCCCGCATTGAGGAGCAGCGCGCTCGTGAGAAAGCGCCCGCTGCCGAGGCGCGCCGCGAGCCCGGCGCCGAGCGCGACGGCGACGAGCGACAGCACCGCGGCGGCGGTCATCACCTTGGGCAGCGCGTGCGCGCCGAAGGCGCCGAGGAACACCGCGTCGCGCGCCGTCTTGCTCGCCACCTGCATCGCGAGCACCACGACGGCCGCGATCGTGGCGATACGCGCGCTCTGGAGCGTCGCGCTGCGCCGGTCGCGGTGCCGGCTCTCGGTGTGGTCGGGCTCCACGCGCGAGCATCATCGGCCACGCCGAGGTCTTCGTCGAGATCACCACGACCCGGACCTCGAGCGGAGAGGGTCAGGGCCGCGTCGCCTCTCGTGTCTCCGGGCAACAGAAGAGGAAGTCGGGCACGAGCAGCACGCAGCCGTCGGCGTGGGGATCGTCGGGCGCGAAGGTCTTGCCGTCGGTCGAGGGGTAGAAGTGCGCCCTCGGACGAGTGGCGTCGCGGCACTGCGCGTCGTGGCCGGGCGAAGCACGGCGTCGCTTCGGGCCACCATCGACGCAGGAGGTGACGAGAAACGACCCGACGAAGACGCCGGCGAGCGCGACGTGCAAGCGGCGCACGCTCCGCGTCACGCGAGCCTCTCGCGCACGAGCTCGGCGAGCTCTCGCATCGCGATGCGCGCGGCGGCGATCGGCCCCGTCATGGTCGCGAAGCCGTGCACCAAACCGACGTGGTGCCTGCGCACGACGGGCACCCCCGCTCGTTCGAGCCGATCGGCGTAGGCCTGGCCCTCGTCGCGCAAGGGGTCGAAGCCGGCCGTCGACACGATCGCTGGTGGCAGCCCCTCGAGCGACGCGGCGTGGAGCGGAGAGCAGCGTGGGTCGCGGAGATCCTGACCGGGCGGCAGGTACTGCGCGAGGAACCAGTCCATGAGCGGCGCCGTGAGCAGATAGCCGTCGGCGAAGCTGCGATGCGACTCGGCCGAGCGCGTCATGTCGGTCGCGGGGTAGATGAGCACCTGCAAGGCCGGCGAGCGCAGGCCGCGATCGCGAGCGTCGAGGCAGAGCACGGCCGCGAGGTTGCCGCCGGCGCTGTCGCCTGCGACGGCGATACGCCCTGCGTCGATCCCGAGCGAAGCGGCGTGCTCGAGCAGCCACACGTAGGCCGCATAGGTGTCGTCGGCCGCGACCGGGAAGCGGTGCTCCGGCGCGAGGCGGTAGTCGACGGCGACGAGGCGCGCCCGCGCCGCACGCGCGAGCTCGGCGCAGGTCGTGTGGTGCGAGTCGAGATCGCCGATCACGAAGCCGCCGCCGTGGAGATACAGGATGCCCGGCGAAAGCTCGGACAGGCCCTCCGGCTCGTAGAGGCGCGCGGCGAGCGTAGCGCCCTGCACGGGGACCGCGAGCTCGCGCGTGCGCACCGAGCTCGGTGGCTCGGCCTCGATGAGCTTGCCCGACTGCAGGTAAGCGCGGCGCGCCTCGTCGACCGGCAGCTCGTGGAGCGGACGTCGCATCACGAGCTCTGCGAGGCGGACGACGACCGCGGTCTGCAGATCGAGCTCGAGCCCCTCCGGGTGCGGGCCGCGCTTGGCGAGCGCGCGCAGCAGAGGTGCCGGGCCCTCGAGCAGTCGCGCGAAGAGCTTGGCGAGCTCGGGCTCGAGGCGCGCGGCGAGCGCCTCGCGGTGGCTTCGGGTCGTGTCGCGGAGGCTCATGCTGAGACGAGCTGATAGCGCCGTTCGCAGTGCGCCGCACCCGAGCCCCGCATCGACGAGGCCGCGAGGACCATCCGAGCGCCACCTGCGCTACGGTGCCGCTGACCATGTCGACCCAGGCACCCACCCACGCGCGCGCCTCGTCGCCCGCCGATCTCGAGGCCCACCGCGTCGCGCTCACGGGGCACTGCTACCGAATGCTCGGCTCGCTGAGCGACGCCGACGACGCCGTGCAGGAGGCATTCGTGCGAGCGTGGCAGCACCTCGACGGCTTCGATGGGCGCTCGTCGCTGCGCACCTGGCTCTACCGCATCGCGACCAACGTGTGCCTCGACGCGCTCGCGGCGCGCAGAAAGGAGCGCGAGCGCGGCCGCGTGCGCCCGATCGACGGTGGCTCCATCGGTACCATCGACGACGAGCTCGAGAGCCGGCCGCGCGAGCATTGGCTCGAGCCCGTGCCCGACGTGCTCGCCATACCGAGCGACGTCGACCCGAGCGAGCGCGCCGTGCTGAGGCAGTCGATTCGACTGGCTTTCGTCGCGGCGCTGCAGCGGCTGCCGCCCAAGCAGCGCGCCGCGCTCCTGCTCACCGAGGTGCTCGGCTGGTCCGCGCAGGAGGTCGCTTCGAGCCTCGAGACCACGACGGCCTCGGTGAACAGCGCGCTGCAGCGCGCGCGCGCCACGCTCTCGACCGACTTCGACCGCGAGGCCCCCGCCACCCTGAGCGCGGCCCAAGCCGAGATGGTCGAGCGCTACGTCGCGGCCTTCGAGCGCTACGACGTGGACGCCATCGCCGCCCTGCTGCGCGACGACGCCGTGCTCTCCATGCCGCCGTACACCCTGTGGCTACAGGGCAAGGCGCCGATCGCAGGCTGGCTGCTCGGCCGGGGCATCGGCTGCAGGGGCTCGCGCCTCGTGGCGACGGCGGCCTGCGGCTCGGCTGCCTTCGGCCAATACCGGGTGGCCGACGACGGCGTGGGCCACCAGGCCTGGTCGCTCATCGTGCTCGACGTCGACACGAGCGCGCGCATCGCCTCGCTCACGCACTTCCTCGACACCGAGGCCTTCTTCCCTCGCTTCGGGCTGCCGCTGCGCCTGCCGGGCTGAGGCGGGTTCACCCAAGAATCGACTCTCCGACCGATGAGTCGGGGTGCGCGCCGCAGTCCAAAGCACAAGACCCGATGGAGAACCCCATGACCCAAACCGCCCCGCGCATGCTCTTCGTGAACCTCAGCGTGAAGGATCTCGAGGCTTCGAAGGCCTTCTTCACGAAGCTCGGCTTCACCTTCAACCCCAAATTCACCGACGAGAACGCCGCGTGCATGATCGTCGCCGAGAACGCCGCGTACTTCATGCTGCTCACCGAGCCCTTCTTCGCGCGCTTCTCGACGCGCGCGATCTGCGACCGCGCGACGCACACCGAGGCGCTCTACGCCCTGAGCTGTGCGAACCGCGACGAGGTCGACCAGATGGTGAAGACCGCGCTCGAGGCCGGAGGTTCATCGGCGATGCCTCCGCAAGACCTCGGCTTCATGTACAGCCACAGCTTCTACGATCTCGACGGTCACCACTGGGAGGTCCTGTGGATGGACCCCAAGGCCGCCGCCGAAGGCCCGCCCGGCTGAGGCGCCGCGCGGGGAGAAGCGCGGGACCGCCGAGCTCCGGATCAAACAGAATTGGATCTCGGCGGAGCCCGTGCCGAAGCGCACTCGGGCGCGCTAGAGTGGCATCCTATGAACCGCATCGATCGGGGGATCGTCGTGGGGCTCATCGGGAGCGCGGTGGCGCTCGGGGGCTGCTCGAACGAGGACGTGGGCACGGGCAGCGGCGCGGGTGGTGGCGGCGGCGGCGAGCCTGCGCCCGTGCCGCGTCTGATCGAGGTCGCGCTCGTCGCGGAGCCGGATGCGCAGCTCGACAGCCTCGCGGTGTTCCACAACGCCGCCGACGGGCGCTTGTTGGGGAGCCTGAACGGTGCCGGCCTGCCCGCGACCCTGACCGTGCAGGACGGCGACTGGATCAGCTACGCCCACCGCCTAGACTTCAGACTGGCCGAAGGCGAAACCCAGCGGATCGTGTCCTACCGCGTCGAGCAGGCAGTCGAGCGCATCGAGTGGGACCTGAGGTTCACGTTGAACCGCGACTTCGCGTGCGAGCCGAGATCGATGGAGCTGCGTGTGACGGTGCCGGCCATCGAAGGCGCCACCGAGGCCTTCGTTCAGGCCTCGACCGGACACTCGGCGACCGCGAGCTCGCTCCCGGCGGAGGTCGTCGTCCACGCCGGCACCTACGATTGCGACATCACCGAGCTCGCGCTCTTCGTCGGCGCCAAGGGCGTGGCTTTCGAGGCCGCCGCCGTCGTGGAAGGCATCCCCTTCGAATCGGGCGCCGTGCTCGAGCTCGCACCCGAGCTCGCTCCGCCGCCCAGAACGAGCTTCCAGGTCGATGTCTCCGGGCTCGACGAGGCGGTGGAGACCCACGTGGAGAGCATGTGGAGGGGAACGCTGTTCAGCTTCCTGGACGGCGCTTGGTTCTCTCCCGATGAGGCGGGATCGAGCTCACTCCACGAGGGGACCTCTCCCTTCAGCGAGGTGCGCACACCGATGAACCTACCTCTCGGGCATGCGCACTTCTCGGTGTATTCGACGCTCGCAAACGATGGCGGGTCCTGCAGGCGCTCGTCGTCGTTCGGACGCGTCGGAGAGATCGACACCCCAATGAGCTTCGACGCTAGTGCGCTCGCAGAGGCACGCCCGGAGGGTGAGCGGAGCTACGGACTCGACCCGGAGCGCGAGCGAGGCGACTACGTCTGGCAGCGGCGGACGAGTGGAGTGACATCGTGGCAGCTGTTTACGGATCCGCTGAGCCCGCCCTCGGACCTGCCCGAGCTCGAGCTTCCGGCAGAGCTCCCGCTCGCTTTCTCGCGCCCCTCCGGCCCCTTCGAACTGCGCACCATCTGTCACGGCGACGATGACAAGGTCGGTGGCTACGCAGCGTACCTGGCTTCGGCCGAGTGGGCCGTGCCCAGGAGCGTTCGCACTCGCGCCTTCGTGGTTCATTGCCCTGACGAGGACTGACGCGCCACCGCCTCCCCCTCCGCCCCGCCGCCCCGGCGAGCACCTTTCCCACCCTACGCACGCGCCCCTACGCTAGATTCGTCGCCATGGGGCGGACTCTCGGTGGACTCGCGGCGTCACCCGTCGCGCTCGCGATCGCTCTGGCGGCCTGCTCGAACGAGGTCATTCGGAACGATGGCGTGGGTGGCAGCGGCGCAGGAGGCGAGAGCGCCGGGGCGGGTGGCGAAGGCGGCGGCGCCCCTGCGCCGCGCTCGATCGAGCTCGCGGTGCGCACGCTGGCGGGCGCGAACCTCGACCGCCTGGGCGTCATCGTCAACGCGCCCGACGGGCGCCTGCTCGAGAGCTTCGGAGGCGGCGCGCTGCCGCCGAGTGTCTCGGCGCGCGACGGCGATCTCGTGAGCTTCCTCTACCCGACTGGCCACTTCAACGCCCAGGGCCAGATACACATGATCGGGTCCTACCGGGTCGCGCCGGGCGTCGAGCGCGTCGAACACCGAGCGCAACTGTATGTCGCCGACGACGAATACTGCGAGCTCGTATCGATGCAGGTGCGCCTCTCGATCCCGGCGGTCGTGGGCGCATCGAGCTACTTCATCCAGACTTCGTCGGGGGCAACGAAGTCATGGAGCGAGCTTCCGGCCGAGGTCGTCGTCGACGAAAGCCGCTGCGTGGGCGACGACTCCGACTTCGCGATCTTCGTGGGTGCACGCGGCGCGAAGTTCGAAGAGGTCGCGCTCATCGAGGGCCTCGCCTTCGAGCCCGGAACGACGCTCGACCTCGCCCCGACACTCGCGCCGCCCCCTCGCACCGAGCTGCGCCTCGGCTGGACCGGGCTCACCTCGGCGACCGAGGTGTTCGTTCACGCCGCATGGCAGGGGGACCCCTCTACGATCGGCCTCGGGCGCTTCCTGTTGCCTTTCGAGTCGGGCAACATCGAGCTCACGCAGAGCCCCGGCGCGGCCGAAGTGGTCGCCACACCGATGCTGCTACCGCTCGGCGCGCCGATGTTCATTGCCCACGCGAAGCTCCCGCCCCGGGCGGGCGCCTGCGGCCGCGAGACGCGCTTCTTGCGGAGGGGTGAGAGCGCTGCGCCCTTCGAGGTCGATGCCACGGCGCTGCTCGAGCCGCGCCTCGTGGGCGAGCTCGGCTACGAGCTCGCCGGCGAGGGTGCGCCGGGCGACGTGGTGCAGCGGGTCTTCCTTGCGGGCGCCCACAAGTGGGAGCTCATCGAAGATCCGGCCGAGGCGCCACGCGCGGTGGTGCCGCTCGAGCTGCCAGCACAGACGCCGCTCGGCTTCGCCCGACCGGACGAGCCGTTCGTGCCGTTCTACTTCACGCACCTCGAGGTCGAGGAGCTCGACGGCTACGCCGACTTCGTTCGCGACAGCAGCTCGACCCTCCCACGCACCGAGCGCGCGTGGACCGTCTGGTACCACTGCCCCGACGGACCCTGAGCGGCTCCCCCCGCCCTCACCCCCCGCGCGTCATCTCGAGCATCGTCGCGCGGAAGCCGCAGGCGGAGAACAGCGCCTGCGCGGCCGTGTTCTGCACCATCGTCGAGAGCACGATGCGCGGCGCGCCCATGGCCTCGAGCGCTTCGCTCAGCGCCACGACCAGGGCGCGCCCCGCGCCCGAGCGGCGCGCGCTCTCGTCGACCATGATGTCGTGGATCGCGCCGTGATCGTCGAGCAATGCGTTCCAGTCGCGGCCCTCGAGGCTGCCATAGCCATAGCCGACGATCGCGCCCCCGAGCTCGGCCACGAGGATCACCGCCTGCTCGCGCTCGAGCTCGCTCGCGAACCAGCGCGCGTAGCCCTGCTCGACGCCGTCGACGAGGAGGAAGCGCCTCGGGTCGGTGCGGTGGTGCATTCGCACGAGCTCGCCCGCGAGCACCCCGAGCCGAGGCAGGTCGGCCACTTCGGCGCGGCGTACCGCGAGCTGCGATTGGGTGCTCACTGGGGGCACGCCCCGGGAAGCCCGCACGAGAGCACGTACATGCCGCCGACGCACATCTGCTGCGGGAAACGCACGTCGCTCGAGCTCGTGTTCTCGAACGAGCACGACAGCCGCAGCGTATCGCCCGTGCGCAGGATCGCGGGCGTGCCTCCGTGCAGCGTGGGCTCGGGCTCCGCCCACTGGTCGGTCTCGTGCAGCACGAAACCCGAGGGCTCGACCACGAGCGAGGCACTCTTGCCACCCTCGTGCATGTGCGTCGACGCGGCCGCGACACGCACGTCGCCGTCGACGGGGATCTCGTAGGAGACGTCGAGGTCGCCGTTGGCGGGTACGACCATCGTGTACTGCTCCTCGGGCAGGAGCGTCCGGAACTGGAGCGCCGCCACGACCGGCTTGCCCGTCACCAGGTCGATCGACGCGCAGGCCGAGGTGGGCTCGGCGCCGGCGTGGATGAAGTGCGCGTCGTAGATGAGCTGCGCCCCCTTGGGCACACGCAGGCCGATCTGCACCGGGCTCGACGGAAACTCGATCGGCACCCCGTCGCTCTCGTAGGAGACGCCCGCGAGCATCTGGAACTCGCCGACTTCGACCGCGTCCATGAGCTCGGCCTCGGAGCAAGGCGACACGCCGTCGGGGCCGGAGGGCGTCGGGTGCACCAGGAGCAGCGCGTGGTGCCCGGCCGCTGGCCCGAGCGTGCCGACGAAGCTCGTGATGGAGAGGTCTTCCGGTGCGGTCCACCTGCGGCAGAGCGTGCGCTCCTGCCCCGGCTCGAGCTCCCCGCCCACCGCGAGGTGCAGCGTCTCGCCGTCGAAGCTCGGCTCGCAGGCCTGGGCGCTCGCGCCTCCCGCGCCCGTGCCGCCGGCGCCGGAGCCACCCGGAGCACCGGCGCCCGAGCCGTCGTCGCCGCAGCCCGCGACGAGCAGCGAGACCGCGAGAGCCGGGACGCGGAGCGATCGCATGCCCTGCAAGTAGCGCGGGCCCGCCAGGCCCACAAGCCCGGCTCCAGGCGCGAGCTGGCTCCACGTCGCGCCGAAGTCGTGCTCTGCTCTCGCCCATCATGGCGAAGCTGATCCTCGAGCACATCTACGACAAGGAAGCGAAGAACCCCGACCGGGTGTTCCTCACCCAGCCCATCGGCGGCGGCGAGGTGAAGGACTACACCTGGAAGCAGGTCGTCGGTGAAGCGCGCCGCATCGCGAAGCACCTCCAGACGCTGGGCCTCGAGCCCGGCGATCGCGTCGCGATGCTCTCGAAGAACTGCGCTCACTTCTTCATGGCCGAGCTCGCGATCTGGATGGCCGGCTACACGACGGTGGCGATCTTCCCCACCGAGAGCGCCGAGACGATCCAGTACGTGCTCGAGCACAGCGGAGCGAAGGCCATCTTCATCGGCAAGCTCGACACCTGGAAGGACCAGGAGCCGGGCGTCGCCGCCGAGCTGCCGCGCATCGCCTTCCCGCTCGCCCCGAAGAACGACTTCCCCAAGTGGGACGAGCTCGTCGCGAAGACCGAGCCACTCGAGGGCCGTGTCGCGCGCGACCCCGAGGATCTCGCGATGCTCATCTACACCTCGGGCTCCACCGGCCGCCCGAAGGGCGTCATGCACACCTTCCGCGGCGTGTCCGACGCCGCCGAGGGCATCGTGAAGGCGCTCTCGATCACCGATCAGGAGCGTGTGCTCTCGTACCTGCCGCTCGCGCACGTCTTCGAGCGCGCCTACATCGAGTCCACGTCCTTCGTCGCCGGTGGCCACGTGTACTTCGCCGAGTCGCTCGACACCTTCGTCGCCGATCTCAAGCGCGCGCGCCCCACGCTGTTCATCTCGGTGCCTCGCCTCTGGCTCAAGTTCCAGCAGGGCGTCTTCGCCAAGATGCCGCCGCACAAGCTCGACCTCTTCCTCAAGATCCCGATCTTGAAGGGCATCGTGAAGAAGAAGGTGCTCACGAACCTCGGCCTCGACTCGGTGCGCCTCGCGGGCTCGGGCTCCGCGCCGATCCCGGCCGAGCTCATCGCTTGGTACCGCAAGCTCGGGCTCAACCTGCTCGAGGGCTACGCGATGAGCGAGGACTTCGCGTACTCGCACATCAGCAGCGTCGACAAGGCGGAGCCCGGCTACGTCGGCGTTCCTCTGCCCGGCGTGGAGGTGAAGATCAGCGAGGAGGGCGAGGTCCTCATCAAGAGCTGCGGCCAGATGAAGGGCTACTTCAAGCAGCCCGAGCTCGACGCGGAGTGCTTCACCGACGACGGCTTCTTCAAGACGGGCGACAAGGGCGAGCGCCGCCCCGACGGCCTGCTCAAGCTCACCGGCCGCGTGAAGGAGCTCTTCAAGACGGCGAAGGGCAAGTACGTCGCGCCCGCGCCGATCGAGAACACGATCAACGAGCACCCGCTCATCGAGCTGTCCTGCGTGTCGGGCGTGGGCCAGCCCGCCGCCTACGCGCTCGTCGTGCTCGCCGAGGACATCCGCGACAAGGTGAAGGATCCCGAGGTGAAGGCCAAGGTGGAGCGCGAGCTCGGCCCCTGGCTCGCCGAGGTGAACTCCAAGCTCTCGGGCTACGAGCAGCTGCAGATGTTCGTCATCGCGAGCGAGCCGTGGACGATCGAAAACGGCATGCTCACGCCGACGATGAAGATCAAGCGCACCAAGATCGAGGAGTCGGTGAAGGACCGCCTCGACGAGTGGTACGGCAAGAAGGGCTCCGTGATCTGGGCATGAGGGCGTGAGGCCCGGAGCCGGCGCGGTCCACCCGCGTCGGCTCCAGGGTCACGGCGACGAGTGAGCCAGGAGCGCTTCGACCGAGGTTCCGATGGACCACAAGACCAGCGTCAGCGGAGACCGGGTGACGGTCGACGACGCGAGCTACGAGATCAAGCCGGCCGGGACGGACCGCTACGCCGTCTTCGACGAGTTCGGCGGCGCGCTCGGCTACTTCATGGTCCACGGCAGGGCCGTGAAGGTCGACGACTACGGTCTCGAGGGGGCGCCTCCGCTGATGCTCATCGGCAGGGCCTGGGTCGCCGCTGCGCATCCGGAGCCCGTCGCGGTGAAGGCCTCGCACATGGTCTGTCGCGTCGCGACGAGCGAGAGCCCCACGGAGGCCGAGCTCGAGCAGGCCAAGATGCACGTCGCCTGGTTGAAGCAGCAACCAGGAGCGAAGCTCGCCTTCGTGGCCCGCGACGCCGCGAGCGGCAAGATGCTCGCCGTGAGCGTGTGGAGCTCGCCGGAGAAGCTCGCGGCCGCGCTCGAACACGCACCACCGCAGGGCGCCGCGGAGCCTGCCTCGGCGAAGGTAGAGCTCTTGCCTCTGGCGGCCGACCTCTGAGCCGCGCTCCGCTCAGTCGCGGCTCTCGTAGACGAGCTTCGCCGGCAGCTCGATCGCGGTGAGGAAACCTCCCTCCTTGCCGCAGCCCGTGTCGATGGCAACCACGCTCGGGCCGGCCCAGAAGTCGGCCGGGTCTTCCGGGGTGTACGACGAGAGCTCCGGCGGCAGCGTGCTCGTCGCCGTGTGGCCGACGACGACCAGCTTGCCTCGGTAGTCGGCGAAGAAGGCGCGGCTGCGCGTCCACAGGAGCGGCAGCTTGGGCTCGGTCTCGCTCGGGTGCAGGAAGCGGCCGTCCTTCTGGACGAGCCCGGCGTGCACGAAGATCGCGTGCTCGTCCTCGTAGAAGTAGGGCAGCGTGCGCATCCAGGCGACGACCTCGGCGGGGAGGAACTCGCCCTTCATCATCGCGATGAGCTCCTCGGTCGAGGGGGCCTCGTCGTCGCTCGGGGGCGGCGCACCCCGGAAGGAGCGCAGCGCCTCGAGGCAGCCGTTGCCACGCGGCACGACGAACTCGGCCCAGCCCTCGTCGAGCACACGCAGCCAGCCGTCTTCGTGGTTGCCACGCAGGCATACGACGCGCGCGCGGGAGCTCCGCTCGAGCTCGCGCAGCTTCGCCACGACCTCGGCGCTCTTCGGGCCTCGGTCGAGGTAGTCGCCCATGAAGACGAGCGTGTCGCCCGTGGCGAACGCGGGCAGCTTGGCGAGCAGGCGCTCGAGCTGCTCGAGCTCTCCGTGGATGTCCCCGATCGCGAAGGTGCGCGCCATTTGGAGGGCAGCCTACACGCTCACTTCGACGCGGCCACCGTCGAGCGGACGAGGATCCCGACGAGCAGCGCGGCGGCGACGAAGGCCCAGAAGAGGTAGGGCGCCGCCGCCGTCTCGAGGCCGTGCGAGAGGTTCGCTCCGAAGACCCCGCCGAGGGCGGAGATGGGCAGGAAGAGCGCCGCGATGAGGTTGAGCCGATGGCTCGACCTCGCGATGCGGTCCTGGAGCTCGGCTTGCTCCTCGGCGCGACGCGCGACGGTGAAGTCGAGGCCGGCCTTCGCGTCTTGCTGCACGAGCTCGAAGGTGCGCTCGACCTCGTAGGCGAGGTCGCGCAGCGAGATGAGCTCGACGTCGTTCTTCGAGAGGTCGCGCGCCTCCTGCAGCGCCCGGTGCAGCCCGCGCGAGGACCTCGCCCGAGGTGCCGCCTCCTGGAGGATGCGGAAGTAGTCGGAGGCTTGCTTGGCGCGCTCGACCTCGCTCTCGAGCTCGGCGGCCTCCTTCATGTAGGCCTCGACCACGCCGCGCAGACCTGCGAAGCCGCCCTGCGCCTCACCAGCGGCCTTCCACACGCCGCTCGGATCACGCCAGAAGATCGCCGCCCGGCGCTCGAGCTCGCTCGCCTTCGGTGAGAGGTGCACCACGACGACCAGGTGGCCCTCGTGCATCATCGTGCGCTGTTTGCCCGCCTTGCGGCCGAAGCGCGCGGCGAGCACCGCAGGGAAGTCTTGCCAGGTGCTGGGGATGAGCTTGGCCATGGGCGCTCCGTGGGGACGCGACGAGGCTACAGCACACTCGACGCGGGCGTGGCGCGGGCGGGCTGCGACGCATCGAGCCAGCGCGCGCCGAGCGCCTTCGGGCAGAGCCACTCGACCGGCGCCTCCGCGCGGGGCACCATCCGGCGCATGACCCTCCCGCTCGCGTGTCTGCTCGCCGGCATGATCCTCCCCTACGTGTGGGGAGGCGTCTCTTCGTTCCATCGGCAGAAGCAGTTCGGCAAAGCCGACAACCGGAACCCGCGCGAACAGGCGGCGAAGCTCACCGGGGCGGGCGCGCGGGCCTACGCCGCGCAGGCCAACGCCTGGGAGGCGCTCGCGATCTTCACGCCCGCGGTGCTGCTCGCGCACTTCGCGAAGCCGGAGGCCTCGCTCGCGCCGACGCTCGCCATCGTGTGGCTCGTGGCTCGCGTGCTGCACGGCGTCGCCTACGTGGCCGACATCGACAAGGCGCGCAGCGCCATGTTCGCGGTCGCCTACTTCGCGGCGATCGGGCTCTACTTGGTCGGCGCCGGGGTGCTCTAGCGCCCCGATGGCGCTTCCGCGCGCGGGGCGTGGAGCGCGGGGCTGTGGAGCGCGGGGCTGTGGAGCGCGGGGCTGTGGAGCGCGGGGCTGTGGAGCGCAACGGTGGAGCGCGCTTCGCTCGACCTGGGCGTACCGACCAGGCCGCGCAGGCGCGCTTCGGCCCGGAACATCGCGTCGAGGTGTGAGGGCGCGTAGCCCCAGGCGAAGTAGCCGGCGTAGCTGAGGCCGACGAAGCAGAGCGACAGCCACGCCGCGGCCCAGATCGGCCTCCGATGCGGCCGTCGACGCAACACGCGCAACGCGATCAGCGCGAAGCCGACGAAGGCGAGCGCCGCGCCGCGCTGCTGCCAGCGCGTGAGCGAGACCTCCTCCGAGATCGCCTCTCCAGCGAGCGACGCGAGACCGTCGACCGGCGCGAGCGGAGGTGGACCGCCGCCCGCGGGCTCCACCAGCTCGAGCTCGAGCCAGAGGCCGGGGTGGTCGGACATCGGCACGAGCTCACCGTCGTCGAGCGCGACGGGCTCGGTGAGCACCTTCTCCGCGCGCACGACGCGCAGCGCAGCCGAGCTGCCATCGCGGTAGAGCATCGCGTCCCAGCGGACCTCGTCGAAGAGGTTGTCGAGCCCGAGCATGCCGCGCAATACGCGGTCGGCGACCTCGGGACCTTCGTAGTTGAAGTCGCCGGCGACGAGCGTGGGCAGCTCGACGCCGAGCTCACCCGCCCCGGGCCGCGACAGAGCCTCGACGAGCTGGAGCGTCTGCGCGAGGCGCACCGGCTCGTAATGGCCCGTGCGGTAGGAGGACTGCATGTGGGTCGTGGCGAAGCGCAGCGGCCCGCGTGCGGTGTCGACGTCGAAGAGCAGCGCCGCTTTCGTGGCGGCCCAATCGGCGTGGTAGGGCGTGTGCGGCAGGCGGCCGCTCTCGTAGTCGACCCAGCGCGGATCGCGCAGCGGCAGCCTGCTGGCGACGAGCATGCCGGTGCTCCCGAAGGCGATCGCTCCGCCGGCCGCGCGCCCCACCTGATGCGTGAGCCCGCCACGCGCGAGCGCGGACGACAGCGTCGCTGCGGTCTCCTCGTGCCAGGCCTCCTGGAGCAAGACCACGTCGGGCGACAGCGCGTTGATCGCCTCGGCGATCTTCGGCATGCGGGCGGAGATGTCGGGGCTGATGCCCGGGATGCCCCAAACGTTGAAGGTGAGCACGCGCAGCGTCGAAGGCGCGGCTGCTCGCGCTGGCTCGGGCTCCTCGGCCTGGGCGAGCGACACGGCGGCGAGGGTCGCCGCGAGCACTGCGACGCTCGACACGCCTCGGCTCGCGGAGCTCGCGGCGCGCCCGGAGGAGGAGGGGCCGACCATTCGACGAGCGTAGGTCGTCGATCGCGATGCGCAATCGCGAGCGCGGACCGAGAGCGCTCGGGCCGCCCGAGCCGAAGCGCCGAGCGGCGCACACACGCGCCAGACGAGCAGCAGTCGAGCGAGCGCGACCTCAGCCCGGCGGCTCGAGAAGATCGAAGGATCCCGCGAGCGGGTAGCTCGTGACGCCGTCGGAGAGCGTGCCGATCAGCGTGCCGCGCACCACACCACCGTCGACGACCTGATGCTCGAGCACGAGGTCGCAGTCGTGCCCCGCGTTGGCCGAGGTCGCGACGATCGAGCCCTCCGCGGCCGAAGCGCTGACGCCCGGGAGCATGTTGGGCGGCGAGCAGACGTAGGTTCCAGCCGGGATGGAGGTTTCGCCCTCACCTGCAGAGAGGCTCAGCGAGAAGTTGAGCGTGGCGCTCGCGACCGCATCGACCGCGGAGACGCTCAGGATGAGGAAAGACGCGGTCTTCTCGAGCGAGACGGTCGGGGGCTGGGCGCTCGTGGTCGTGTGTGCAGCGTCGTCGAAGCTCCACTCGACCACACCCGTCGGTGCAGCGCCGCCGCCGGCGCCTCCGCCACCCGCGCTCGCTCCGCCTGCGCTCGATGCGCCTCCGCTCGAGGAGCTCGACGTGCCGCCGCCGGCGCCTCCGCTCGTGTCGTCGCCGCAAGCGGCGAGCGCCACGCCACAGCAAGAGGCCAAGAGCAGCGCGTAGAGCTCACGACCCGGCATCGGCAGTCCTCCCGAACGACGAAGACACGGACGACGAAGACACAGACTACGAAGGCCAGGTCGGGGCGGCTGCGAGCGCGGCCGCCTCCTGGTCTCGGCAAGGCGACGCTTCGGCGGAGAGGGCGGGATTCGAACCCGCGGTACCGTTGCCGGTACACATGATTTCCAATCATGCACCTTCGACCACTCGGTCACCTCTCCGGGTGCGGGCGGGTTGAACCACGGAGGCCGGCGTCCGGCAAGAGCAGAGTTGGGGCGCGACGGCGCGGGAGAGGTTCCACGCCACGCCGAGTTGACCTACCTTCGGCGGCGCCCTTGCTGTGCCCGACGACCGCAACCCGTCTCGAGGCGAGGCTCACCCGAGGCCCTCGCCGGCTGCAGCGGTCGAGGTGCCACCGCTCGGGGCAGCAGCTCGTCGCCGTGCTCTGCGCCGCGCTCGGGCTGTCGAGCTCGGCCCGGGTGGCGCGGGCCGAGGGCTCGCGCCCCGCGACGAGCTCCGCGGCGCGCGCGCAGCCGGGCGCGAGCACCGCGCCGAGCGTGGTGCGGGTCGGGCTCTCCGAGGCCGCGGCCGAGAAGATGCTCGAGACACGCCTGCGACGTCTGCTCGAGCTCGAGCTGCCTCGATCGGTGAAGCTCGCCGCTGGCTCGATCGGGCCGCTCGACGAGAACGCGCTGCGCGTGTGGGTGGATCTCGCGGGGCCGACGCTGGTGCTCGTGCAGGTGCAGGCGCCAGGCAGGCGCGTCGAGCTCAGGCGCGTCGACGTGGCCGGGCTCTCCTGGGACGTCGCCGCGCGCTTCGTGGCCCTCGCCGCGAGCGAGTCGGTGCGCAGCCAGCTCGCGCCGCTCGTGCGCAAGCGCCCTCGCCCTCCGTCCGCCGCCGAGATCCTCGCCGCCGAGGCCTCACGCTCGACCGTGCAGACGAGCGCCTCCTTCGTGGGTGGCTGGCTCGAGCCCGCGAGCGCGGCCCTCTTCGGCTCGCGCCTCGAGCTCGCGTTCCACGGCGCACCGCTCGGGCAGCAGCTCTCGCTCTCGGCGCTCGGCGGCACGAGCGGCGGGCACTGGCTGGAGATCGGCACGGGCGCGACCCACCGGCGCTGGTTGTCGCGCTCCCTGCGTGTGGAGTTCGGGGGCGGGCTGGGGCTCGCCGCGACCGAGGGGCTCGCCGCGACCGAGGGGCTCGGCGGCCCCGACGCGCGCCCCGAGTCGGGCGTCTACGCGCGGGCGAGCGCGCGCGCCGGGCTCGAGGCGAGGCTCGACGGCCCGAGCTGGGCCGCGCTGCGCCTGGAGCCAGGCGTCGTGTTCGACGCCGAGCGCGAGGAGGCCGGCGCGTGGCTCGGAGGCTCGCTCGCGATCCTGCTGGACGCTCCGGTCTCACCCGCCACGCTCGCCCAGCCCAGCGCCGCTTCGGCGCGACGCTGAGGCGGCGCGCAGGAAGGGAGCAGCGCGCTCAGGGTTTGTAGGGTGGCACGTAGCCGCCCTCGGCGTAGGCGTGCACCTCGAAGAAGCGCCGCAGGGCCGCGAGCGCGGGGCCGACGCGCTCCGGCTCGCGAGAGGAGAGCTCCACGAGCTCCCCCGGGTCGCGCGAGAGATCGTAGGCCTCGATCGTCTTGCGGCGGAGATCGACCGACACCTTGAGATCGCCGACGTACATCGCGCGTCGCAGCCTGCCCTCCGCGACGATCGGGCGCCTGAACTCGACGTCGCGACCGGCGAGCAGCGGCACGAGGCTCTCGCCCACGAACCACGACGGCGTGGGCTGACCGTAGAGATCGAGGAAGGTGGGCCCAAGGTCGACGAGCGTGACCGGCGTGTCGATCGTGCGCGGCACCACACCTCGACCCCAGACGACGAGCGGCACACGCAAGAGCTCCTCGTAGAGCGTCTTGGTGTGCTCGGTCGTGCCGTGCTCGCCGAAGGCCTCTCCGTGATCCGACGACACGACGAGGATCGCGCGGTCGCGCAGCGCCTTCGACTCGAGCGCGCGCAACAGGCGCCCGAGGTGCTCGTCGGCGACGACGACCTCGGAGAGGTAGCGTTCGTAGTCGGAGCCGCTGCGCAGCGCGCCGCGGTCGTAGGGGGAGTGCGGCTCGGTGTAGTGGGCGTAGACGAAGAGCGGCCCCGCGCCGTGGTCGCGCAGGCGATCGACGAGCGCACGGGTGACGTTCGCCGCGCGCGCGTGCTGCCGACCGACGGAGACGAGCTGCTCCTCGGAGAAGCCCGCGGCGACGCCGTAGTCTTCGCGCAGGAAGAGCAAGCTCGCGACCTTGAACGAGGGGACTCCGGCGGCCTCGAGCAGAGCCGGGAAGCGAGGCGTCGGGTCGGCGGCGGGGTACTCGAAGCGCGCGCTGCCCACGCCGTGCATCGCCCAGCGCTGGAGCGAGAAGGTCTTGCCGGAGAACACGGCCGACAGCGAGACCGCGGTCTGGCTGCCGGGCGAGCGCGCGCGCGTGAAGAGGGCGCCCTCGCGCGCGAGGCGCTCGAAGTTCGGCAGGCGCGTGCGCCGGAGCTCGGCGTCGTTCACGACGTCGGCGCGCAAGGCGTCGATCGTGACGAAGACGACCACGGGCGCGCGACCCGCGGGCAGGAGCGGCGGCGAAGGCGCGCGAGCACCGAGCGCGCCCCGTGAAGCGAGCCACGCTGGGTCGACCGACGGCTCCGGCGCAGCCTCGAGCTCGGGCAGAGCCCACGCGAGCTGGGCGAAGATCCACGCGCCGGCGCTGCCGGGCGAAGCGAAGAGCGCGAGCCTGACGGAGTTCGGCGGCGCGACGAGCGCCGCCACGAGCGAAGGCAGCGCGGCCGCGAGCAGCAGCTTGCGGCCGAGCGGCGTGTTCGCGCGGCGCGCGAGCCTGGGCTCGAGCGCCGTCGCCAGCACGAGCGCCGCCCCTCCGACCACGGCGGCATGTGCCTCGGCGTAGTCGTCCGGGAAGACGAGCTCGTTGGCGACGAGCCCGCCGAGCGCTGCGAGCATGGGCAGCGCGGCCCAGCGCCCACGGCGCGCCAGCCAGCGCGTCGCGCTGCGCGCGAAGGCCACCGCGAGCCCCGTGCCCAGCGCGAAGACGAGGTGCAGACCCCACGCGTAGGCGCCCTCGAACAGCACGTGCGCCTGCCGCTCGAAGTTGCGGCTGATCGAGAGCTCGGCCGCCGCGATGCCCGCGAGCGCCCACGCGAGGTGCCGGGCCCCACGCGGCAACCTGGGCTCGGCGAGGCGGCCCAGAGATACGAGCGCGTCGATCGCCAGGCCGAGGAGCACGAGCAAACCGACGCCCCAGTACAGGTGCCCGAGCGCGAGCGACGGCCGGAGGCTCGAGCCGCGCGCGAGCCCCGCGACGAGATCGACGACCCCGGCGAGCGCGCCGGCCGCCGCGAATGCGCCGGTCGGGAGCGGCGCCCCGGCGAAGGAGCCGCCGCCCGCCGCGCGCGGAGCCTCGGTTGCGCGCGCCACGCCGAGCTCGTCTCAGGTCTGGGGCCGCGGGAGCGCCACGCGCGCGCGTGTGCCGCCGCCGGGTGCGTCCTCGAGCGTGAGCGTCGCCCGGAGCTGCAGCGCGATCGCGAAGGCCGCGATGAGCGGCAGGCTCGCCGAGCGCTCCTGCACGAGCGCGTCGAAGTCGCGCGCGAGCGCGCCGGCCTTCGCTTTGGGGGAGAGGGCCTCGCCCGCGTCGTCGAAGCAGACGACGACGCCCGTCGGCGAGTCGACCAAGGAGACCCGCACGGTGGACCTCGGCGGTGAGGTGCTGATCGCGGCGTCGAGCAGATCTTGCAGGAGCACCCCGACGGTCTGCGCGGGTAGTACGTCGTCGGCGCAGGTCTCGGGCAGCTCGAGCGCGATCTCGACCTCGTGCCTGCTCGCGCGCGCCGACTCGGCCTTCACGACGTCGCGCACGATGCTCGTCACCTGGCAGGCGCTCGGCAGCTCTCCGAGCGGGCAGCCGGCGAGGCGCGCGAGATCCGAGACGATCTCGCTCGCAGCGGCGACGTGGCGGTTCACGCTCGCGGCGATCTCGCCGATCTCGGCGTCGTGCTCGCCCCAGCGGCCTCGCTCGCGCAGCGGCGCCATGTCGCGGCCGATCGCCGCGAGGATGCCGCGCACGTCGGTGACGAGCGCGCGCGCCGTACCGACGAGCGAAGAGAGCTGCGTGCCCACGCCGCCCGAGGGCGACGAGGGCGCGGGCTCGCTGCGGGCCATGACCGCGGCCAGCTCGCGCGCGTAGGCCTCTCCTTGAGCCTGCGCCGCCGCGAGCTCGCGCTTCAGCGCCTCGAGCTCGCGCAGCTCGTCGGTCGCCGGCAAGACGAGCGTCTGCGTATTGCCCTCGAGCGCGAGGTGGCCGCCGAGGCGGATCGCCATGCGCGAGAGCCACTGCACTTCGGTCTCGAGGCCCTGGGAGGTGTCGGGGCCGAGCTCCACGGCGACGCGGATCTCGTCGCCGTCTCGCCGCATGCTCACGGCGACCTCGCCCTTGGCGATGGGATCGCCGCCGAGCGCCATGAGCACGTGCAGCATCCTGCGCAGATCCGACTCGTCGCCGAAGGTGACGAGCCCCTTGCCCATCTCGATCTGCACGCGCGCCTCGGGCGCGATCTCCCAGAGCAGCGCAGCGAGGTCGATCTTGCCGCGCCGGCCGCGGGCGTGGTGGCCGTGGAGCGAAGCGAGCATCGACATCGTCTCGTCGAGACGGTTGAGCATCGTCTCGACGCCGGCCTCCTCGGCCTGACCCGACTCGGGCGCCGCGGGGATGAGCACCGTCGCGGGAGGAGGTGCCGACGTCGAGGCCGAGCCCAGGCCCACGCCCTTGCGCAACTTCTGGGCGGCGCTCTTGGCCTCCTGGGTGAGGAGCCAAGACAGCTCGGTGCGCGTCAGCCGTTCACCAGACATGCGTTTCTCTCGGCGCTCGGAGTGCGGCGTTCGTGGCCGGCGGAGGGCGCGGGCCATGCCCACGCCAGACGACCTAGCGGGATCATAGAGAGCCCGGAGACCCGCTGCTACAGTTTCCCCCGTGCACTCGAGCCCCCCCACGCTCTGGCTCGCGAGCGCGGCCGTCGCGCTGCTGCTCGCGACGGCCCTCGGGGCCTGCGAAGGCGCCAGGCCGTCGAACCCCTACGCCTCGGGTGGAGCCGGAGGTGAAGGCGGAGGCGCTGGGGGCGGCGGCGACGAGCCGGGCCTCGGTGGGCCCTGCGTCGAGGACGCCCAGTGCGACGACGGCGTCGCGTGCAGCTTCGACCGCTGCGATCTCGAGATCGGTCGCTGCCGCTTCACCCCGGATCAGAGCCTCTGCGAGGACGGGGTCTACTGCAACGGCGCGGAGCTCTGCGACCTCAAGAAGGGCTGCCAGCCCGGGCCGCCGACGAGCTGCAGCGACGACAACCCCTGCACGATCGACGCCTGCGTGGAGTCGACGCGCAGCTGCACGCGCACGCCGCGAGACGTCGACGGCGACGGCGACCCCGACGTCCACTGCGGTGGCGGCGACTGCAACGACCTCGACCCGGCGGTGAGCAGCCTGCTCGACGAGATCTGCGACAACGGTCTCGACGACGACTGCAGCGGCGCCGTCGACGAGACCCCGTGCATCGCACCCGAGCACGACACCTGCAGCGACCCTAGGATCGTCTCCGCCTCGGGCTCCTTCACGATCTCCACGGCGGGCGCCACGAACGACTACGCGACGAGCTGCGGCCCCGCGTCGCCGACGAGGCGCGACGTGGTGCTCGCGATCGTGCCGCCCGCCGGCGCCCCGGTCGACGTCGTGGTCCGCGCGCGCGCCTCGAACGCCGAGGTCGCGCTCACCGCGGCGAGCCAGTGCAGCGACCCGGCGAGCGAGTTCGCTTGCAGCCCGAGCTACCTGCGCGCCTCGGGAGGCTTCGTATCGCGCCTGCGCGCGCGCAGCGTGGGGGGCGGCGCGAGCCCGGCCGCGATCCCCGTCTACGTCACCACCGGCGGCCCCACCCAGGTGCTCGTCGACGTCAGCTTCGAGCCCGCGAGCAGCGCGCCGACCAACGAGACCTGCGGCGGCCCGGCGCCGATCGTCGAGGGCTCGCCGCTCGCCGTCGAGATCGTCGACGCCTCCGTCGATCTGGCGACGAGCTGTCAGGTCGCGACCGGAGAGCTCGTCTACGCCTTCAGCCTGAGCGAGCCGCGCGACGTGAACCTCTACGCCTCGAGCCTCGACGGCGACGGCCAGCCCGCCCTGTCGCTGCGCACCGAGGCCTGCGCGCTCGCCGAAGACGAGCTCGCCTGCAACCGCGCGAGCACCGCGCAGATCTTCCGGCGCGCCCTGCCGGCCGGTGAGCACCGCGTCGCGGTCGCGGCGAGCGCACCCACCCAGCTCAGCGTGCTGCTGCTCACCAGTCCCCCGAGCGCTCCACCCGACGACGAGTCCTGCAGCTCGAGCGCGCTCCTCGACCACGGCGTCACACGCGACGTCGTCTTCGACGCCCACCAAGACGATCACGACCTCGGCTGCATCGGCCCCAGCCGCGACGCTGCCTACCGCCTCGAGCTCACGCAGAAGAGCGACGTGCTGCTCGTGCAGCGGCTCTCCGCCTCCGACGCCGGATCGATCGCGCTCGCCACCGAACCCTGCACCGAGGACGAGCTCGTGGCCTGCACCCTCGGCTCCCAGTCGCCCGTGCGCCTGCGCCGCCGCGGCCTGCTCGCCGGCGAGCGCCGCGTCGTCGCCGAGAGCTTGTTCGGCCTGCCCCAGCAGCTCACCGCCTTCGTGCGCCCGAGCACCCCGACGAGCTTCGTGCTCTTCGCCGACGGCTGCGCCGACGCGCAGCCGATCCCCGTCACCGGCGGCTTCTTCCAAGGCAATACGAGCTCGGCGACGGCAGACTTCAGCGCCGGCTGCGACCAGAGCGGCGGGCCGGCTTTCGGTGCGCCAGAGCAGCTGCTCCGGCTCGAGCTCGCCGAGGCGCGCCGCGTGGTGCTCGACGCGACGGGCTCGAGCTACCCCGTGCTGCTCGACGTGCGCAAGGGCCCGAGCTGCCCTGGCACCGAGGTGCCGCTCGGCTGCACGATCAGCACCTCGACGAGGCCCGCGTACCTCGATCTGACGCTCGCCGCAGGCGTCTACTTCGTGCAGGTCGACGGCGTGGCCGGCGCGACGGGCGCGTGGACGCTCGACGTGCACGTCGCTCTGCCCTGACGCGGCCTGCGTGGTAGTTTCGGCGGTCCGATGCTGCAGCGTATCCAGACCATCGCGCTCAACACCTTCCGCGAGTCGGTGCGCGCGCGCATCCTGCTCGGCCTGGCGGGCGTCGCCTTCGCGGTCTCGCTGCTCTCGCTCGTGATCGGTAGCTTCACGCTCCAGAACGCCGTGCGCGTCGTGAGCGATCTCGGCACGGGCTCCATCTCGCTCTTCAGCATCGCCGTCGCCGTCGTCATCGGCGCGACCTCCCTCCACCGCGAGCTCGAGCAGAAGACGATCTTCCCGATCCTGGCGCGCCCCATCGGCCGCAGCGAGTACCTGGTCGGCAAGTACCTGGGCACCCTGCTCGTGATCTTCGTCTTCATCGCGGCCGACGCAGGGCTCGTCATGAGCCTCGCGGCGCTCATGGGCGGGCGCGATCCGGTGCTGGTCATCGCGGCCTTCGGCGCGCTCACGGTCGGGCTCGCCGTCGCGGCCTGGCGCTGGGTGCCGCTGCGCACCTACGGCGTCGTGCCCTGGTCGGTGCTGCTGCTCGTCGCAGGCGCCTGGCTCTCCTCCAACGTGCCCGACGAGCGGCGCCTCGTGCTCTTCGCGAGCGCGCTCTGCCTCTTCGAGGTGATGATCGTCGCCGCCTTCGCGACGCTCTACTCCTCCTTCTCCACGCCCTTTCTCTCCGCGCTGCTCACCCTGGGGCTGTGGATCGTCGGTCGACAGGCCGACGCGCTCGAGCGCTTCCCCAAGAAGTTCTTCGGAGAGCTCGTGAGCGACGGCGCGAAGATGCTCGCCAAGGTCGTGCCCAACCTGCAGGTCTACGTCCCGCCCCGCCCGTTGCTCACGGGAGAGGCGCCCGACGTGCACGGACCGACCTACCTCGCGCTCGCCGCAGGCAACGCGCTCGCGTGGACCGCCGTGCTGCTCGCGGTGGCGGCGCTGGTCTTCAAGAGGCGCGACTTCCTGTGAGCGCGCACCCGTGAGCTTACGCGGAGTACTGCGCCTCCTCTTCGTGATCGTCACGCTGCTCGGCCTGCTGAGCCTGCGGGTCGTGCTCGCGGGCGAGGCCGCGATTTCCCGCGGCACCGAGGCGCTCGAAGCGGGCGCGCTCGACCGCGCCATCGCCGAGAGCGAGGCGGCCGCGAGCTGGTACGCCCCGGGCGCGCCGCACGTGCGCGTGGCCTACGCGAGGCTCGCGGCGATCGCCGACGAAGCCGAGCGTAGGAGGCAGCGCGCGACGGCGCTCTCGGCGCACCGCGCGCTGCTCGCCGCCTCGGAGCAGACCCGCTGGCTCGTCGCGCCGTACGCGGCCGAGGCGCAGCGCGCCCGGGAGGCGATCGCGAGGCTCGAGGCGACGGGGCCACGCTCGGAGCTCCAGGCGAGCGAGCCCGCGGCGACGATCGAAGCGGAGCAGCTGCGCGCGATGGCGCGCGAGCTCGGCCCCCGGCGAGGCTACGCCTTGCTGCTCGTCGCGTCCTTCGCCTGCGTGATCGCCGGGGTGGCGCTCCTGCTCTCGCGTGCGCTCGACGAGACCGGCCGTGTCGACCGAGCGCGCGCCCGCCTGCCGGTCTTGCTCGCCGCGCTGGGCCTCGCCGGCTACGTCGCGTCGCTGCTGCTCGCCTGAAGGGCCTCGACGGCGAGCCCATCCTGCGCTCGACTGCTCCGCGATGCGTG
This sequence comes from uncultured Polyangiaceae bacterium, assembly GCA_938004785.1. Lineage (GTDB taxonomy): Bacteria > Myxococcota_A > Polyangia > Polyangiales > Polyangiaceae > CALKVW01. The sequence continues at coordinate 24,683 of CALKVW010000233.1, forward strand.
TAGGACCGACGAACACCCCGGTGGAGGGCGCACGCCGCGCCGAAGCAGCAGCGCTCCCGAGGCGACTCGGTTCCTCCCGCTTCGTGCTCGCGTGCTTCGCGCCGATGTGGCTCGCGAGCTGCGGCGACGACGTCGACGCTGGCCCCGAGTGCGCGGTGCCGAGCGACTGCCCGCTCGGCGGAGACTGCGTCGACGGCAGCTGCGTACAGCTCGATGCTGCCACGCTCGACGTCGAGGGGCGCTTCCCCGCGGATCTGCCGGCGGGCTTCACGTTGATCGACCTCGGCGAGGTCGAGGTGCTCTCGGGCGAGACGCCGGATCTGAGCTTCGAGGCGAGCGGCGAGGTCGACAGCTTCTTCCTGGTCGGCGTCGGCCGCGCGGGCAGCTTCGTCATCCCGCTCTCGGTGCGTGCCCCCGACGGGAGCGAGTACGTCTTGCCGGAGGCGCCCTCTCGCGACGCACGCCAAGACGACTACTTCGCCGGCTTCGCGGGCCCGGCGACCTCACCCAACCGCGCCGTGGGCAGGCCGCGCGCCGCCGCGGCGCTCGTGCCCAACACCCCCGCGCTCGCGATGATGCCCGGCACCTGGACCTTCCGCCTCGGTCAGTTCCGCATGACGGGCGGCGTCGACGCGCTCGGCCTCGACGACGTGAACCTCCCGCTCGACAGGACCATGCGCGTCGGCGTCGTCCTGCGAACCCAGGCCCCGCCGGACGAGGGCGCGGTCGATCTCGTGCTGTCCTTCCACGCCTCGAGCGGCCTCGACGCCTCGAGCGCAGCCGTGGATCCGGTCATCCAGAACGCGCTCGGCCTGGTCGACGAGGCCTTCGCCGACGTGGGCGTGCGCGTGGGAACGGTCGAGTATCGCGACTTCGGCGGTGAGCTGCCCGAGCCGCTCGACCTGCAGGGCCCGAGCTGCCTCGGCGGCGACGTGCCGCGCGTCTTCGACCAGATCGAGCCCTCGGGCGGCGCGCTGCAGCTGGTGTTCATCGACCGCTTCCGCTGCGAGGTGCGCGAGGGCGTCGACATCGGGCAGAACCTCGCGGCGATCTCCAACGGCGTGCCAGGCTTGCCCTTCGCGTACCGCGACGGCGTGGTCATCGCCACGACGCTCAAGGACGACTACCCCGACGACTGGTCGCTCGTGCTCGCGCACGAGCTCGGGCACTTCCTCGGGCTGAACCACACGGTCGAGGGCAACCTCGGCGTCTACGACAACATCGCCGACACCGACGAAGAGAACCCGGTCGACTACCTCATGTATCCCAACGTCTCGGAGTCGCGCAGCACGCGCGTCACCCGCGACCAAGGCTGGGTCGTGCGTCGGCATCCCGCCGTCCGTCCGCGCTGAGGCGCTCCCTCGTCGCGGCCCGCGTAGGCGCGCCCCCCGAACTTTCCGCGCCGCGGTGCGGGTGGTAGGAACCGCGCATGAGCGCGGAGGCGGCCGAGAGCGACGGCAGGGCGGCGAGCGAGCTCGAGCGCTCGATCGCGCGCTTCGTGGTGGCGCTCGAGCGCGAGCGCCGCGCCTCGCCGCACACCGTGGCCGCCTACAGGCGTGATCTCGCGCAGCTCTCGGCCTTCGTCGCCGACAAGCGCCCGGAAGCGAAGCGGCCCGCCGACGTCGACCTCGGCCTCTTGCGCGGCTTCCTCGGTCAGCTCGCGCGCACACGCTCCTCGGCGAGCGTCGCGCGCAAGATCGCCGCCTGCCGCGCGTACTTCCGCTACCTCGTGCGGCACGGCGAGCTCGACAAGAACCCCGCCGCCGACCTCGCCTTGCCCCGCGTGCGGCGCAAGCTCCCGATGCACCTCGGCGTCGACGCCGCCGCGCAGGTCATGGAGGCGCCCGAGAGCGACGACGCCGTGGCCCTGCGTGATCGCGCGGTGCTCGAGCTGCTCTATGGATCCGGCCTGCGTGTCTCGGAGCTCTCGGGGCTCGACCTCGACCACCTGGTGCTCGCGCCGGGGCACGAGGAGGCGCGTGTGCTCGGCAAGGGCGACAAGGAGCGCACCGTGCCGATCGGCGCGAAGTCGCGCGAGGCGCTGCTCGCGTGGCTCGAACGCCGCGCCGAGCTCCTGCGCCCGGGCGGCGACGCGGGGCGCGCGGTCTTCGTCTCGCGCCGCGGCGCACGCCTCGACGTGCGCGCCGTGCAGCGCCTCGTGCAGCGCTGGGGCATGGCGGGCGCCGGGCGGGCCGACCTGCACCCCCACGCCCTGCGCCACACCTGCGCGACCCATCTGCTCGACGGCGGCGCAGACCTGCGCGCGATCCAGGAGCTGCTCGGGCACGCGAGCCTCGCGACCACGCAGCGCTACACCCACGTGTCGATGGAGCGCATCCTGAAGGTCTACGACGAAGCGCACCCGCTCGCGAAGGCGTCGGGCGCGCCGCGCGCCGTAGGAGACCGCTAGTGCGCTGGCGTGAGTTCAGCCGACGGCTCGTGCTCGCGACCTTCGGCGGCTTGCTCGCGACGCTCGGCGTCTCGCTCGCAGAGGCCGTGTTCGCGCGCAGCGCCTCCGGCGACGCGGCGCCCGCGCTCGGCGCCGCCACGCTCGCGATCTTCGGGCTCATCGGCCCGTTCTGCGTGGGGCTGTCGTTCCTGCTCGGCCTCGGCTCCGTCGCCCTCCTGCCCGACGAAGCGCCGAGCCTGAGCGGCTGGCTCGGCCGCTTGCGCGCGCTCGGCGCCGGCCGCCCCGCCGACGTCGCCGCCTTCGCGCCGCTCGCCGTGCTCGCAGGCTTCGTGTGGATGACCGCCTCGGCCCAGCTCGCGCGCGCCGTGCTGTCGCTGGCCGTCGGCGCGAAGCTCGCGGGCCTCACCACCGCGGCCGGATCCCTGCTGCTCGGCCTCTGCCTCGCCGTGCTCGCGCTCGCCTGCGTGCCGCCGCTCCGGCGCGCGCTCGCGCGGCTCGCCGAGCCCTACCCGGCCTGCCTCGACCCGGTCGTCACGGGCGGCACGGCGCTCGTCGTCTCGATGGCGCTCTTCGTCGTCGGCATGGTGACGGGCACCGTCTCGGGCGACGGAGGCCCGCTCGGCATCTGGGGCATCTTCAAGCGCCCGGAGCTCGATCTGCGCGGCGTGGCCGAGCTCGGCCTCGTCGCGCTCGCCGCCATCACGGCGCAGTCGATCGCCAGGCCTCCTCGCTCGCCCTCCGCGGCGGTGCTCACCGTGCTCGGGCTCGCCTGCCTCGCGCCCGCCCCGATGCTGCTGCGCTCCGCGACGGCGCTCGGCGCGAGCGAGCTCTCCCAGGCCATCGAGCGCGGCGCCCCCATCGCGAAGCTCGTGCTGCCCGCGCTGCGCCGTATGAGCGACCGCGACGGCGACGGCGCGAGCGCCTACTTCGGTGGAGGCGACTGCGACGACGGCAACCCGGCGATCGGGCCCGGCGCCGAGGAGGTGCTCGACGACGGCATCGACCAGGACTGCTCCGGCGCCGACCTCTCGAGCAGCGTGGTCGCGTCGCTCGCCCCCAAGCCCGAAGACGTGAAGGTCGACGAGAGCCTCGTGCCTCGCGACCTCAACGTCGTGCTCATCAGCATCGACACCCTGCGCTGGGACCTCGGCTACGCCGGCTACAAGCGCCCCGTCTCACCGAACATCGACGCGCTCGCCGCGCGTTCGACCGTGTTCGAGCGCGCCTACTCGCTCGCGAGCTACACCGGCAAGAGCATCGGCCCGATGCTCATCGGCAAGTACGGCAGCGAGACGGACCGCAACTGGGGGCACTTCAACAAGTTCGGCCCGCGTGACGCCTTCGTCGCCGAGCGCCTCCAGAAGAGCGGCGTGCGCACCATGGCCGTGCACGCCCACCGCTACTTCGACGTCTGGGGCGGGCTCGAGCGAGGCTTCGACGTGCTCGACTTCAGCGCCGCTCCGCCGAAGGACGCGCCCTGGGACATCGACACGAAGGCGACCAGCCGGGAGCTCACCGACGCCGCGATCGCCCTGCTCCAGAAAGACGAGAACACCAAGGGGCGCTTCTTCATGTGGGTCCACTACCTCGACCCGCACGCCGACTACCTGCGCCACGAGGGCATCGACTTCGGCAAGTCGGCGCGCGACCTCTACGATGGCGAGATCGCCTTCACCGACCGAGAGGTCGGCCGCCTGCTCGCCGCGATCGACGCTGGCGCCTTCGGGAAGCGCACGGCGGTCGTGATCACCAGCGATCACGGCGAGGCCTTCGGCGAGAACAACATGTTCCGCCACGGCTTCGAGGTCTGGGAGTCGCTCGTGCGCGTGCCGCTCGTCCTCCACGTGCCGGGCGCCCCGCCTCGCCGGGTCGCGCCTCGGCGCAGCTTGATCGACCTCGTGCCGACGATCCTCGAGCTCATGCACCTGCCCTCGCCGGGTGCAGCCGAGGGCGAAGGCGACGACGACTTCGTCTCGGGCCAGTCTCTGCTCACCGACGTCTACCTGCCGGCGGGCAAGGAGCACGCCCAGCGCGACGTGCTCGTCGACATGCCCGCCGGCCCCTACAACGACGCGAGGCGAGCCCTGATCCACGGCGATCTCAAGCTCATCGTGTCGGGGGAGTCGCGCTTCGCGCTCTACGATCTCGCCGCCGATCCAGAGGAGACGAAGAACCTCGCGAAGGACGACGAGGAGCGGCTCCGCGCGATGAAGGATCGCTACGCCGCGACGAAGGCGCGCCTCCGCGAGATCAAGGTGACGGGCAAGCGCAAGTGAAGCGCGGCGCCCTCCAGGCTCGGTGGAGCAGCACCGAAGTCTGCGCGCCGCGCGGCGCGCGTCGGAATCCTGCCAAGAAGCGCTTCATCGCGAGCCCGGGCTCGGGCTATCCTGCGGGCTCGAGCGCATGACGATCGGAACGGGAAGCGCTTCTCTCGCGGTGGTGTTCGACCTGGACGGCACGCTGGTCGACAGCCGTGGCGACATCGTCGCGTCGGTGAACCACGCCCTGCTCGAGAGCGGCCGGACGGCGTGCTCGCCCTCCGCCATCGTGCGCATGATCGGCGACGGCGCGCGCACCCTCGTGGCGCGGGCCTCCCAGCTCTCGGAGCTCGACCCCGAGCTCGACGTCTTGCTCGACAGCTTCCTGCGCTACTACGTCGAGCACCCGCTCGACTTCAGCCGCTGGGTCGAGGGCGCCCCACACGTGCTCGATCGCGTCGCCGAGCTCGGGCTGCCGGTCTGCCTCTGCACCAACAAGGCGCGCGAGGTGACCGACGCGGTGCTCGGCGGGCTGGGGATCCGCACGCGTTTCCGGGCGATCTACGCCGGCGGCGACGGCCCGGAGAAGAAGCCTGCTGCGGGCCCGCTCCTGAGCATCGCGAAGCGGCTCGGCATGGAGCCCACATCCCTGGTGATGGTGGGAGACGGTACGCAAGACGTCGAGGCCGCGCGCAGGGCGGGAGCGCGCGTGATCGGCCTGACGACGGGCTACACCTCTCGCGAGCGCATGCTCGAGGCCAGGCCCGACGTCACGGTGGACAGCCTCGCGGAGGTCCCCGAGATCCTGCGGCGCTGGAGCGACGCGACGACGCGTGTCTCGGCCTTGCGCTGACCCAGCGCTCGCGTCCGCGCCCGCCTCGAGGCCTGCGCCTGCGCGCTCGTTCACGGCGGAGGCAGGCGCGGCAACCGACCGAGCGCCGAACGAAGTCGCCGAAAAGGCGGTGTGAGTCGGCGACCTCGTTGTATTCTCGCAGCCGTCCGTGCCCAGGCCGCCCCGCGAAGCCTTCGCGAGCGGCAGGACGAGGAGTCGGCGCGCGAGGGGGGCGACCCGGTACGACGAAGATGGCCGAAACCGCGCTCATAGGAACCACGCTTGCCGGTCGGTTCCGGATCTCCGGAGTCATCGGAGAGGGCGGCATGGCCACGGTGTACCGCGGGGTTCAAGAGGGCGAGCCCAAGCAGGTCGCCATCAAGATCATGAACCCGGAGCTCGCCAAGGAGACCCGGTTCGTGAGGCGCTTCCGTCGCGAGGCCAAGGCCGCCGCGATGCTGAAGCACCCCAACATGGTGTCGATCCTCGAGTTCGGGGTCGACCAGGGGCTCGTCTACCTGGCGATGGAGCTGCTCGAGGGCTTCGACCTCGCGATGTTGCTCCACCGGGAGCAGAAGATCCCCGAGCTGCGTGCGATCCAGATCGCCGTGCAGGTCTGTCGCGCGCTCTCGGCTGCGCACGAGCAGAACATCGTCCACCGCGATCTGAAGCCCGACAACATCATGCTCGTGCGCCTGCCGCCTGGCGTGGCGCTGCCGATCCCGGGCATGAACCCCGCGGACTTCGTGAAGGTGCTCGACTTCGGCATCGCCAAGATCCTCGACGCCGACGAGGGCACGACCGTCGACCCTCGCGCCGACCCTGCCTCGAGCCAGTTCACCTCGGAGCGCACCGCGCTCACACGCGTCGGCACGATCGTCGGCACGCCGGCCTACATGGCGCCCGAGCAAGGCCGCGCCGAGCAGGTCGACGCACGCACCGATCTCTACGCCGTCGGCGTACTGCTCTACGAGCTGCTCACGGGCCGCGTGCCGTTCACGGGCGAGACGCCGATGCAGGTCGTCATGCGCCACGTGAACGAGCCGCCCAGGCCGCCGAGCGACTTCATCAAGCTCCGCCCCGAGCTCGAGAAGGTCATCATGCGCGCGCTCGCCAAGTGGCCGGCACAGCGACAGCAGAGCGCCGAGGAGATGGCCTTCGAGCTGCTCGCGCTCCTCCCCTTCTACGCTCCGCCTGCACCGCCGCCCGCGCCGAAGCTCGCGCTCGACCCGAGCAAGACGCTCGTGATGGAGGTCGAGGAGCCGGGGCAGCGTGCCTCCGGGCAGCGTGCCTCCGAGCAGCGTGCCTCCGAGCAGCGTGCCTCCGAGCAGCGCGCCCCCGAGCAGCGCGCCGTGCCCGCGCCGATGCCCTCGCCGCGTGGCGCCGCCGCTCCCGCTCCGATTGAGCCTCCCGCCTTCCCGACGCTCAACATCGAGGTCCCCGACGACCTCTTCCCGACCGCCCCCGCGGCAGCGCCGAAGGCCCCCCCGGCGAGGCC
>CALKVW010000234.1 GCA_938004785.1 uncultured Polyangiaceae bacterium
GAGCCGCTCGGCGCGGGCGCTGCGCCGCTCGAGCTCGAGCTCGCCGGCCCGATGCCCTCGCGCCCGCCCCGCGCTGCCCCAGCCGCGCTGGCCTCCTACGCGCCGCCCGGCGGGGCGCCCGCGCTCGCACCCGGCCCGGCCGCAGAGCTCGGCCTGTCACAGGCCGGGCTCCCATTGCGGGCCCCGGTCGCGAAGCCGCCCGATCTCAGCCTGCGCTTCGAGTACGACACGCCGCTCGTCAATGGCGCGGCGATCCCGGGCGCGATCGCCTTCGCGCTCTTGCTCAAGCTGCTCGGCTTCGACTTCCTCGTCTACACGACGGCGGGCATGTGGACCCACGAGCTCGGTCACGCGATCGTCGCGTGGCTGTCGGGCATCCTCGCCATTCCGCTGCCCTTCTTCACGATCGCGACGAGCGACGAGCGCAACTGGGTCGTCATTGCGCTCGTCTTCGCCGGCTGGCTGGCGCTCGGCGTGCACGGCCTGCGCATGCGCTCGACCGGGCTCGTCTCCGGCGCGCTCGGCATCGCGGGGTTGCAGATCCTGCTGAGCTTCGTGATGACGCCTGGGCGCGCGGCGCAATGGATCACCTTCGCCGGGCTCGCCGGCGAGCTCGTGCTCTCGACGGTGATGATGCTCGCGTTCTACGTGCGCTTGCCCTGGCGCTGGGACTTCTGGCGCTACCCGGTGCTCGCGACCTGCGCGGTGGCCTACGTGCACGCCTTCGTTCGCTGGATCGGCGTCGTCGCAGGCACCGCGGCGATGCCTCGCGGTTCGGCCGTGGGCGACAGCTCCGAGGGCGACGTCGAGCGCCTCGAGCGCACCGGCGAGTTCACCGCCGAGGCGCTCGCGCGCACCAACCTCGGCCTCGCGCTCGTGTGCGCGGTCGTGCTCGTGCTCGTCTACCTGCGCATGATCCAGAAGGCGCGGCGGATCGCCTCGGGCGAGCTCGAAGCCCACGGCGAGGAGCGCGAGCTGCTCTCCTGAGCCTGGGGGCGGGCCTCTCGCAGGCGCAAGCTGCCACGCCGGCGCGAGCCGCTCAGCGGCAGCGGGAGCGAAATGGCCGAGCGCCAGCGCTCCACGCCGCGCCGGCCACGGGGCTCGTGGTGCGGCCGAGCACGCCGACGCGGGGAGGTACGAGAGGCTCGCCCTGCTCGCGTCGCGCGGGCTGGCAGCTCGGGCAGCTGTAGGTCGAGCGCAGGAGCGCGCCGAGCGCGACGCCGCCTTGGCGCGCGTAGGCGATCGGCGAGCCGCACACGTAGCAGGGCTGACCGCGGCGCGAGTAGACCCAGAGCCGGTCGGTGTGGCCGTGCTCCGCGCCCAGCGCGGCGCGCGTCGTGCGGCGCGGCGCGCGGAAGCGCGGCGGGCCGGACGCGCCCGGCACGCTCGGCTTCGTCGCGACCGTGAGCCTGAGCACCCGCTCGACGAGCTCGACGATCGCGAGGCGGGCGGCCTCGTCGTAGAGCGCGACCTGGGCGTAGGGATCGGCGCCGGCGAGGAAGAGCGTCTCGCTCTTGAGCACGTTGCCCACGCCCGCGACGACGCGCTGATCGAGCAGCGCCACCCCCAGCGGCAGCGCCTCGAGCTTGGAGAGTCTGCGCAACACCTCAGCGCGGTCGTAGTCCTCTCGCAGCGGGTCCGGGCCGAGCTGGGCGAGGCGCGCGTCGAGCGAGCTGCGCGCGGTCTTCACCAGGCGCACGACCGGCGCTGCGAAGCACACGGCCTCGTGGTCCGCCGTCGCCAGCGCCACGCGCATGCGGCTCCTGGCGCGCGTCCACGCGGCACCTCGCGCATACAGGTGCCACGAGCCGTTCATCATCAGGTGCGTGTGCAGCGTGAGCCCGCTCGAGAGCTCGATGAGCAGGTTCTTGCCGTGCGTATCGACGGCGAGCACCTCGGCGCCCTCGAGGCGCGAGGCAGGGACCTCGAAGACCTGGCTCTCGGCGCGCTCGATGCGCTCTCCGACGAGCGCCTCGCGCAGCCTCGCGGCGAGCCTGTAGATCGTGTCGCCTTCGGGCACGGAGAGCACTCTGGCGCCCGCGCGGACTCGCTGCAAACCTCGAACACCATGATCGAGCTGCGATCGACCTCCATGAGGGCGCCCAGCCGCTCGGCGTGGATGCTGGGCGGAGCGTGGCTCGCCTCGCTCGTCTTCGCCGCGGGCTGCGAGGAGCCTCGTGAGGCGCCCGTGGGCTCGGTGAGCAGAGCCTCGGCTTCGGCACCGGCGAGCGCCGCCGCGCCGCTCCCGGAGCCTCCGGCGAGCGCCGCTCAGCCAGAGCCCAGCGCGCCGCCGCCTCCTCCTCGCTGCCCACCCGAGATGGTGCTCGTGCGCCGCGCCTACTGCGTCGATCGCTACGAGGCCGTGCTCGTGCACGCCGCGACGGAGGCGCCGCTCTCGCCGTACTACCCGCCGGATCCGAAGAAGGCTGGGTACCTCGAGAAGCTCTGGCGCGAGCAGCGAGGCGGCGGCACCTCGCTCGAGCAGCGCACGGGGCTACCGCCCTTGCCGGGTTGGCAGAAACTCGCGAGCCTCGAACCCAAGGCCGAGTCGCGCGAAGGCGCCGTGCCCCAGGGCTACGCGAGCGGCCTCGACGCCGAGCGCGCATGCAAGAACGCTGGCAAACGCCTCTGTACGCGCGAGGAGTGGCGAACGGCCTGCCGCGGCGAGCAGGGCCGCGACTTTCCCTATGGTGAGCGCTACGAAGCTGGGACCTGCAACGTCTTCCGCGAGGCGCACCCGGGCATCGAGCTCTGGGGTGATCCGAGCAAGAACCACACGGACCCTCGCCTCAACCTCGTGAGCGTGAAGGGTAAGCCGCTGCTCCGGCGCACCGGCGCGACGCCCTCCTGCAAGAGCGACTGGGAGGGCGACGCCATCTACGACATGGTCGGCAACCTCGACGAGTGGATCGACGATCCCGAGGGCACCTTCCTCGGCGGCTTCTACGCGCGCGCCAAGAAGGACGGCTGCCAGAGCGCCGTCTCCTCGCATGGCTCGAGCTACGCCGACTACTCGACCGGCATCCGCTGCTGCAAGGACGCCGCGCCGCCCTGAGCGAGCTCGCGGGAGGGGCCGCGCGCTCGCTCAGCCTTCCGGTCGGATCGAGGGCTTCGAGGCCCTCGCCTTGGGGGGCAGCGAGAAGCGCGAAGGCGCGCCGGCCGGCCTCGAGCTGTCGACCCAGATGAGGAAGCCAGGCAGCACGATCACCGCGGCGAGCAGGCAGGTGAGCTCGCCGATCACGGCCGCGGTGCCCAGACTGCGCACGCCCGAGTTCATCGAGCCGACGAGCGCGAAGTAGCCGAGCGCCGTCGTGAGGCTGCAGAGGATGACCGCGCCGCCCGTCTCCTGCAGGGCCTCGATCGCGCTGCCCACGCCGTCGCGCACGTAGCGCTGCACGATGTTGACCGCGTAGTCGACGCCGATGCCGAAGGTGATCGGCAGCGCCACGAAGTTGAGGAAGTTCAGCTTCACGCCGAGCGCGACGAGCACGAGCGCCATCCATGCGACGCCGACGCCGAGCGCGAGCAAGACGGCGATCGCCGGCTTGCCGAAGCGGAAGGCGATGAGCACGACGAGGATCGTCGCGAGCGCCGAGAGCCCCACGGCCTTGGGCACGTCGCTCAGCACCGCGCTCCAGAGATCGGCGTAGATGACGGCGCGCCCCGAGCCACGCACCACGCTGCCGTCGGGCAGCTTCGTCTCGCGGTAGGAGTCGGCCCAGCGGAAGAGGTACCTCGCGTCGTCGACGTACTCGGGTTTGGTCGGGCTGATGTAGACGATGCGCCCCACGGTGCCGTCGGACTCGGTGAAGGCGCGCGCGAGCGCGGGCGGCATGTCGCCGATGTCGTAGGCGGCGAGATCGTCGGGTGGCAAGAAGCGCTCGACGGCCTTCCACTGCTCGTCTTCGATGGCCTTGCGTTTGCGCGCCAAGAGGAGCTTCTTCTTCAGCTCCATGACGACGGGCAGCTTCGCCTCCTGGTCCTTCGGTACGAAGTCTTGTAGGGCGTGCACGTCGGCGAAAGGCTTGAGGTCCACCGGAGCGGCGTCGCGCACCTCGCGCAGGGCCTTCTCGAGCATGGGCACCTGCTCGACGCGATCGACCAGGATGGCCATGCCGTCGGCGCCGACGTGCCCGGTGATCTCCTCGGCGAGCTTCGTGAGCCGCACCTCCTCCGCGCGCGCGCTGACGTCGGTGCGCAGGTTCTTGAGGTCGTACTCCATCGGATCGCTCTCGATGTAGAAGACCATGGCCGCCACACCGACGACGGCGGTGGCGAAGCCGAGCACCGCGACGAGGCGAGGGGAGGCGTCGACGAGCTTGGCGAAAGGGGTGCCGAAGGCGACGCCGCCTTGGGTGAGCTTGCGCAGCCGCCCGAGGAGGCCCTTCGCTTCTTGCTCCGTCTCCGGCCTGATCGGCGAGATGCGCTCGAAGATGCTCAGGATGGCCGGGAGGATGAGGAAGGTCGCGCCCCAGCAGATCACCATGCCGGCGCCGCCGATGAGCCCGAAGTCGCGGAAGCCGCGGAACTCGCTCACGTAGAGCGACGCGAAGGAGGCGCTCGCCGCGGCAGCGGCCGTGAGCGTGGGCAGCCAGACCTCGCGGTGCGCGATCGCGAGCCCGTCGATGAGCGACGAGCCCTTGCGCCGCGCCTCGAGGTAGCGCGCCATGTAGATGATGCCGGAGTTGATCCCGTTGCCGGCGATGATCGTGAAGAGGAAGCCCGTCGCGGTGTTGAGGTGCCCCACCATCAGGTAGGCGAGCCCGCCGGCCCAGGTCACGCCCACGAGGATGGTGAACATCATCGTGAAGAGCGTGCGCAGGCGCAGGTAGTAGAGCATCACCACGCCCGCGAGCAGGCCCAGGCCCAGCAGTCCGACCTCCTGCAGATCGCGGTTGATCGCCGAGTACTCACCGATGGCCGAGACCAGATCGCCCGAGAGCCCCCAGGAGATCGACGGGTGGAAGCTCTTCGGGTCGACGCGCTCGACGGCGGCGCGGATGCGCGCGAGCGCCTCGGTGCCGCTCTCGAGGTCCGAGCCGGCGATCTTCGATCGCATGGCCACGACGAGCGTGCGGCCGTCCTTCGACTGGTAATAGCCGTCGGGGTAGCGCTCGGTGTCGGTCGCGCTCACGCCGAAGGCCTCCTCGATGCGCTTCTTGTCGATCGCGGGCGGGACGTCGTCGACCCAGCTGTCCTTCGCGATCTCGTAGTCGAAGCGCAGCTGCACGTCGTCGCGCAGCTTCTCGAGCGCGCCGAGCTCGGCGTAGAGCGCCGCGCGCGGCGCGAGGAAGTCGACGGCCTCGTGCATGCCGCTCTCGGCGCTGCCGACCCACGGGGCGCCGAGCTCGACGAGCGCCGGTACGAGCGCGTCGGCCGCCTTGCGCAGCTCGGCGGTCGGCGGCGGCTCGATATCGCTCGGAGCTTCGAGCACCACGAAGACCGTGGACACGCCGGCGGTGCGCTCGGCGACGCGCGCGAGCTCGACGACGCTGGGCCGGTCGTCGGGCAAGAGGTTCTCGAAGCCCGAGAGGATGCGCAGCTTGAAGGCGCCGAGGGCGGCGACGGCCGTGATGAGCAGCGCCACGCCGAGCACCCGGAAGGGCGTGCGCACCTGGAAGCCCACGAGCCACAGGAGCAACGCGCTCATGCGCGTCGACGCGGGCGGGGGCTCCTCGTGCTCTTCGCCCGGCTCGGGCCCTGGGTCGACCGATCGGCGCGAGCTCGAGGCGGCGGCCTGCGCCGCGAGGTCACGTGGCACGCCGGGAGCGCGCGGGATCTTCAGCTCGTCGTCACTCATGAGGCGCCGCGCCGCGTATACCAGAAGCGCACGGCGGCGCTCAGCTCTTGGACGCCGCTTCGCTCGCCGTGCTGCTCGCGTCCTGCGACGCCGCCTCGCGCTTCGGCGAGGGATCGACCCAGCGCCCTCGCAGAGGCCGCTCCTGAGGGAGCAGCGTGCGATCGCGAGCCCACGTGCCTGCCGGCAGCACGATGAGGAAGTAGCCGAAGGCGAGCAGGCCGCCGAGCTTGCTGATCGTGCCCTCGAGCACCGGAGGCCACAGCGCGATCGCGGTCACGAGCCCTGCGCCGAGCAGCACGCCGGGCACGAAGGCCAAGACGAGGAAGCTCACTTGCGACAGCAAGAAGCCGCGGGGCTCGATCGTCGAGACGAGCAAGGGCTCGGCGGGGGCCCCCGTGAGCACCAGCGCGCCGCCCCGCTCTTCGAAGCGCCCGGCCACGTGGACCTCCTCGCCCGCCTCGATGGGCACCCGGAGCTTGCGCGTGCATCCACGCGCCTTGCGCGCCATGGGCCAGACCTCGTCGAACTCGGCGGCGCCTTTGCACGTGGCGAGCTCTTCGGCTCGCGCGACGCTCGGCCAGACCTCGGCGCTCGCCTCGGGGTCGAGCGCGATACGCTGCCCGGCGAGCTCGAGCTCGCCGCCGAGGACGCGGCTCTCGGCGCGGCGGTCGTGCCAGAGCACCGAGCGAGGCTCTCCGGCGCCGTAGCGACCCACCTGCTCGATCTCGAGCTCGGCGATCGGGCCCTCTCCAGCGAGCCGCCCGCGCACGAGCCCACGCGCGCCGGCGCGTGGCTCGACCGGAGCGAGCTGCGCCCGCTTGCGCCAGAGCTTGCCGGCGCGCGACAGCGCGGCGAGCGCCACGAGCAGCGTGTTCCCCCAGAGGACGAACAGGGCCACGTAGCCCATCGTGGTGTGGCTCAGCATGGGGAGGACTCGGTGGCGTGGGGCGGCGGGTTGGGGGGCCGCGCGGCTGAGCGCGGCACGTGCGTCAGCGGCGTGCGCGCTCGGTCAGAGACCAGCGGCCTGGGCCGCTTCGGCGCGGCGGGCATCGCGGGGCGCGAGCTCCGTGGGCTGGGCGGCCCGCTCGGCTCGGGCGACGTCGCGCGCCCGGGGGCGACCGAGGGAGAAGAGGTAGGTGCGCAGCAGGTAGGCGAGCATGCTGGGCTCGTCGAGCGAGGGGTCGACGCGCGGCTTCACCTCACGTGCGTGCCACTCGTGGAGCACCGACCAGTGCAGGCCCGCGCGGTTGTGGTGGATCGTGTGGTAGCCGTTGTTGCACATGATCCAGTTGAAGGCGCGACCGACGAAATTTCGCGAGTGATTCCACTCGGTCGTGACGTCGCAGCCGTCGTGCTGGATGAGGTTGATGCGCAAGATGCCACGTGCGCCGTAGAGCTGCGGAAGGACGATGAAAAACAGCGTCGTCCACAGGTCGAAGAAGGCGAGCACGCCGGTGAGCCCGAAGGCGAAGCCCGTATCGTAGAGGTACTGCTTGCGCACGTCGTCGCGGCCGCCCACCGCCGCCCAGCGCTGCATGCCGGAGAAGGTGTTCGGCCCGGACACGTTCGGGAAGTGGATCAGGTTGAGCAGGTGCCACTTGAAGGAGACGTTCTCGGGCGCGGCCCAATCGGGCTGGCCGTCGTCCTCGAAGTGGTGGTGCACCAGGTTGTGCGCCGGGATGTTCACCGTCGCCGGGTAGAGCGCGCCGAAGGAGAGGATGCGGCGCCACCCGAGGTTCAGCGTCTTCGACTTGAAGACGCCCTGGTGCATGTGGTTGTGGATGACGACGGCGTTGAGGAAGCTGAAGTAGCAGGCCGCCGCGAAGAACAGCACGTTGCGGCAGGCAGGCACGAAGTACATCGCGCCGAGGATCGACCAGTAGGTGGCGACGATGCCGATCTGGCGCCACTCGGCTGGGTGCTTGACCAGCCAGGGCTCGCCCGACGCCTTGCCCTCGTGCCTGCCGGATTCGCTCTCTACTGCGCTCGCCACGGTGGCATCGCTTAGCCGAGCCTGCGCGGACGTGCAACGGCCGGGAGCGGCCTTGGGCGTCGAACGCAAGCATTTCGTGGGCCAAGATCCGAGACCTGACGCGACGGAAATCCGTCGCGCTCGACTGGACTCGATCGAACAGCTGGGCTAACGCTCCGTGCCGATCGGTGCGTGGTTCGTGTGTGAGCGTCGACGCTCCACGACGCGCCCCGGCAGGAGGACCCCGTGGCCGCCCTCGTCTCGTCGTTCACCGATTCGTTCCGGACGCTGCCCTTCGCTCAGCTGCGGCGAAACCGGTACTTCTACTTCTACTACGACGGCTTCTACGCGGCGCTGTGCCTGGGCGCGATCGCGCTCATGCGCGCCACCGGCCACGCGGGGCTCTTCGGCGAGGGCGCCGTCTTCGGCCCCTGGAGCTGGGCCTACCTCGGGGCGCTCCCCATCGTCTGCTACGCGCTGATCCTCTGCAACGCGATCACGCACCAGTGCACCCATGGCAGCCTGCCCAAGCCGTGGAACCGCATCGTCGGCGAGCTCGCCGGCATGGTCGTCGTGACGCGCTTTGCGTCGTGGGAGGTGCTTCACCAGCGCCACCACCGATACAGCGACGACGTGGCGAAGGACCCGCACCCCGTCAACCCGAGCTACCTCGGCTTCTGCTGGCACCACCTCGCGCACATCGAGAAGACGCTGGTCCAGATCGCGCTCGACGTGCACGGCGACACACCCGAGAACCGCCGCATCGAGAAGCTCCGCAGCCTCGTGAGCTTCGGCACCGGCGTGCTGCTCGTCTCCGCCTGGTACCACCTGCTCGGCTTCCACGCCTTCCTCTTCCTCTTCCTCCCGGCGGGCGTCGTGGGCTTCTTCCAGCTCGTTCACTTCAACTGGGCGACGCACGACCCCTGGCACCCGCGCGGCTCGTTCCAGCCGGTGAACCTCGACCACGGCGTCTACCGGCTCATGAACAGGCTCGTGCTCGGCATCTACATGCACGCGAACCACCACAAGCGTCCGCACCTGCTCAACCCGTCGAAGATGGAGCCGAGCCTGCCGGTGCTCACGCGTGAGGAGATCGCGGCGCAGATCGCCGAGAAGCGCGCGCTCGCGGCCCAAGCGCAGAGCGCCTGAGCGCGCGCTCGCGCGCCCCGAGCGACCAGGACTCGTGTTAGGGTGCGCCCGTGCCGAAGGCCCCCCCACAGCACTGGCTGATCAAGAGCGAGCCGTTCAAGTACGCCTGGGTCCAGCTCGTCCGCGACGGCAAGACGATGTGGGACGGCGTGCGGAACTTCGAGGCTCGCAACAGCCTGCGCGCCATGAAGCGTGGCGATCTCTGCCTCTTCTACCACTCGAACGAGGGCAAGGAGGTCGTCGGCGTGGCCAAGGTCGTGACCGAGGCCTACCCCGATCCCACCGCCGCGGGTGAAGACTGGAGCGTGGTCGACGTCGCTCCGACGAAGACGCTCGCGCATCCGGTGCCGCTCGAGGCGATCAAGAGCGATCCCGAGCTCGCCGACATCGCGCTGCTCAAGCGCTCCCGTCTCAGCGTGGTCCCGCTGTCGAAGGCGCATTTCGATCACATCCTCAAGCTCGCGAGGACGAAGCTCTGATGCACTCCAAGGACGATCGAAGGCCGGCTCCGAGCGATGGAGCCCAGCGCAGCAGCTCGCCGGGGGCGACGCTCGAGCGCTCGTGGATCGGCGCGGCGCTCGCGCTCTTCACCGCGGCAGCAGGCTGCGATGGGCCCTCGGCGCCCGCCACGATCAAGGCTGAGCCGGTCTGCGCCGACTTCGAGCTCGGGGCGAGCCACACCAAGATGCAGGGAGGGCTCAAGCAACCGGTGCGCATGCGCGTGCTCGAAGACGGTGAGACGATCGCGACCGTCACCGTCACCGGGCTGCGCACCACGCAGTCGCCGCGCACGCGCTTCCTGCTGCCCGACTCGAACGCCGAGTACGACATCGAGTGGGCACAGTGCGACAACCAGCGCGGCACGCCGCCTGCCGGCAACGACGCGGCCAAGAAGCCGGGCCCCACGCTCGCCGACTCGAAGTACGAGTGCGGTGAGGCGAAGGTCTACGCGACCGAGAAGCTCGTGACCAAGCGTGGCGAGGGCCAGACCCGCTCGGTGACCATGCCCCCTCCGCCGAACCCGGCCTGCTGGGAGGACGAGGTCCCACCCCAGGCTCCACCCTCGAGCGCGAGCGCCGCGCCGAGCGCGCCGCCGCCGGTCGAGCCTGCCGCCCCCAGCCCCGACCCGAGCGCGGCGCCGAGCGCCTCCGCCTCTGCGAGCGCCGCGGGCTCTGCGAGCGCCGCGGGCTCTGCGAGCGCCGCGGGCTCTGCGAGCGCCGCGCCCACCGCGAAGCCCTGATCAGAGGCTCTTCTTCCTGAGCTGGTTGCCCGGCGCGGCCTTGCTCGGGCCGCTGCTGCCGCCGAAGTCGCTGCCGCTGCCGCTCTCGAGCCCGAGCGACGACGACTTCGCGCCCGTGGTGGTGGGCATGGGAGGCGCGGTGGTGCTCTGAGGCTTCACCGGCGCCGGCTCGGACTTCGGCCCGGGCTTCTGCAAAGGCGCGCTCTTCTGCACGGGCGCGGGCGGAGGCGCCGAGCTCTGCTCGGGTGCAGGCGGAGGCGCCGAGCTCTGCTCGGGTGCGGGCGCCTCGAGTGCGCGCTTGGCGGTCTCGCGAGCGCCCTGCACCTCGGGCGCGAGATCGCCCGCCGGATCGAGGCGCGCGGCCTCGTCGAGCGAGCGCAGGCACTCTGCGTGCTCGCCGCGTTCGCAGCGTGTCAGCGCTGCTCTGCGCGCACGCCGGCCGCGCTCGACGTCGCTCTCGGACGGCGGACCGGAGCTCTTGGCGACGGGCGCCGGCCCCTCGGGCAGGCGCGGCGCATCCGGGACCTCTTGGCTGATGGGCTCCGGACGATCGCGCAGGAAGCGGTAGGCGACGAGCGCGAGCACACCGAGCGTCGCGACGAAGGCGAGCTCCGCGACCCAGCGCTCCTTCATCCAGCGGCGCATGCGGCTCACGCGCTGGCGCACCCTCGCAGCGGGGAGGTTCTCCTCGGCGGCGATGTGCTCGAGCTTGTCGCCTTCACCCTCGCGCGCCATCCAGCGCAAGGTGGCCTCCGCTTCGCGCGTGGGCCCCGCCTGCTTCTCGGCCCAGCGCACGAGCTCACGCTCCTCGACCGGGGCGGGCGCGTCGGGCAGCTCGGGCAGCTCGCTCGGCTGTTCGCGCCCAGATTTGCGGTGTAGGTCCGCGACCTTGTGGCGCGCGATACCGAGCAGCCAGCGCTGGATCTCGCTGGGGTCTTCCGGGGCCTTCTGCGAGGCCAGCGCCTCGACCAGCACGGTCTGGACCACGTCTTCGACGTCGCGGTCGGCCACCCGACGGCGCACGAAGTCACGCAGGGCGCGCCTCGTCTCGGCGCTCTCCAGCGCGCCGCGGACCCCGGGAGCTTCGACTCGAAGAGGCATGGCTGGGCTCATCGATCAGGCTATCGGAGAGAGGAGCCGGAGTGTGACGAGGCCCGAGTCGATGGGTCGCCCGGCCCTGGCGGCCGGGCGACGGAGCAGTGCTCAGGGGCCGCTCAGGCTGGACAGGAGCGCCGTGAGCGTCGCGCGGGCGAGGTCCTTGCGCGGCTCCACGCCGAGCTCGGGGGAGCGCAGCTTCGTGAGCTGCTCGCAGATCGCCTTGCGGTCGGCGGCCGGGTAAGGGCCGCAGAGCAGCTCGACCTCGGCGGCGCGCTGCGACGGCGCGAGCGGCTTGCCCTCGAGCACCGAGCCAGCCTGCTCGAGCAGGAGCGCGATGCCGAGCGCGCGGGGCCCGAGCCGACGCGTGGGCTCGACGAAGTCCGGCCTGCGCACGACCACGGCGAGCGGCCTCGGGTCGGCGAGGTTCAGCGTCAGGGCGGCGGCGTGCGAGGCGAGCTCGAGCCTGCGGATCGTGTCGCCGAGCTTCGTCGCCTCGACGTCGAGCGCGACGAGATCGTCGAGCAGGCTCTCGCTCACCGATGCTTTGCTGCAGTTGAGCAGCGAGCTGTAGAGGTCGGCGCGCAGCGAGCTGGCCTCGGGGATCTCTTGGGCCACGCGGCGCAAGAGCGCCTCGATCGTCGCGCTGCAGTGGTTGGGTTGCCGGTGCGCCACGAGCAGGAGCGCGGCCTCGACGGGTTTGCCCAGCTCGAGGCTCTGCGTGGCCGCCTCGGCGAAGCGATCCGGGTCGTAGGTGCCCGACATCGCCGGACGGAGGAAGCCGTCGAGCGCGGCCAGGTCGGGGCAGCTCGAGCCGCGGCCGCCGCCGCTCGGTGCGAGGCGCGGGGAGAGGCTCGTCGCTTCGGCCGCGCGTAGACCCAGCTCCAGCGGGTAGCTCTCGCAGCTGAGGCTCGCGAAGGGCAGGCCAGGTCCGGCCGCGGGCGTCACGCAGGGCAGGCCCTGCGCGACGCGCTTCGCGAGGCCGCGCGCGCGCTCCACGACGGGTCGCAGCGAGGGCTCGCCCAGGCCTTCGGGGGCCTCTTCGAGCGTCGAGGCGAGCGTTGCGTCGTCGGTCTGGGGGTCGAGCGTGCCGCGCACGAGCCCGAGCAAGGCTCCCGCGAGCAGGGGCCTGCCGCCATCGGCGGCGAGCTGTGCGAGCACGAGCAGCGAGGCGCGTGAATCCGCCGCCCACGCGGTGGGCTCGTCGGTGAGGCCCGAGGCGCCGAGCCAGCTGCGGCGCGTGAGCACGCCGAGCAGCTTCGCAGCCGACTGTTCGCCGCGCCTCTGCTCGCCGTCGGCGAACTGCCAGATCGCGAGCAAGGCCTGGGCGCGCACCCAGAAGCGCGCCGTGTCGTCGAGGGTCTGTTTGGACTCGGCGCTCGTGAAGTGGAGCTCGAAGCTCGTCTTCGCCTCGCCCGTCGTGCGCAGGCCGCCTCCAGCGTTGAAGGCGTTGGCGTTCTGGAGCATCACCGAGCCGAGCCCGAGGTCGATGCGCAGGTCGAGCACGCGCTGCTCGGTCTCGCGGCGGAAGTGGTACGAAGCGCGTGGCACGACGAGCGTGCGTTCGGCGCGCGCGAGCGCCTTCGCGAGGGCCTCGCTCGCCTCCTTCTTGCGCCCGGCGCGGCGGCTCTCGAGCGCGGCGTAGACCTCGACGATCTCCGGCACGCTCGCCGTGGCGCACTCGCGCGCGAGCGCGGCTTCGAGCCCGGGTCGGAAGCCGCCCACGCTGACCGGTTCGCCGCGCTTGAGGCGACCCGTCTCGTCGAGCATGTGCAGCATCCACTCGGTCTGGCTGCGGTCGCGCGCGGCGATCTCGAGCGCCGCCTTCGGGATGCTCTCCTCGCGGACCGCCTGGACGACGCCGACCGAGAGCAGGATCACGTCGCGTGTGGTCACCTCTCCCTGGAGCGAGAGTGCGGAGCTGGCGGCGAGCAGGGCAGGCACGAGCTCGCCACCTTGGTTCTTCTGGAGCGCGTCTGCGAGCGTGGCGCCGAGCTTCGCGAAGGGCCCCGAGCTGCCTTCGTCGCCCACCAGGTACTCGAGCGCGGCGGTCGAGAGCTGCGCCAGCTCGAGCCCTCCACGGCCGAGCTCCGAGCCACCGCGCGAGGCCACCGCGCGCATGAGACCGTAGGAGCGGCTGCCGAGCTTCGCGAGCTCGGGCTCGACGAAGCTCGCGAGCGCGTCGTGCATCGCCTCCCGCGCGACGGCATCGGGCACGCCGAGCGGCTTCGCACGGGCCGCATCGTCCGGGATCTCGAAGCCGCGCTCGCTCAGATCGACCAGGTCGCCCACGAGCACGACGACGGCGCGCGCGCGCTTGGACCACACGTCGGTGGGTTTGGCGAGGCTCGGCTTGCGCAGGAGCGCGCGCTGCTGATCACGCAGCTTCGAGAGCGCGCGCTGCGTCTTCGGATCCGGGCGGAAGGGCTCCTTCGAGGCGCAGCTTGCCTCGCTCTTCGTCGGGCTGGACTCGAGCGCGAAGGCCGCCGTGGCGGCGAAGTTGTCGACGAGCTCGGTGAGCTCGCTCAGCGTGGCCTGGGGCGCGACCTCGCCTTCGGGCGCGAGGCGCGCGAGCGCACGCTCGAGCGAGGCGCGGGCGGCGGCGCGGCCTGGCAGAAGGGCGTCGGTGCGCGCGAGGATGGGCGCTCCGAGCCCCTTGCTCGCGCCGAGCGCCGCGTAGCGCGCGAGCGCGCTCACCAGCGAAGCGAGCCCGGGCTGCTCGATCGAGGGGTCGCTCTCGAGCGCGCGGCTGATCTCGGCGGAGCTCTCGTCGAGCTTCGGCGAGAGCCCGGTGACGAGGCGGTAGGCCGCGTCCGTCGCGTAGAGCGCGGCGACCGTCCAGCCCGTCTCGTTCTTGAGCTCGCCGCGCAGCTTCGCCGTGAAGCTGCCTTGGAGCGCGCCCAGGTAGGCGTCGCGTACGTCGGGCGGCAGGCTCATCGTGGAGAACGCCCCGGAGAGCAGCGCGATCATCAGATCGCCGGGATCACGCGCCTCGCGCAGGCTCGACTGCGCGGCGCTCTGCGCGAGCTCGGCCATCTGGGTGCGCAGCCCCTCGTCGGCGAGCACGCCGGCGCTCATGAGCGCCGGCAAGAGGCTCACGCCGATCTGTCCCGGGCGCTCTCGCGAGAGGCGCGTGAGCGCGTCGAGGTGTTTCTTGGTGAGCGCGTCGAGCTGACGGTGGCCGAGCGAACCGCTCGGGACCACGCCTCCGGTAGCGCCGCGCTCGGCGAGCAGCGCGTGGGAGGTCGCGAAGTAGAGCCCCGTGCGCTGGCTGAGCTCGACGAGCGCCGTGTGGTGACGGAGCCAGGTCTCGAGCGGGACGCGGCCGCGCGCGTGCTTGGAGCCCGCCGGCAGCAGCGCGCCCGGCAGCAGCGAGGCGTAGGCGAGATCCGAGGGGCGATCGTAAGGGGGTAGCGGCAGCTCGCCGCAGGCTGCGCCGCTCGCCTGGTACACGGCGTCGAGCGCCGCGCGGCGATCCTCGGGCACCGCGGCGAGCAGCCGCTCGCGCCTCGCCGCGTAGGGCTTGGCCTCCGAAGGATCCGTGCGAACGCGCAGGAGCGCGACGTAGGGTGTCTCGTCCGCCGTGGGCGCCGGCGCGGGCGGGTCGGGCTGGGACGGTGCGGCCTCTGCGCCGGTCGGTGCCCAGAAGCCGAGGCTCCTCCAGGCCACGCGCGCGCGCAGCTCGCCGAGCTCGTAGCGCGGCCGCTTGCGCGCGAGGCCGTCGAGCTCGCGCTGTGCGTCGGCCGCGGCGACGTAGTCGAAGGCCTTCGCTGCCGCGAAGGCCTCGCGCAGGGCGCGCTCGAGCGCGAGATCTGCGTCCGCGTCGATCGGCGCGCGGTCGACGCCGTGGGGGAGCAGCCCGGCGAGCAAGGGCCCCAGCGGGTCGCCGGGGTAGACGCGCAGCGTGCTGCCGTCGGGACGCGCGACGGCGAGGTAGTGGAGCCCGGCGGCCTCGCCGACCGCGAGCCAGAGCGCAGCCTCGGCCGCGGGGGTGCTGCCGAGCGGCCCGGCCACCGGGATCGTGGGCAGCGAGCTCTTCGGCGGGGCGGCGCCGGCTTGCGCGACGACGAGGCCCTTGGAGCGGGCCGCGGCGAGCTTCGCGTCGGCGAGCGCGCGCCGGAACGGAGCCGCGTCGTCGAGCTTCGCGGCGAGCGCTTCGGCGAGCTCACGCAGCGAGTCGGCGCGCGCCGCAGCGTCGAACAAGGCGCGCTCGCAGCTCGCCGCGTCGCTGCACGAGGCCGACGTCGGCGCCTCGGGCACCGACGCGCCGATCGGTGCGCTGCCTCCGCAGGCAGCGACGAGGCACAGGGCGAAGAGGCGGAGTGGACGGCCGAGCGAGGCGGGGAGGGGGAGCTTCTGCATGGCTGGATGTGCGCCCCGTGGCGCGTGCGAGCGCGGACGCCGAGGGCGGGGCCAAGCCTACCCACGAGCGCGCGCATCCGGGCCGCAAAGCGACGGCGCCGGTCGGTGCGGGCTCCCTGCCGTGCTAGTTCAGGCCAGGCATGAACCGGCAGCCGAGCTCGATGGCCGCGCGCACGATCGCCTTCGTGGGCGCCCTGAGCGTGTGGCTCGGTGCGCTCGGCTGCGACGGCGATCGTGGGCCCCACTTCGGCACCACGGAGCGTCGCGGCCGCGATCCGCACACGTTCTACGTCAACAACGGCACCGAACCCGAGTACCTCGACCCTGGCAAGGCCCACGACTCGGCGAGCACCACGCTGGTCGAGCACCTCTTCGAGGGGCTCGTGAGCCTCGGCCCCGAAGGCGAGCTCGTGCCGGGTGTGGCGCTGCGCTGGGATCGGAGCGACGACAACCGCCTCTACCGCTTCCACCTACGCGACGACGCACGCTGGAGCGACGGGCGCCCCGTCACGGCGCACGACTTCGAGTACGCGTGGAAGCGCGTGCTGAGGCCCTCCACCGGCTCGCAATCCGCCTCCAACCTGCACGTGCTCCAGAACGGGCAAGCCTACCACCTCGGCCGGCTCAGGGTGGCGACCGAGCGACTCGAGCTCCACGCCGAGCCCTCCACGAGCGCGAAGCTCGTCGGCTCGCTCGACGAAGGCGAGCTCGTCGCGATCGAGCCGGCGAGCGCCGCGGGCGCCGGCGAAGGCGCGGGCCTCGTGCGTGTGCTCTCACGTGTCGCGAGGCCGAGCTTCCGCCCCGAGCCGGGCCGCGGCGCGCGCGGCGCGACCCCCGCGGGCGAAGCCGCCCTGGGCTCGGCTGCGGGCGAAGCCGCGCTGGGCAGGGCTGCGGGCGAGGCCGCCCTGGGCTGGGCCTCGAGGAGCGCGCTCTCGAGCGACGACGCAGCCGTCGGCGTGCGCGCCGTGGGCGATCTCGTGCTCGAGGTCGCGCTCGAGCACCCGACGCCCTACTTCGTCGAGCTGCTGGCGCACCCCTCGACGTACCCGGTGCCACGCGAGCTCGTCGAGCGCTTCGCATCGACCGGCGATCCCGACCGCTGGACGCGGCCGGAGCACCTCGTGAACAACGGGCCCTACGCGCTCGACGCCTGGCGCTTCCGCTACGAGATCACGATGAAGCGCAACCCGCAGCACCGCAACCACGACAGGCTGCGCATCCACCGCATCGTGTGGATGGAGGTGGAGAGCAACCTCTCCGCGATGAACCTCTACAAGACCGGCGAGCTCGACTACATGGGCGACAACTCGACGCTGCCGAACGACTACATGGCGCGCCTGTCCTCGAAGAAGGACTTCCACCGCACGAACTACCTCGGCACCTACTGGTACGAGCTCAACGTGGCCCGCCCGCCGCTCGACGACGTGCGCGTGCGACGCGCGCTCGATCTCGGTGTCGACAAGCGGGAGCTGGTGACGCGCATCGTGCGCGGAGGGCAGGCGCCGGCCACGCACTTCGTGCCCGACTTCACCGGGCAGGGCTACTCGAGCAGGGTCGCGCTCGAGCGCTCCGCGGGCGCGGATCGTTTCGCCGGTCCGGGGCACGAATTCGATCCCGAGCGCGGGCGCGCGCTGCTCGGCGAAGCTGGCTATCCGGTCGTGCCCGACGGCGAGGGCTTCCGCGCCGAGGGCATGCCCGCGCTCGAGATCCTCTACAACACGAGCGAGGGCCACAAGCAGATCGCCGTCGCCGTGCAGGACATGTGGAAGAGGCACCTCGGCGTGAGCGTGTCGCTGCGCAACGAGGAGTGGAAGGTGATGCTCAAGAACGTGCGCGATCGCAACTTCCAGATCGTGCGCTTCGGTTGGATCGCCGACTACGACCACCCGCACACCTTCCTCGACACCTTCCTGTCGACGAGCCCGAACAACCGCACCGGCTGGTCGAGCCCGGAGTTCGACGCGCTCGTGGAGCGCGCAGCCGCCACCGCGAACCGAGAGGCGAGCATCGACCTGTACCGCCGCGCGGAGGGCCTCGCGGTCGACGGAATGCCGAAGATCCCGCTCTATTTCTACACGAAGAGCACGCTCATGAAGCCCTACGTGAAGGGCTTCCGCTTCAACGCGAAGAACCGCCACCACCTCGCGTGGATGTGGATCGATCCCTCCTTCGAGACGGACGCCCGCGACGAGCCGGCCTTCGAGGTCCCGCGGTTTCCCGAGCCCGGCCGCTACGAGGCCCCGCCGAGCACGCCGTGATCCGCTTCGTCCTGCGCCGCCTGCTCTCGCTCGTGCCCACGCTGCTGCTCGCGGTCACGCTGGTGTTCTTCCTCGTGCGCCTCGCGCCGGGCGGGCCCTTCGATCAGGAGCGCTCGGTGCCGCCGGAGGTGCTCGCCGCGCTCGAGGCGAAGTACCGGCTCTCCGATCCGGTGTGGGTCCAGTACAAGGACTGGCTCGCGGATCTGCTCCTCCGTGGCTCGCTCGGGCCGACCTTCAAGTACCCGAACCGCACGGTGAACGAGATCATCGCGCTCAGCCTGCCGGTGAGCATCCAGCTCGGCCTGTGGGCGATGCTCTTCGCGCTCGCCTTGGGCGTGCCGCTCGGCGTCGTCGGCGCGATGAGACAGAACCGCTGGCCCGACGCGCTCGCCACCGCCATCGCGCTCGTCGGTTTGAGCGTCCCGCGCTTCGTGCTCGCGCCGCTGCTCATCATGCTCTTCGGGCTCACGCTCTACTGGCTCCCGGTCGCGCGCTTCGACTCCTGGCGTCACATGGTGCTCCCGGTGTTCTGCGCGGCGCTGCCGATGGCGGCGCACGTCGCCCGGCTCACGCGCGCGGGCATGCTCGAGGTCGTACGGAGCGACTTCGTGCGCACGGCGCGCGCCAAGGGGCTCTCCGAGCGCAGCGTCGTCCTGAGGCACGCGCTGCGAGGTGGGCTCCTGCCCGTGGTGAGCTACCTCGGCCCCGGCTTCAGCGGTCTGCTCGTCGGCTCGCTCGTCATCGAGAAGATCTTCGACATCCCCGGCATGGGCCGCTACTTCGTCGAGGCCTTCCAGAACCGCGACTACAACCTCATCGCGGGGCTCTCGATCGTCTACGGCGTGCTCCTGATGGGCTCGAACGCGCTCGTCGACATCGCCTACGCCTGGCTCGATCCCCGCGTGGAGCTCGGTCGATGAACGAGCCCACCACGAAGCCTGCGCCAGCGGTGGGCGCGAGCCAGTGGTCCGACGCCTGGCGCCGCCTGCGGAAGAACCGCGCGGCCCTCGTGTCGGCGGCGGTGCTCGTCGCGCTCGCCGTGGTCTCCGTGGTGCAGCCCATGCTCAGCGCGCTGCCCTACGACCGCGCCGATCTCGCCCTCGGGCCCACGCCCCCCTCGGCCGCGCACTGGCTCGGCACCGATCTCTACGGCCGGGATCTGCTGAGCCGGCTCTGCTTCGGCGGCCGCGTGAGCCTCGCGGTCGGCCTGGTGTCCACCGGCCTGAGCTTCGTCATCGGCACGAGCTGGGGCGGCATCGCCGGCTACTTCGGCGGGCGGGTCGACCAGCTGATGATGCGCGTCGTCGACGTGCTCTACACTTTCCCGCTCATCATCTTCGTCATCCTGGTGCTCGCCTTCTTCGCCCACCAGGACACCGTCTTCTACGAGGCCTTCGTCGCGGTCTACGGGCTGGTGAACGAGCGCGCGCGTGATCCGGGCTACCTGCCGCTCTACCGCCTGTTCTTCGTGTTCTTCGCGCTGGGCTCGGTGTCCTGGCTCACGATGGCGCGCATCGTGCGTGGCCAGGTGATCTCGCTGCGCGAGCAGCCCTTCATCGAGGCCGCGCGCTCGATCGGGGTGGGGCACCTGGGCATCGTCTTCGGGCACCTGGTGCCCAACGCGCTCGGCCCCATCATCGTCTACACCGCGCTCACGATCCCGGAGGTCATGCTCGTCGAGGCCTTCCTCAGCTTCCTCGGGCTCGGCACCGAGGAGCCGCTCTCGAGCTGGGGCCTGCTCGTCGCCGGCGGCGCCGAGACGCTCGACATCTACCCCTGGCTCATCGCCTTCCCGGGGCTCGTGCTCAGCCTCACGCTCGTGAGCTTCAACTTCCTCGGCGACGGGCTGCGCGACGCGCTCGACCCGCGCGTGCGGAGAGACTCGTGAGCGTGCTCGAGATCCGCGAACTGGTCACCGAGTTCCGCACCGACGACGGCGTCGTGCGCGCGGTCGACGGTGTGTCGCTCTCGATCGCCCGAGGCGAGGTGCTCGGGCTCGTCGGCGAGAGCGGCTCGGGCAAGAGCGTGACGAGCCTCTCCATCCTGCGCCTCCTGCCGGAGCCCGCGGCGCGCATCGCCGGGGGGTCGATCCTGCTGCGCTCGAAGAGCGGCGGCGAGCTCGACCTCGCGCGCGCCACCAAGGCCGAGCTCGCGCGCGTGCGCGGTGATCGCGTGGCGATGGTCTTCCAGGATCCGATGACCTCGCTCAACCCCTACCTCAGGATCGGGACGCAGCTCGCCGAGGTGCTCGAGCTGCATCGGGGCATGGCTCGGCCCGAGGCCTGGGAGCGTTCGCGCGCGATGCTCGAAGCAGTGGGCATCCCCGATCCCGGGCGCAGGCTGAACGACCACCCTCACCAGCTCTCGGGCGGCATGCGTCAACGCGTGATGATCGCGATGGCCTTGCTCTGCGAGCCGGAGCTCTTGCTCGCCGACGAGCCGACGACCGCGCTCGACGTGACGATCCAGGCGCAGATCCTCGAGCTCGTCGACGCCCAGCGCCAGCGCACCGGCGCCGCCGTGCTGCTCGTCACGCACGATCTCGGCGTGGTCGCGCGCGTCGCGGATCGTGTCGCCGTGATGTACGCCGGGCGCATCGTCGAAGAGGGCCCCACCGAGGCGATCTTCGCGGAGCCCTTCCACCCATACACGGTGGGGCTCGCGCGCTCCGTGCCTCGGCTCGACACGCCGCGCGGCCGGCGCCTCGAGCCCATCCGCGGCATGCCTCCGCGGAACCTCGGCCCTCGTAGGGGCTGCTCCTTCCGTGCGCGCTGCGACTTCGCGCTCGAGGTCTGCGCCGAGCTCGACCCGGAGCGGCGCGCGGTCGGCGCCGAGGGCTCGCGGCACCTCGTGCGCTGCCACTCGGACGACGTCGCGAAGATGCGCGCCACGCTGCCCGGCGTCGCGCGACGCCTCGAGGTGCTGCCTTGAGCGAGCCTCTGCTCCGGGTGCGTGATCTGCACGTCGGCTTCCCCGTGCGACGCGGGCTGCTCGGTCGCGAGGTCGCGCGCGTGCGCGCGGTCGACGGTGTGAGCTTCGAGATCGCGCGCGGCGCGACGCTGGGGCTCGTCGGGGAGAGCGGCTCGGGCAAGAGCACGACCGCGCGCGCCATCCTGCGCCTCGTCGAGCCCTCGGCGGGCTCGATCCGGCTCGGTGAGACCGAGCTCAGGAGCCTCGGCGGGCGCGCCCTGCGCCGCGAGCGCAGGCGCATGCAGATGGTCTTCCAGGACCCTTACGCCAGCCTCGATCCACGCATGACCGTGTTCGACGCGATCGCCGAGCCGCTCCGGGTGCACGCGCGGCTCTCGCGCGCCGAGCTCGAGCGGCGCGTCGCCGAGCTCGCGAACCAGACCGGCCTCGACGCGAGCTTCCTCCGCCGATACCCGCACGAGATGAGCGGTGGGCAGCGCCAGCGCGTGGGCATCGCGCGCGCCGTCGCGCTGCGCCCGGAGCTCGTGGTGCTCGACGAGCCCGTGAGCGCGCTCGACGTGAGCGTGCAGGCGCAGATCCTGAACCTGCTCGCCGAGCTGCAGGCCGAGCTCGGCCTGAGCTACCTCTTCGTGGCGCACGATCTCGCCGTGGTGCGTCACCTCGCCGACGAGGTCGCCGTGATGTACCTCGGTCGCATCGTCGAGCACGCCCCCGTCGACGAGCTCTTCGAGGATCCGCGCCACCCCTACACGCGCGCGCTCCTCAGCGCGGTGCCCGTGCCCGATCCGGTCGTCGAGCGCAGCCGCAAGCGCGTGGTGCTCGAGGGCGAGGTGCCGAGCCCGCTCGCGCCTCCGAGTGGCTGCAGCTTTCATCCGCGTTGCCCGGAGGTGATCGTGCGCTGCAGGCGCGAGCGTCCGCCGCTCGTCGCGCTCGGCCGCTCGCCGCGCGAGCCCGCTCCCGGAGTGGGAGCGGGCGGCGCGCGCCGGGTCGCGTGCTGGGTCGCCACGGCGGACGAGCCAGGCGCCCCGGAAGCCTAGGAGAAGGGCCCCGCGCCCCTCAGCGCGACGAGGCCGGCGGCGCGCCTCGGTAGCGCTCGACGATCGTGTCGCGCCAGGCGAGCACCGGCGCGTAGCGCTCGGCGAGCCCGGGCTCGGTGTAGACCTCGCGGGTCGCCGGCCCGACGCTCGCGCCCGCGTGCGGTCGCACGAAGCCGAGCGAGGTCGCGCAGGCGATGTCGGCGTAGCTGAAGTGGTCGCCCGCGAGCTCGGGGCGCCTCGCGATGGCCTCGCTCAGGCCGTCGAGCGCGCTCACCATCTGCGCCTCGCGCTCGGCGCGTGAGTGCGCGCGGGTGTGGTGCTTCTGCACGACGTACTGCGCGCCCAGCTTCGCCAGCGGGCGCAGCGCCGCGCCGAGCGGCGCGAGCGGGGAGGGGACCAGCTCGGCGAGCGCGGCCGGGCTCTCGAGCAGGCGATCCATCGCGCGCGAGCGCCCGGCGTCGGCGAGCCGCTCGGCGAGATCGTTCCAGGCGAGGATCGTCGAGAGCACCTCGTCCGGGAAGAGCGGCGCGTTGTGCCCGATCTTGTCGACGTGGCGCGCGATCGCGAGCGAGTCGCGCAGGACGAGCCCGTCGTCGAAGAAGATCGGTACCGTGATGGGCCGCTGCAGATCGCGCGTCGCCACACGGAGGGGCAGCTCGAAGAGCATCGGCACGTGCTCGAGCCGCCTGTGCGGCACGCGGTGGTAGTCGAGCACCCAGCGGGCGCGCTCGGACCAGATCGACGCGGGGAAGTGGACGAGTACGCGGGCCATGGCTGTCTTCAGGGGGCGTCGGGGGTTCCCGGGGCGTGCATGCGGCGGCGCAGCTCCGTGACGAGGGCGTTCGTGCAGGCGTCGTGCGAGCTCACCGGGGCGTCGCTCTCGAGCTCGGGCAGGATCCGGCCCGCGAGCTCCTTGCCGAGCTCGACGCCCCACTGGTCGAAGCTGTTGATCTGCCAGAGCACGCCTTGCACGAAGATGGAGTGCTCGTAGAGCGCGACGAGCGCGCCGAGCGTGCGGGGGCAGAGCCTGTCGTAGAGGATCGTGGTCGAGGGTCGATCGCCCGGGAAGACCTTGTGCGGCGCGAGCTCGTCGATCTTCGCCTGCGAGAGGCCACGCGCGGCGAGCTCCGCGCGCGCCTCCTCCTCGGTCTTGCCGCGCATCAGGGCCTCGGCCTGGGCGAGCACGTTGGCGAGCAGCATCTCGTGGTGACGGCCGAGCGGGTTGTGTGAACGCGCAGCGACGAGGAAGTCGCAGGGGATGAGCTGCGTGCCCTGGTGGATGAGCTGGTAGAAGGCGTGCTGCCCGTTGGTGCCGGGCTCACCGAAGATCACCGGCCCCGTGTCCCACGCGACCTGCTCGCCGCCGAGGGTGCGCCCCTTGCCGTTGCTCTCCATGTCGGCCTGCTGCAGGTAGGCCGGCAAGCGGTGCAGGTACTGATCGTAGGGCAGCACCGCGTGCGCCTTCGCGCCCCAGAAGCTCGTGTACCAGACCGACAAGAGCCCGAGCAGGGCGGGGGCGTTGTGGCGCAGCTCGGCCGTGCGGAAGTGCTCGTCCATCGCGTGTGCGCCCTCGAGCAAGGCCTCGAAGCGGTCGAAGCCGACGGCCATCGCGATCGAGAGCCCGATGCTCGACCACAGGCTGTAGCGACCGCCCACCCAGTCCCAGAAGCCGAACATGTTGCTGGGATCGATCCCGAAGCGGCGCACCTCGGCTTCGTTCGTGCTGATGGCGTAGAAGTGCTTCGCCACCGCGCGCTCGTCTTGCGCCGACGCGAGCAGCCACGCCCGCGCGCTGTGCGCGTTGGCGAGCGTCTCCTGCGTGGTGAAGGTCTTCGAGGCGACGAGGAAGAGCGTCTCGCCGGGGTCGAGCTCGCGCAAGGTCTGGGCGAGGTGGGTGCCGTCGACGTTCGACACGAAGTGCATGCGTGGCCCGCCCACGGCGTAGGGCGCGAGCGCCTCGCTCACCATGAGCGGGCCGAGATCGCTGCCGCCGATGCCGATGTTGACCACGCGTCGGATCGCGCGACCGTCGTAGCCGCGGTGCTTGCCCGCGCGCACCGCGTCGCTCGCCGTGCGCATCTTCTCCAGGGCGGCGCGCACCTCGGGCATCACGTCGACCCCATCGACGATCACCTCGCGCGCGCTGCGGTTGCGCAGCGCCGTGTGCAGCACCGCGCGCCCCTCGGTCGTGTTGATGCGCTCGCCGCGGAACATCGCGTCGCGCTTCGCCTCGAGGCCCGACTCACGCGCGAGCCCGACGAGCAGCTCGAGCGTGCGCTCGGTCGCCCGGTGCTTGGACAGATCGATGAACAGACCCGCCGCGCGCAGCGTGAAGGCCTCGAAGCGACCGGCTTGGTCGCAGAGCGTGCGCATGCGGAGCTCGGCGAGCTCGGGCTGGTGGGCCCGGAGCGCCGCGTGGGAGGGCAGCTGGTCGAAGCGCATGGGCGCGGAGCTTACAACGGCGCGCCGGAGAATGGCCCATGCGCACAAAGCGCCGCAGCCCTGGACTCCGAGGAGCCCAAGGCTGCGTTGTCACTGCGCTGTCGAGAGCCCTGCGGGGGGCTCAGGAGCGGGGTGGACGGGACTCGAACCCGCGGCCTCCGGCGTGACAGGCCGGCGTTATAACCGACTTAACTACCACCCCAATGTGGGGAACGTCGACTGTAGACGACATCGACGACGGGACCCACCGATCTACGACCTCGGTGAGCTGCTCGGTCAGCCGATCCTTCTCTCGACGCGGGTTCTCGGTGAACCGAGAACCTGTAGGCGGGACAGGGATCGAACCTGCGACCAACGGCGTGTAAAGCCGCCGCTCTACCGCTGAGCTACCCGCCCTCGCGATGAGCGAGGCGCACTCTATCCAAACGGCGATTTCAGTCAATCGCAAATCATCCAGGCGCCATCGTTTTTGTCGGATCCCCCCGTTTCGAGGCGCTTCGGGGATGCGAGGCGCCTTCGCACGAGCCGCTTCGGGGGTGCAGGGCCGCGCCTGCCCTGCGCTTGGCAAGCTCGGCGTGGTGCGCGAGCATCCCGGACGTGAGGGTTCGTCAGAGCGCGATCGGGTCCTGCGTGCTGACGCTCGCGCTCTCGGTGTCGCTCCCCGTCGCGGCCCAAGCTCCCACGCAGCCCGCACCCGCCGAGACGCTCGACCCCGAGGCTCGCGCCCAGGCCCTCAAGTCGGAAGGTGACGCCGCGATGCAGGAGCTGCGCTTCGCCGATGCGCTCCAGCGCTACCAAGAGGCCCACGCGCTGAGTGGCTCGCCAGCCCTGCTCTACAACCAGGGCCGCGCGCACGAGAAGATGGGGCAGTTCCCCGAGGCGCTCGAGCTCTTGCGCGCCTTCCGGGAGCGAGCGCCCGCGGCGCTCCGCGAGCGCGTGCCCAACCTGGAGGCCTTGCTCGCCGATCTCGAGTCGCGCACCACGCTCGTCACGATCCGCACGACCCCTCCGGGCGCGAGCGTGCGCCTCGGCGATCGTCTGCTCGGCAAGACCCCGATCGTGGATCGGCGCGTGAACGCGAGCCGGTCGGCCGAGCTCTCGCTCGAGCTCGCCGAGCACCACCCGATCACACGCTCCGTGGCGCTCCCGGGAGGCAGACGGGTCGAGCTCGAGCTGCCGCTCGTGCCGCGCGACGGCCGCGGGCTGCTCGTCATCGAGTCGCCCGTGCCCGGAGCGCGCATCGAGGTGGATGGCCGCGTCGTCGGGCAGGTCCCCACCGAGCTGCGTCTCGCGCCCGGCGAGCACCGCGTCACGCTGCGCGCCGAGGGCTACGAGGACAACACCGTCGAGCTCGTGCTCGCCACCGGCGAGACGAAGCGCGTGCGCATCGAGCCGGGCGAGAGCCCTCTCTACGAGCGCTGGTGGTTCTGGACGATCGGAGGAGGGCTGCTCGCGGGGGCTGGCGCGACCGCGCTCGGCGTCGCGCTCACGACCGAAGGCCCGGCCGACGTCGGTACGATCGCGCCCGGCCAGGCCGCCGTGGCCGCTGGGCCGCGCCGCGGAGGCGGGCCGAGCGAGCCTGCCTCGCGGGCTCCAGCGGTGCGAGGCCTCGGACCGGTCCCCCTCCTCACGCTGCGCTTCTGAGGCCTCGCGGCTAGCATCGAGCCGTACCCACTTGGAGCTCGCACCCGGAACCCTCGTGCTCGGACGCTACGTCGTCGAGCGGCTGATCGCCGAAGGCGGCATGGGCGAGGTGTACCAAGCGCGACACCACGAGCTCGGCTCGCGGGTCGCGCTCAAGCTGCTCAAGCCCGAGGCGCTCACCGATCCGGACGCGGTCGCGCGCTTCCGCCGCGAGGCGCAGATCGCGGCCGGTCTCGCGAGCCCGCACATCGCGAAGGTGCTCGACGTGGGGAGCCTCGCAAGCGGCGCGCCGGTGATGGTCATGGAGCTGCTCGAGGGGCGCGACCTCTCGCGAGAGCTGGAGGTCCGAGGGCCGCTGCCGATCGACGAGGCCCTGCGCTGGGTGCTCCAGGCCACCGAGGCGATGATCGACGCGCACCGCGCGGGCATCGTGCACCGCGATCTCAAGCCCGGAAACCTCTTCGTCGCCGAGCAAGGCGGGCAGCGCACGCTCAAGGTCCTCGACTTTGGCATCTCGCGCTTCTCCGCGCCGGGCCTCTCGCGCATGACGCAGACGCAGTCGGCCTTCGGCACGCCGCTCTACATGTCACCGGAGCAGATCCGCTCGGCGAAGCTCGCCGACGAGCGCTCCGACGTGTGGTCGATGGGCGTCATCCTCTACGAGCTCTGCACGGGCACGCTGCCGTTCATCGCCGAGACGCCGACCGCGCTCGCGGTGGTGATCAACGTCGAGCACCCCCTGCCGATGTCCGCGCATCGACCCGGCCAGATCCCCGCGGAGCTCGAGGAGTTGGTGAGCGCTTGTCTGGTGAAGGACCCATCGCAGCGCATCCAGTCGATGGCCGAGCTCGCGGAGGGGCTGCGCGCGCTGCTGCGGCTCGCGGGGCAGGGCTCGAAGCCGCTCTCGGGCCTGAG
This sequence comes from uncultured Polyangiaceae bacterium, assembly GCA_938004785.1. Classification (GTDB taxonomy): domain Bacteria; phylum Myxococcota_A; class Polyangia; order Polyangiales; family Polyangiaceae; genus CALKVW01. Next base: position 26,846 of record CALKVW010000234.1, read on the forward strand.
CGGCGCGCTGCTCGATGCGCCAGCCGCGCAGCCAGCCCCCACGGCCGCGCTGAGCGAGGCGCGCACCTCGTCCGCGCTGGGCTCGTCGGAGCCGCTGGGCTCGTCGGAGCCGGCCGGCGCGTCGTCGCGCTCGCCGGTCCGAGCGGGCCTCGTGGTGCTGCTCGCGGCGCTGGTCGGAGGAGGCGTCTTGATCGGTGCGCTCGCTTGGATGCGCGGCGGTGTCTCGGCGCCGAGCGGCGACCCGCCCGGTTCGAACGCGGCGGCGCCCGAGGCGGTTCCTGGCGGCGGCGCCCCGCGTGGCGAGCCCGCGTCGAGCGCGCCGCGCGTCGTGCCCGAGGCGAGCGCGTCCGTCGAGCTTGCGATCGCCAGCGCCACGGCGCTCCCGGTCGCGACCGTCTCGACGACCCGCGCGGCGGGCAGCGCGCCGCGAGCGCTTGCCCCCGCCGCCAGCGCCTCGGCGCCGAGCGCACCCAGCGCGAAGCCGACGACCGCCCAGGGGCCGAGCGCCCCCGCAACGCCGCCACGCGTCCCCGATGCGAACCCGCTCCACCTCTGAGCGCGCGATGCGCTCGGCGGGGCGTCTCTTGAGGCTCGGGTGCGTCGCCTGGTATGCGAGGAGCATGGCCACCTCGACGAGCTCCGCCGCCTTGGTCGCCAGCCTGCTCGTGGGGTCCGGCTGGCTCGCGCTCGCGTCGTGCCGCACGGCCACCCAGGTGACCGTCGAGATCAGCACCGACGCCCGATGCATCGGTCAAGACGAGCTCGAGGGCGACGTCTTCGGCGACGTCGCGCTGGCGGTCGGCACCTCACTCGGCCGAGAGGGGCTGGCCTCGCGAGGCGGCACCGACCACTGCGAGGCGCGAGGCGACATCTCCGATCGCGACAACTGGATCGGCACGCTCGTCGTCGTGCCGGGCGAGAGCGAGGGCTCACTCGCCGAGGTGCTCGTCGTGGCGGGCGTGGAGCGTCCGAACCCCTCGCTCCAGGGCGACGCCCAGCGCGCCGACGCGGAGCGATGCCTGGAGCTGATCGGCCAGCCCGGCGGCATCGACGGCAAGGCCTGCATCGTGCAGCGGCGCATCCTCTCCTTCGTCGAGAGCACCAAGCTCACGCTGCCGATCCGACTCTCCACCCGGTGCATCGCGGTCGACTGCGAGGCCGACCAGACCTGCTTCGACGGCAGCTGCGTCTCGGCGCGCGTCGAGTGCAGCGAGGCCTCGGGACAGTGCAACCAGCCGGGCGAAGGAGGTGGCTCGCCCGCGACGAGCACGTCGACGGGCGGCGGCATGGGTGGGATGAGCGCCTCGTCGAGCACGACGACGAGCACGTCGACGGGCGGCGGCATGGGTGGGATGAGCGCCTCGTCGAGCAC